>NZ_SCNC01000010.1:0-158975 GCF_005503635.1 Chryseobacterium sp. 2VB
AATAATGGGCTTTTAGATATGCAAAAAAGGAAACCGCATTAGTCTCCCTTTTCAATTTTCTGTATCATATAAAAGCTTACTTCATTTTGTAGCGAATGTATTGTTATAGCACAAGCTAAAACACCCAAGAGCATACTTACAATAACAATTGGAATGTACATACAGATGTACTCAAAATACTTAATTTTCATCTTTATTAGTTTGATTGTAAAATTTGTTGATTTTCTTTGATAAGACTTTCATCTAACTTTATTGCACCAGCTGCTTTATTTTTTAGTTCATCAACTACTTTCGCATAAATTTGAGTAGTGGTGACTTTAGTGTGACCCAGCATTTTACTAACAGTATAAATATCTGTTCCTAAAGAAAGTTGTAGTGTTGCAAACGTATGCCTGAAGCAGTGAAAAGTGATATGTTTGGTTATCCCAGCTGCTTGCATCCATTTTTCAAGCGGTCTGGAAATCCACGAGCTATCATGCAAATTTTCAAATACAAGTTGTTCTGGTAATCTTGGAGTTCCGCACAATTGAATTGCTTGTTCAGAAATTGGTGTATACTCAACCCCTTTTGTCTTTTTCTGTCTGAAGTGAATTTTGATTCGATTGGATTGCACATCAAGTTCTTTCCACGTAAGCCTTTTAATATCGCAATGTCGTAAACCCGTTAGAGCAGAAAATAATGATGCTCGTTTCAGTTCATCATTTTCACAAGGTGTATTTACTAAAAGATTAAGTTCCTCCAGAGAGAGATGTTCACGGAAAGATTCCTGCTCTCCAATACCTTTAATCTTTGC
This sequence comes from Chryseobacterium sp. 2VB, assembly GCF_005503635.1. NCBI lineage: Bacteria > Pseudomonadati > Bacteroidota > Flavobacteriia > Flavobacteriales > Weeksellaceae > Chryseobacterium > Chryseobacterium sp. 2VB. The sequence goes on from NZ_SCNC01000010.1 coordinate 794, forward strand.
TGATAAGTCAATCATAAAATATCCATCTATAAAAGCTTGGGAAACTATTGCTTTAAAAATAGAAAAGTACGTTGCAGCACTATTATTTGAAAGTGTTCCTTTCTTATTTCCACGATATGGTGCCGACAAAAGATAAAGCTTAAAATCGTCAGCAAAACTTAAATCAATTTTAGAAAACCTTAAATCATCACCCGCAAACTCTACAATAAATTCAATTAGACATTTCCAGTTAGTTCTAATGGAATCTGAACTGTTTGCAGACCCGTGCCTTTTCTTCAGTAAACGATTACAGTAATCTGTAAACTTCTCTTTTTGCTTTTCTTGTAATTCAGCTTTTACAGCATCACCTTCACTATATAGATCTACACTATCATACTCTTTTTGACGAAGTTTGCGAATTCCATCTGCATATAACATAGTTTCACGATCGCGTTCACTTTTGCATATAATGACACCATTATCATCACGCCTTGGCTTAAATGTCTTTATACCACTTTTTGAATTAGTACGACCTGTTCTTTTTTTATCCCATTCAACAGTCTGAACAATTCTATTCAAATATTCCCTATCACGTTGAGGCTCATCTTTGCCAGCTACAAAAATTGGATAACTTTCCAAATAGACATACCATTCATTTCTGTCTTCAGCTTTACGCAGTCTAACGGTCACTTGAGTTTTTGAAAGTTGTTTCATACGCTAGTCTATAGTTCCATTATATAATTTATCAATCTCGCTTTTTGGAGCATAAACATAGTTACCAATTTGACGAGTAGGAATTGAGTATTTTCTAATATGCTTGTATACGCTGGTATCGTGTAATTGAAATTTTTTGGAAATCTCTCCTATCGTATAACAATTCTCTTCAGCAAGATCGTAAACAAAAGGATTTGTACTGATTTTTTCTGTTTTTGGCTTAGATATAGGGAAAAGTTTTTCCAAAGCCTGTCTATCTACTCTAATTAATCGAGATCCCTCGTTAACAGAAGGAACACTTTTATTTTTAATTAGCCTGTAAATTGTTGTTTTCGCAATATCAAAAATCAATATTGCTTCAGGAACAGTGATAAATGTTTTATCTATTGGAATCTTTGCAATCAAACCTTGTCTTCGCATTTCCCTCTTCTCTTCCGTTTTTCTTTTTTGATAAGCCTTCTTGGAACATTGTTCTGTACAATAAACCGAAGTTACAGTCTTTGGTGTAAACTGCTCTGAACAATGTGGACATTCCCTTTTAATCCTCTTAATCATATTTTTAGAAAAACTAAAGATATAAAAAAAATCCTTAAGTTCCACTTCTTCGCATATTAAGTTCCGGTACAAATATGGTACAAATGTCTAATTAAAAACGGTTAAAAACACGCAAAATCAAACAATATAAAAAAAACAAAAATCCCCACAGACAGCTGTCTGTGGGGATTTTCGATATTTTATTAATTATTATTAATCAATAATTACTTAACTTCTTCGAAGTCTGCATCCTGTACATCTTCAGCTCCGGCGTTTCCACCAGGGTTCTGAGCACCTGCATCAGCACCTGGCTGCTGGCCAGCTGCGTATAATTCTTCAGAAGCGGCCATCCAGGCTGCATCTAACGCTTCAGTTTTAGCTTTTACGTCATCAGCATTTTTAGCTTCGAAAGCTGTTTTCAATTCTGCATGAGCTGCTTCGATGGCTGCTTTTTTGTCAGCAGAAAGTTTCTCACCGAATTCTTTCAGTTGTTTTTCAGTCTGGAAGATCAATCCGTCAGCTTTGTTGAAGATTTCAACTTCTTCTTTTCTCTTAGCATCTGCTGCAGAATTTTCCTGAGCTTCTTTCTTCATTCTTTCGATTTCTTCGTCAGAAAGACCTGAAGAAGCCTGGATTTTGATAGACTGCTCTTTACCAGTTCCTTTATCTTTAGCAGATACGCTTAGGATACCGTTCGCATCAATATCGAAAGTTACTTCAATCTGAGGAACTCCTCTTGGTGCTGGTGGAATATCTGTAAGGTCAAATCTACCGATTTCCTTGTTATCGTTGAACATTGGTCTTTCCCCCTGTCCTACTCTGATGCTTACAGCCGGCTGGTTGTCAGAAGCTGTAGAGAATACTTCAGATTTTTTAGTTGGGATCGTAGTGTTCGCTTCAATTAATTTTGTGAATACAGAACCCATTGTTTCGATACCTAAAGAAAGTGGAGTAACGTCAAGTAATAATACATCTTTTACATCACCTGTCAATACACCTCCCTGAATAGCTGCACCAATGGCAACAACCTCATCCGGGTTTACTCCTTTAGATGGTTTTTTACCGAAGAATTTTTCTACTTCTTCCTGGATAATCGGGATTCTTGTAGAACCACCTACCAGGATTACTTCGTCGATATCAGAAGTTGATAAACCAGCATCTTTTAATGCCTTAGCAACAGGCTCCATAGATCTTCTTACAAGATCAGCAGATAATTGCTCGAATTTAGCTTTTGTTAAAGTCTTCACTAAGTGTTTAGGACCTGTAGCAGTAGCTGTTATATATGGTAAGTTAATTTCAGTCTGAGGAGAAGAAGACAATTCAATTTTAGCTTTTTCAGCTGCTTCTTTCAATCTTTGAAGAGCAATGGCATCAGCTTTCAAGTCTACACCTTCTTCAGCTTTGAACTCGTCAGCCATCCAGTTGATGATCACATCATCAAAGTCATCACCTCCCAGGTGGGTATCACCGTTTGTAGACAATACTTCGAATACACCGTCTCCAAGGTCAAGGATAGAGATATCGAAAGTACCACCACCAAGGTCATATACTGCAATTTTCTGATCTTTATGGTTTTTATCAAGACCATAAGCTAACGCTGCAGCGGTAGGTTCGTTGATGATTCTTTCTACTTTAAGACCTGCAATTTCACCAGCTTCTTTAGTAGCTTGTCTCTGCGCATCGTTGAAGTATGCAGGAACAGTGATTACCGCTCTTGTTACTTCCTGGCCAAGATAATCTTCAGCAGTTTTCTTCATTTTCTGAAGCGTCATTGCAGAAATTTCCTGTGGAGTATATTCTCTATCGTCGATTTTTACTTTTACTGTATCGTTTGGTCCGGCAACTACTTTATAAGGTACTCTTGTGATTTCAGAAGCATCATCTTTAAAGTGTGTTCCGATAAATCTTTTGATAGAGTAAACAGTTTTTGTTGGATTCGTTACAGCCTGTCTTTTTGCAGGATCACCTACTTTTCTTTCTCCGTCTTCCGTAAAAGCTACGATAGAAGGAGTAGTTCTTTTACCTTCTGCGTTAGGAATAACAACAGGGTCTTTCCCCTCCATTACAGCAACACAAGAGTTGGTTGTTCCTAAGTCAATTCCAATTATTTTACTCATAATATTTTATATTTTTTCTATTTTTAATTTTAATTTACACTCTCAATTTCTCAATATCTGTACCATTCAAAAAAATATGACAAAATGACACAATAAAAATAAAAACCCCATTAAAGCTGGGGTTTTGAAATTATATTCAGGAAAAAAAATCATTTTTTTGAATGGAGATGTGTCAACTTTCATCAGTTTGCCGTGAGATTTTATTTACTTTCTTTTAAAACCTGAATCAAAAAATAGCCAAGATCCGGATCCACAGGATATATTCTTCCAGTATTAATGCCAACTCCCACTCCATTTGTTCCAAAACCTACACCGTCTATTCCGATACCTGAGAAACTGTAGAATTTATTAAACTGCTCCGGTTTCCATTTTGCCCATACCGTCATTCCTGTAATCCCTCCTTTTACTATTTTCACCTCTTCATTTTCCTTTAGAGTAATGGCTGCAAATGTATTGTCTGTCACTTCTCTTTTCTCTCCGTTTACTTTAAACTTTGAAGTATTTCCGCCGTTTAGAATGGGCTCGCCAATAATATAAATTCTATTTTTTTCAATAAGCGTACTTTGATGTCTGATGTCGGAATCCTGTATATAATAAGTATCTATTACTAATTCAGATTCATTTTGATGATCTCCTTCTTTAAAGCTTACAATGTGATAAGCATTCGCTCCTGAACTTTTTGCTTTATCAGCAATGGCTGTAAATAAATGTCCGAGATAAGTATTGGGATAATAAGCTTTGTACCTTCCTACAAATGCTGATTTATAGTTTTCCTGCTGCTGTAAAGGAATCATAAATTTCCGGGGAGACAGGTTTTCCAGATTTCCTTTCTCCAGAACCTCTACATATTGACTGTGCCCCCAACCAAATAACTGCAGCAGAAGTATGATTATCAATTTTTTCATGACTAAAAGTTTTTTATAATCCCGGTAAATATTTTCAAATAATGAATAAATTTTTGATAATAACCTGATATAAATATAGCAAAAACAACTGATAACCAGACCTTTTACAAGAAGTCCCAATAAATAGAAGGAATCCCACATTCAATCTTCAAAAATTAATCAAAGTTTAACCTAAGAAATAGAGGCAGAATCTTTGTGAATTATTATTTTTGATAAAATATACACATTTAGAATGTCAATACACTTTAATCCCCGAGATATTACATGGCTTGCCTTTAATGAAAGAGTTTTGCAGGAAGCCATGGATGAAAAAGTTCCCTTACATTTAAGAATACGTTTCCTCGGAATTTTCTCCAACAATTTAGATGAATTTTTCAGAGTGCGTGTTGCCGGATTAAAGCGCGCCATGGATTTCAAGGAAAAAGTGATTGCCGAATCTTTTTATCAGCCGCCATCCAAGATCCTTCAGAGAATCAATGAAGTTGTGATGAGACAACAGCTGAATTTTGATAAAACCTGGAAAAAAATCCAGACCGAAATGGCTGATCATAAAGTTTTTATTAAGAATGCCAAAAACCTGACAGCCAACCAAAAAGAATTTGTCAGACAATATTTCGATGAAGTGGTAGAATCCAATGTGATCCCGATTCTCCTTCACGAAAATACTCCTATGCCTTATTTGCGTGATAAAAGTCTTTATCTGGGAGTAGCCATGAGAAAAAAAGACTGGCAGTATTCCAGTAATTATGCCATTATTGAAATTCCTTCCCGTTTTATAGGAAGATTCGTATTGCTGCCAACAGAAGATCCGGAAGAAAAAAATGTAATGCTTCTGGAGGATGTAATCGCCTTCAACCTTCCGCACATATTTTCTTATTTCGGATATGATGAATTTGCAGCCAATGCATTTAAAGTAACAAAAGATGCCGAACTGGACCTGGATAATGATATCAGAACCAATTTTGCAGAAAAAATAGAAAAGGGACTCAAAAACAGAAGAAAAGGAAAGCCTACCCGTTTTGTTTTTGATAAAGATATGGATAAAGCTCTGCTGGAACTTCTTATCAGAAAGCTTAACTTAACCAAGAAAGACAGCATCATTCCGGGAGGCAAAATTCATAATTTCAAGCATTTCATGGATTTTCCCGATGTTTTTGAAAAGTATGAAAGACCTGTAGAAAGAACCTCTTTTACGCATCAGGCATTTGAGCATGGGGAAAGAGTGACAGATGTCATTTTAAAAGAAGATGTACTTTTAACTTTCCCTTACCACAAGTACAATCCGGTGATTGATCTTCTTCGCGAGGCTGCGATGGATCCGGATGTAAAATCAATACAGATTACCGCTTACCGTCTTGCCAGCAGCTCAAAAATCATCAATGCCCTGATCTACGCGGCCAGAAATGGTAAAGAGGTAACGGTAATGCTTGAACTTCAGGCAAGATTTGATGAAGAATCCAATCTTGAATGGAAAGATATGCTGGAACCGGAGGGAATTACCGTACTTGTCGGCATTCCAAACAAAAAAGTACATGCCAAACTTTGTGTCATCAAGAAGAGAGCCCACAATAAAACAATCCAGTATGGCTTCGTAAGTACCGGAAATTTCAACGAAAAAACAGCCAGAATATATGGTGATCATCTGCTGCTGACTGCTGACCGCGGCATCATGGCAGATATCAATAAAGTCTTCAATGTGTTGAAAAAACCGAAAGATGATTTTATTTCCATTTTGAAAACTTGTAAAAATTTATTAGTTTGCCCTCAGTTTATGCGTGAAAAGATTGTTCACCATATCGATAAGGAAATCGAAGAAGCTAAGGCAGGACGAAGAGCAGAAATCATTGTCAAAGTAAACTCAATGAGTGACCGCGCACTGATTGAAAAAATATATGAAGCTGCTAAAGCCGGAGTGGTAACCAGAATGATTGTAAGAGGTATCTATTGTGCTGTAAATCAAAAGGAATTCAAAGAAAAAATAAAAGCTATCAGTATTGTAGATGAATACCTGGAACACGCCAGAGTTATGTATTTTTACAATAAAGGGGCTGAAGACATGTACATTTCTTCCGCAGACTGGATGACAAGAAACCTTGACTACAGGATTGAAGCAGCCGCTAAAATCACTGATAAGAACCTTAAGAAGGAATTAAAAGATATTCTTGATATCCAGCTTAGAGATAACGTAAAAGCAAGGATTTTAGATAAAAAACTGAGCAATGAATACGTAAGAAATGATAAAAAAGAATGCCGATCACAAATAGAAACCTATAAATATTTAAAAGCTAAAACAAGCAAGAAATGAAGATAGCAGCGATAGACATAGGGAGTAATGCAGCCCGCCTTCTTATCAATGAGGTAAAGATCAATAACAGAAAGCCTGAATTTATTAAGCTGAACCTTCTCAGAATTCCTCTGAGACTGGGAATGGATGTTTTTACCATCGGAAAGATAGGTCCGGAAAGAGAAAAAATGGTCATTGATTCTATGAAAATCTTCAGTGATCTGATGAAAATATACAAAGTAGACCACTACAGAGCCTGTGCTACCAGTGCTATGCGTGATGCTGCCAACGGTAATGAAATTATTGATCTCGTAAAAAATACCTCCGGAATTGATATTGAAATCATTTCCGGTGATGAAGAAGCAACGCTGATCTACGAAAATCATGTTGCAGAAGGTCTTGACAAAGAATTTGCCTATCTATATATTGACGTGGGCGGAGGTTCTACAGAGCTTACTTTCTACGAAAATGGTAAGATGGTTTACGAAAAATCTTTCAACATCGGAACGATCCGTCTTCTCAACAATCTTGTTACGATGGATAACTGGAAAGAAATGAAAGAGGAAATCAAGAAAAATATTGTCAGTAAAAAGCCGATTGTTGCCATCGGTTCGGGAGGAAACATCAACAAAGTATTCTCTATGAGCAAGACCAAAGATGGAAAACCAATGTCTCTGTCTCATCTGAAAAAGGTTTACAAAGAATTCAATGAACTTTCTGTGGAAGAAAGAATGACCAACTACAACCTTAGAGAAGACCGTGCTGACGTACTGGTACATGCCCTGGGAATTTTTAACAATGTTATGTCATGGTCTGATATCAATAAAATCTTTGTTCCTAAAATTTCCGTAGCAGACGGATTGATCCATAATATTTACAGTCAGCTGCAACATAAAAAATAAAGCTTATAAAGATATTGAAGGCCAGCGCAAAAATGCGCTGGCTTTTATTTTAAAAGTTTTCCCCATTGTCATTGCGAGAAGCATAGCGACGAAGCAATCTGTATAATTAAGTTTTAGCTAAATCCAGTACAAGGCGGCTCATTTTTAAGGCGGGCTAAAGCCCACCCCTATTGAATTATTGAATCCGGACATTTAAGACAATATCTTTTATCTTTTATCCAAAATTTTAAAGTAAAACCCTATGCCTATCCGTCATACCTATATCAATAGCAAAGCAATGAACCCAATCAAAATAATTCTTACAGGAGCTACGGGAATGGTAGGCGAAGGTGTTTTAATGGAATGTCTTGAAAACCCGGATGTTTCCGAAATCCTGAGCATAAGCAGAAAACCCTCCGGGAAAACGCATCCTAAGCTGAAAGAATATCTCGTCCCTGACTTTTTTTCGCTCGATCTGAATGATGAAAAACTAAAAGGTTATGATGCCTGCTTTTTCTGTGCAGGAATCAGCAGTATAGGCATGAACGAAGAAGAATACACCCAAATCACTTATGATACAACCCTTCATTTTGCAAAAGCTGTTTTGAACCAAAATCCTGAAATGGTGTTCAACTATGTTTCCGGGGCAGGTACAGACAGCACAGAGAGTGGAAAAATGATGTGGGCCCGTGTAAAAGGAAAAACAGAAAATGATCTGAAAAGAATGAATTTCAGAGGCGCTTATAATTTCCGTCCGGGATTTATGAAACCTGTTGAGGGTCAAATCAATGTAAAATGGTTTTTTAAACCTTTTATTTGGATTTTTCCTGTATTTTTTCAGTCAAAATCATTAACTTTACACGAAGTGGGTAGAGCAATGATCAATGTGACACAAAAGGGATACCCTACATCTACTTTAGAAATTAGAGATATTAAAAATTTAGCGCTATGAGAGACATGTTAAAAAGAATTGTTCTGGTTATTTTTGTACTCTTGCTTGTGACTGCTGTTTCAGGATATTTTTATATGCAGAAACATCCTTTGGAAGGAAATAAATCAGGAACAATTTTAAACTTTTCGGGAAAATCAGGAAAATAATTTCACTATAAAGTTTCTTATTCACATAATTTTTATCTTTTATTGGAAATAAACCTATTTTTTAAACATTTCTTAAAGTTCCATTAAAATAATTGCAAGGTATAAAGTTCATTTTTGTATTTATCTAATTGAAATAAAAAATGATCAACAACTACCTATTAAAAGGGTCTGTGATTGCCGCATTCTTCTTTCAGAGCGGTCTTTTCGGGCAGACACTGATTCATTACTGGAATTTTAACGATAATGCTTCTGCATCCACAATTACGACCCCTACTTCTACGATGGTAAATGGTTCTCTTGCACCTATAGCAGGAGGAACGAGTGTTATTGATTTTGCCGGAGGTACCGGACAGAATTTTAGTCTGCAAAATTTAAATGCCAGAAACGGTGATGGATCCGGAACCCATTTAAGATTCAACAATCCGATTGGAGGGGCTTTACAGTTTAACCTTCCTACAACGGGCTATAATAACATTATTGTTAAGTTCACCACCAGAAGATCCGGTCAGGGAGCAGGAACACAGACCTGGTCTTATTCCACAGACGGAACTACTTTTGTACAGTTTCAGACCGTGAATCCTCAGGATGCAGATCCCCAGCTGATAACACTCGATTTTTCTGCTGTACCGGGTGCTAATAACAACCCTAACTTTAAATTAAAGGTAGAATTTTCCGCAACGGGAGGTGGAACAGGCGGGAACAACCGTTTTGATAACTTTACAGTAGATGCTGTTCCAGCAGGAGGCCCTGATACTACTCCACCAACGGTTACTTATTTACCTGCTCACAATACCAATAATGCTTCGACGGCTGTAAATCCGACCTTATCTTTTAACGAAAATATAAGGCTAACAGATAATTCTGCGATCAACGATTACAATGCACAGAACCTTATTGATTTCCGTCTGGGAAATTCTTCAGGTACCCCAATTCCTTTCACTACAACATTCACTAACAATACCATCACTGTAATTCCTGCTTCCGGACTTGTGCCGGGGCAAGCCTATTATTTAGCGCTTAAGCCCAATATGGTGGAAGATTTTAGTGATAATGGAATTACCACTGTTACTTCGAGTACTTTTACTACTGCTGGAACAACAGTTGCTTTAGAAAAGAATTTTATTAAGGTTAATGAAAATGCGGGAAATCTTGCATTTAAAATCAACATTACCAATCCTTCTGCTTCTACGGTAAACCTTGTTGTAAAGCCTGCTCCTTTCAGTACAGCCGATTCCAATGATTTTACTTTAGCCAACCAGACTATTAACATTAGTCCATCTACAACGAGTTACACCGTCAATATTCCGATTATTGATGACACAGTGGCAGAACAGCAGGCTGAATATTTTGTAGTAAGTCTTGAAAATCCTGTGGGAGCTACTATTTCAGGAGACAATTCTGCAACGGTTTATATCGTAGACAATGATAAACCGGCTCCGGTTCCTTCCCATCAGATTCAGCTGAATTATCTTCTAAGTTTTGACCCGTCAGGAAATAATAACAGTTCTACAGAAATTGTGGTTCATGATCCGTCAACACAACGTTTATTCACAATCAGTTCGATTACTGATGTATTTGATATTATTGATTTCAGTAATCCTTCAATACCTTCAGTCATAAAAACAGTCAATATGGCTCCTTATGGTGGTATCACAAGTATCGCTGTGAAAAACGGAATCATTGCAGCCGCCTCTCCCAATACTGATCCTCAGCAAAATGGATCTGTAGTATTTTTTGACATCAACGGAAATTTCCTGAAGCAGGTAACTGTAGGAGCTTTACCGGATATGGTGACATTCTCCCCTGACGGAACAAAAGTAATTACTGCCAATGAAGGAGAACCTAATGATGCTTACACTATTGACCCTGAAGGCACTATCAGCATCATTGATATTTCCGGAGGTATCGGAAATCTTACCCAAAGTAATGTAACAACACTTAATTTTAATAGTTTTGATAATCAGGTAGCAGCATTAACCGCTGCCGGTTTAAGAAAAGTAAGAACGAGTAATACCCTTTCTCAGGATCTGGAACCGGAGTATATAACCATCAGTGCCGACAGTCAGAAAGCATGGGTAACTCTTCAGGAAAACAATGCCATTGCTGAGATTAATCTGGTTACAAAAACCATCACAGGAATCTGGGGATTGGGAAAAAAAGACATGAGTATTCCGGGTAACGGTTTTGATGCCTCAGATAGCAATGGAGAGGTTTTAATTGCCAACTGGCCGGTAAAAGCTTACTATGTTCCGGACGCTGTACAGAATTATAAAATAGGAAGCACCAATTATATTATAACGGCTAATGAAGGTGATGAAAAAGATCTTTCAGGATTCAGCGAAAGAACTACAGTAGGTGCTAACAATTATACTTTAGATCCTGTATTGTTTCCGAATGCAGGTATTTTAAAAGCAGCTTATAATCTTGGCAGATTCAGGGTTTCATCTGCTACAGGAAATATGGATACAGATTCGGAGTTTGAAGAAATGGCGGCTTTAGGAGCGCGTTCTTTCTCTATTTTCAATGCTGATACTAAACAGATTGTCTACGACAGCGGAGATCAGTTTGAAAGATATATTTCAGCTTATCATCCTTTAATTTTCAATGCGGATAACGAGTCTAACGGTATTAAAAACAGAAGCCGCGCCAAAGGCCCGGAACCGGAAGGAGTTGCTTTAGGAAACATCAACGGACAGACGTATGCTTTCATCACACTGGAAAGAACCGGAGGTGTTATGGTTTATAATATTACGGACCCTAATAACCCTACGTTTACAGATTACAAACATTCCCGTTCTACTTCAGCATACGGAGGAGACAATGGTCCTGAAGGAATCATTTACATTGCCCCTGAAAATACAACAACCAATAAAGGGTATGTGATCGTTGCGAATGAGATCAGCGGAACTTTATCCATGTATGAAGTAGCCACGCCTGCTACGCTTGGAACAGGTGAGATAAAATCTGAACAGGCAGCTTTCAATGTATTTCCAAACCCTGTCAACAAAGGAAATACACTTTATTTCAACAGAAAACAGGATTACGAATTGTACGATATGTCCGGAAAATTGATCGGAAAAGAAAAGGATGCTTTAACAATCAATACTTCTACACTTTCTGCCGGTGTTTATCTGGTAAAAACGTCAGAAGGACAGATCAAGAGAGTTATTGTAAAGTAAATATACATTACAGCATACCATTTTATCTAAGGCTTCGGATTTTCCGGGGCTTTTTTGTCATTGGAATATACAATATGCCATATGAAGACTCTTTATTTAAGATGATTTAACTTTTGAAACACTTGGAAGAAAGCATTTTATATCTATATTTATCCCGAATAAAAAACCAATTCGCATGAAGAATATTAAAACCGCAGGAATTCTTACTTTCCTGTTGCTGGGAACAGCTACTGCTTTCTCACAATCCAGAAAAACAGAATCTACAAAAGGTGTGGAGAAAACCGAAGGCAATAAAGTGGTACATGTAGAAGGTGTAGGACATACACTCAATTATACACTCAGCGGAGGCGTTGTTGAGGTAGAAGGTGGTGATAACAAGCTTACGGTAAAAGGGAGTGCAAAAAAAGTTACAATCTCAGGAACAGGTAACAAAATATACATCGATAAAGTAGACAAAATATCCATGGAAGGTGGTGATAACACCGTTTACTACAGAACTTCAGGAACAAAATCAGGGAAACCGGATGTTTCTATTACAGGAGTGGGAAATAAGGTTGTAAAACAATAAAAAAACATTTTTCGGAATCTGAAAAATCTCATCCTAGACCTAAAGTATCAATTAATTAAAAACCTGCCGGGCTTTAAAAACCCGTCAGGTTTGGTTCACCAAGCTGAACCAAACTTCTTGCTATTAATACAAATAAAAGACAGTCCTTAAAAATTCCTGCTTATAAAATATCTCCTTGTGACCTTTTTCAAATAAAAATCTCAATCAAATTTATTATATTATTTGTATATTTAAATAACATTTTAATATTTAACAGTAAAACCATTTTACAGTTAAAAAACACAAAACCAAAAGAAATCATGAAAAAAGTACTATTGTTCTCATTAAGCTTATTTTTCAGCTTATATTTTGCTCAGGTAGGGATAAACACAAGCTCTCCCACTGCAACTCTTGATGTAAAAGCATTAACAACAGCCACAGCTCCTGCTATTGCTGAGGGATTAATCACTCCTAGATTATCAAGAGCTGACCTTATTGCTAAAGACGGGGCTTATAATTCCCCACAAACAGGTACATTGGTGTATGTATTAGATACAACAGGTACCCTTACAGTAAAAACAAACAATGTTACTACACCCGGCTACTATTATTTTGATGGAACTATCTGGCAAAAAGTAATTACCTCTGTTCCCAGCGATACCAGTATATATAATACAGATGGTACGATACAAGCAAATCGTACTGTCGCCATGACTAATAAAACATTATCTTTTACGGCAAGTACCCCCAGTGTCAATCAATTTAATATTGACGGCACTACTTTTTCAGTAGATACACAAAATGACAGAATAGGAATCGGGACTTCCGCACCTACTACTAAATTGGATATTAATGGTAATGTGAGAATTGGGACTGCTGCAAGTTCCAATTCATCAACTAATGTTTCTACCCTTGTGAGAGACAACACAACAGGAGAAGTGAAAATTGCTGTTTCATCAACCGGAAATACATCACCGCTAAATTATATTGTTTATACAATTTCTAACGTTAATGGAGACTGGATTGCTAATTATGACACTAAAATAAGCAGCACAGATTATACTGTGACAGTAGTAGGAAATAGTTTTAACACCTCTTTAAATACTAATACAGGAACAACACCTCCTACTTATGCTCCCGCAAATGTGTTTGCATTTACTTCTGCCGGAACATGGCGTTTATCAGCTGACTATTTAGCCACGGCTACTCCAGGTGGAGTGAATGGAACATGGACAATCTACTGCCTTGTTATCAATAATAGTGTACTTAAAACGCTTACACCAGTGTCTCAAAACTTAGGAGGATTAAATAGTGGAGCAGCAGCTGCACCTCCGGCAGGATTATAATTTTCATTTATTACGTGAAAATATACTCAAAAATTAATAAACCTGACGGGTTTGGTTAAGCTTGGTGAACCAAACTTATTGTTATTAATGCAAATAAAAAGACAGGCCTTAAAAAAAGCCTGTCTTTTTAAAAATATCTCAGATATAATTTACTCTACGTTGATTACCTTTTCGATTTCCGGAGCATGTTGTTTGATTGTATTTTCAACACCCAGTTTTAAGGTTGAAAAATTCAATGAACACCCGGAACAGTTACCTAAAAGTTTTACAAACACCTGATTATCTTTCACATCAATAAGCTCAATATCACCACCGTCTTTATTCAAAAACGGCCTGATGCTTTCCAGAGCTTCCATTACTCTTGTTACTGTATCTTCGTGCGTTATGTTTGTTTCCATATTTTTTCAGTTCAATTCGGTTTCTTCAAATTTTATTGAAATTATTATTATTTTGCTTTTGGCGAGCACCCTGCCATTGTGGAAATCTTCACTGCTTCAGTGGGAGGAAGATTTTTATTTCTTTTCACTAAGCTTTCTACCATTTTTCTGGCAGTTTCTTTGTAGATATCTGCAATTTTAGATCCTTCCTGAAGTGCTGCCGGTCTTCCAACGTCACCTGCTTCTCTGATGCTCTGGATTAGTGGAATTTCACCCAATACCGGAATTCCAAGATCTTCCGCTAAATATTGTGCTCCCTGGTTTCCAAAGATATAATATTTATTGTCAGGAAGTTCTTCCGGTGTAAAATACGCCATATTTTCGATCAAACCAAGCACAGGAATGTTAATACTTTCCATCTGGAACATGGCAATTCCTTTTCTTACGTCTGCCAATGCAACATGCTGAGGTGTACTTACAATGACCGCTCCTGTTACCGGTACTTCCTGGATAATTGACAAGTGAATGTCACCTGTTCCCGGAGGAAGGTCAATTAGAAGGAAATCCAGTTCTCCCCATGCAGCATCTCTGATCATCTGGTTCAAAGCTTTTGAAGCCATAGGACCTCTCCATACTACTGCCTGATTGGCTCCTGAGAAGTATCCTATTGAAAGCATTTTTACTCCATAATTTTCGATAGGCTTCATCAGATTCTTACCATTCACTTCTACAGAAATTGGTTTTTGTCCCTCTGTATCAAACATGGTAGGAACTGAAGGACCGTAGATATCAGCATCCAGTAATCCTACTTTAAAGCCCATTTTAGCTAACGTTACTGCCATATTTGCAGAAACTGTAGACTTCCCTACTCCTCCTTTACCCGAAGCAATAGCGATAATATTTTGAATTCCCGGAATCTGTTTTCCTTTGATCTGACTTTGCTGAATTTCACTAGGCTCCGGAGAAACGATTTTAAGTTTTAAATGAATGTCTTCTCCAAACTCACTGGCAAAAGCCTGTTTCATGGCAGCCTCCAGTTTTTTCTTTTCGTGCATTGCAGGCGAATGGGCAGTCATATCAATATAAACATCGTTACCCATAATCTGAAGATTATTCACCAAATCGTCTACTTCTATTTCTTTAAGGAATTCCTGAACCTTTTCTTTCGTCAACATATAAATATAAATTGTTTACAAATTTACGCATTTTTTCGGTAATTTAGAATCAATAAAATCTATAATATCAGGTGATAAATCAGATCGTTAAAAATTTCTTATTCTGTTTTTTTATTCTGATACCACATTCCTCCCCCAGAAAGCAATTGATATGAAAACGACCTCCTATCCTTCCAAATATGCACAGCCAAAAGGAATTATTATTGTTGGAAAAACAAAATTCAAATGGTATGACCTGGCCAATGATCCTGCAGAAGTTTCACAACAGGACATTGAAAATGCCCAAAAGTGTATTGAAAGTGCTGAAGAAAACTTTAAAAACATTGATGATCTCGGATTTGTCATTATGCACCGCTGCGGAAAAAACTATCTTTTACTGGTATGTACATGGGGAAATGAAAACGAATTATGGGAGAGCGTGTATTATGATGGTTCCGGACAATTTGAAATATGGGACAGAAACAAAACCCACCTCCCGACGTATTGTGTCTGGGAAATGGGTATTGTCTATCATGAATCTCAGTCCTGGAAAAAATATCTGGGCTCCGGAAGAGAAGACAAAGATAAAGAGACCTATCTCAATCATTTTTTTGAAGGAGAAGTGTAATTTTAATTGGCTCTGTCTTCTTATGAATGAGATCGTTTTTAACAGGACAAACGGTAATGATCTTTTATTGCATCACTTTTACTGTTTTTCAATATCTTCGTCTGATAAAATCAGAACATGAAAAAAGGGCTTATTGCATTTTCTATATTTATTACTCAGATCATTTCTGCACAGAGCTATTCCCAATATGTCAATCCGTTTATAGGAACCGGAGGACATGGCCACACTTTTCCCGGGGCAATCGTTCCATTCGGGATGGTACAGCTTTCTCCCGATACAAGAATTGATGGAAGCTGGGACGGATGCAGCGGATATCATTATTCGGATTCTGTAATCTATGGTTTTTCTCATACTCATCTGAACGGAACGGGAGTTTCCGATTATGGAGATATCATGCTGATGCCTACGATGGGAAACCCAGGTCTGGGCAGCAAGGATTATTCTTCAAGGTTTTCACATAAAAATGAAAAGGCGGCTGCCGGATATTATTCTGTAAAATTAGATAAGAATAATATTGATGTCCGCCTTACTACTACCAGAAGGGTCGGCTATCACGAATATACGTTCAACAACGCAGGCAATGCCAATATTATCTTAGACCTCAATCACAGAGACAAACTTCTGGAAGGGGAAGTAAAGATTATTGATGATAAAACCATTGAGGTTTTCAGAAGAAGTGAAGCATGGGCCACCAACCAGTATATTTACGCCAGAATTGAGTTTTCAAAACCCATGAAAATTTCAAAAAAAGAAGTTAACGGAAAGCAGGAAAACAATCTTTTTACCGGAACAAAACTTGCTCTGGCATTTTCAGCCACCGTTAAAAAAGGAGAAAAGATCAATGTAAAAGTTTCTGTTTCTCCTACAGGATATGAAGGAGCAGGAAAAAATATGCTGGCAGAAGGACAGTCAGGCGATTTTGACATTGTAAGAAAGCAAGCTCAATCTGACTGGGACAAAGAGCTTTCAAAAATTGAGGTGAAATCTGATGATAAAAACAAATTAGCCATTTTTTACACCGCTCTTTATCACGTTTTCACACAACCCAACATCAATATGGATGTAGACGGAAGATACAGAGGCAGAGATAATAAGCTTTATACCACCAATGGTTTTGATTATTATACGGTATTTTCACTTTGGGACACCTTCAGAGGAGCACATCCGCTGATGACTTTAATCGACAGAAAAAGAACTGCTGATTTTATCAATACTTTCATTAAACAATATGAACAGGGAGGAAAACTTCCGGTATGGGAACTGGCTTCCAATGAAACAGAATGCATGATTGGCTACCACTCCGTTTCTGTCATTGCAGATGCAATGGCAAAAGGAATTCAGGGATTTGATTATGAGAAGGCATTTCAGGCAGCAAAAGGTTCAGCCATGCAGGATATTTTTGGATTGAATGCTTATAAACAGAATCATTATATCAGTATAGATGACGAGCATGAAAGTGTTTCGAAAACTGTAGAATATGCTTATGATGACTGGTGTATTGCTCAGATGGCAAAAATTTTAGGCAAGAAAGAAGACTATCAGGAGTTCATGAAACGTTCTCAGAACTGGAAAAACCTTTACAATCCAAAAACAGGTTTTATGCAGCCGAGAAAAAACGGGAATTGGTATGAACCATTTGACCCGAGAGAAGTCAACAATAATTATACGGAAGGAAACTCATGGCATTATTCATATTCTGTACAGCAGGACATTCCGGGACTTATTGCGGCTCATGGCGGGAAAGAAAAGTTTGAACAGTTTATTGATGCTATCTTTACTGCTCCTGATAAAACTACGGGAAGAGAACAAGTGGACATCACAGGATTGATGGGCCAATATGCCCAGGGAAATGAGCCAAGCCACCACATTGCCTATCTGTATAATTTCGTCGACAAGCCAGAAAAAACAGATGCGAAAATCAAATACATTCTTGATAATTTTTATAAAAACACCCCTGACGGATTGATCGGAAATGAAGACTGCGGCCAGATGAGTGCCTGGTATGTTTTAAGCTCAATGGGAATTTATTCTGTAACCCCGGGATTACCGGAATGGGAAACCACCACTCCTTATTTTGATGAAATTAAAATTCATCTTGAAGACGGTACTACAAGAACGATTTCCAAAAATACCAGCAAAGCTGAACTTAAAAAACTGGGGTTCGAAAATGTAAAACCTGTTAAAGATTTTAAATATGCTGAACAAACCGCTTCACCAGTAATTGCTGCCGACAGAATCTTCGACTTTTCTACCAAAGTTGAAATCACTCCATTAAACCCAAGCGACAAAGTATATTATATGACAATGGATGAGAGTGACAGCAATAAAAGAAAGACGTTTTCAACTTATAAAGGACCATTCTCCATCACCAAAACCACTCAGGTAATGGCTTATGCTGAAAGAAACGGAGAAAAAAGTTCTGTGACAACCGCTCATTTCAACAGAAGACCAAACTATTGGGATATTAATATTCTGTCAAAA
Source organism: Chryseobacterium sp. 2VB (assembly GCF_005503635.1). Taxonomy (NCBI): domain Bacteria; kingdom Pseudomonadati; phylum Bacteroidota; class Flavobacteriia; order Flavobacteriales; family Weeksellaceae; genus Chryseobacterium; species Chryseobacterium sp. 2VB. Next base: position 19,018 of record NZ_SCNC01000010.1, read on the forward strand.
GTGACTCCGCAGTACAGTGCTACCGGAAGCCTGGCACTTATTGACGGAATCAGGGGAGATGTTAATTGGAGAAAGGGTGAATGGCATGGTTATCAGGGACAAAATTTTGAAGCTATTATTGATCTTAAATCCCCTCAAAACATTAAATATTTATCTTCAACGTATCTTCAGGACAGCAGAGCATGGATTCTGATGCCTAAAAAGGTGGAATATTACGCTTCCATGAACGGAAAAGATTTTGTCCTTCTGAAGACCGTTGACAATACTATTGATCCTAAGGATGAAAAAGTACAGATCAAAGATTTTTCTACAGAAATTCTTCCTACCGAAGCACGTTATATCAAAGTAAAAGCCTACTACTTCGGAAAACTTCCGGAATGGCATCAGGGAGCCGGAGGCGATGCGTATATCTTTATTGATGAGATTGGTATAAAGTAAGGAAGATGGAAGTTTCTATCTGCCGGAGTACTTTTTAAAGTTGGCTTGAAGAAAGGTTAAAATTAAAAATTTGATAAGTAAACATAGATTAATCTTTAGACTTTCAGAAACTTCCAGCATCCAGCTTCCTACAAAAAAAATCACCCTTCGAAAATTCGAAGGGCGTATTTTTTATCCATTCATTCTTTCCGACCATTGCAGAACTTCCGGAAGTTCTATATCAGAAAACTCGATGTGAATGACTCTTCTTTTCCTTCCGTTCGTTGTTCTGTTAGAACCATGAAGCGTTAAAGGTTTCATCAGCATAATTCCCCCTTTTTCTACGTTGCAGATTTCTTCTGTTTCTACAGTCCAATCAATAGTCTCGGGTCTGTAAATGCCTTTTGCATGAGACTTTGGAACCACTTTCAGCGCTCCGTTGTTTTCATCGGTATCATCCAGATGGATTCTGATGGTATAGATATTTTCCAAAACGTTGAGTGGAGGCTGTACCGCAAACTGATTTTGTTTGGTGGTCCAAGGTCCGAAATTAGCGAGTTCCAACTTCTTATCTACAGAAATAGTAAGATCCTGGTGATAGGCTACATACCAGTTGGAGGTTTCAGGCTTATCAAAATAGATACTTTTAACCACAAAATATTTTTCACCGAAGATTTCTTTCACCACTTTCCGGATGTTTTCATTAAACACAAGATCTTTGATTTCCGGAACTTCTTTTAAGAACTGCCTGATAGCAAAAAGGTCTTCAGACTTTCTAAAATTTTCTTTTGAAGTGTCTATATTTTGCAGCACAACATTGATGTCTTCAAGTTCTTTCTGCGAAAACACATCATTGATAACAGCAAAGCCATATTCTTCAATATGGCTTTTATGATTTTCTAAGTTATGTAAACTCATTGATATTTAAATTTTGTCCAATGGTTCAGTTAACTGCCCTTCCCATTTTGAAACTGCTGTGGTTGCCAGCGTATTTCCAAGTACGTTGGTCATACTTCTACCCATATCACAGAAATGGTCAATTGGTAAAATCAAAGCAATACCTTCTGGCGGAATCCCGAACATTGAACATGTTGCCACAATAATTACCAGGGAAGCTCTTGGAACTCCTGCAATTCCTTTTGACGTAAGCATTAATACCAAAAGCATAGTGATCTGCTGTCCAAGGGTCATTTCGATTCCGTAGATCTGAGCAATAAAGATTGAAGCAAATGTCATGTACATCATACTTCCATCCAGATTGAATGAATATCCTAAAGGTAAAATAAAAGATACTACTCTGCTGTTACACCCGAATTTCTCCAGTTCTTCCACCAATTTCGGGAATACTGCTTCTGAACTTGTAGTAGAGAAAGCAATTAGCAAAGGCTCTTTAATTCTTTTTAAAAGATCAAAAAGACGGTTTCCTAAGATGAAATATCCTACCAGTAAAAGGACCAGCCAGAGAACTCCTATAGCAAAGAAGAAGTCTCTTAAATAAATAGCATATACTTTAAAAATTTCAAAACCATTGGTGGCCACTACCGCTGCAATAGCGCCCAATACTCCAAGCGGAGCAAACCACATGATATACCCTACCATTTTAAGAATGGCGTGAGCAATAATATCAAATAGTTTCACAACAGGCTTAGCGTATTCTTCTCCAAGATTAGCCAAAGCAACTCCAAACATTACCGCAAATACAACAATCTGCAATACCTCGTTGGTAGCGAAGGCTTCAAATAAACTTTTAGGAATCATGTGTTTTACAAAGTCTTCCATGGAAAAACTTTTGCTGCTTTTAAGAAGCTCATCAGCAGAAGCCACATCCTGAATCGGTAATTTTGTAACATGTCCCGGCTCCAGCCAGTTAACAAGGATCAACCCGATAAAAAGGGAAATCAGAGAAGCTGAAATAAACCAAAGCATGGCTTTTGTACCTACTCTTCCAATCATTTTGATATCACTCATTTTGGCAATCCCCACTACTAATGTTGTAAAAACCAATGGAGCAATAATCATCTGTACCAATCTGATAAAAACCGTTCCCAACAGTTTTATGTTTTTAGAAAAGGGTTCTGCACTATCCGGATAGCTCACGTGTACAATACCTCCGATTCCTACGCCCAGAAGAAGGGCAATGATAATTGCTATAAAAAGTTTATTCTGTCCTTTCATATATATAGTTCAATTTGCGCAAATATAATGGTTTTTCAATTGGCAGACGATTTTCTTCTATAGCGTTGAATTTTGCATTAAGTTTTTAATCCCTGAAAATTAAAACCCTGGTTTAGAAAATATTGTAAAAAAATTAAGAAACATTTATTGAATTTTTATTCCTTTGGTACAAATTTTATTATTACATTTGAGTGTATAACAACATTAATAAATATACAATATGAAAAAAACTATTGCAATGGCTGCATTAGCTGTAGCTGTATCTTTCGGTGCTATTTCTTGTAAAAAGAAAGTTTCTGATGCCGACCTTCAGACTCAGGCTACAACTATAGTAACTTCTAATCCCAATGCTTCTGTTGAAGTAAAAGAAGGTGTAGCTCACTTAAGCGGTACTTTCGCAGATCAACAGTCTAAAGACGCAATGATTGCTAAATTAAAAGCTATCAGCGGGGTAAAAGACGTAATGGATATGTCTACTATAGCAGCTGCACCTGCACCTGCACCAGTGGAAACTGCTTCTGCTGTAGATCCTGCTGTTCAGAAAAAAGTTCAGGATGCGGTGAAGGATTTCCCTTCTGTAAAAGTAGAAGTTGTAAACGGACAGCTTACGCTTACAGGAAATGTTTCTGCTTTACAGGCCAGAAAAATCAAAGAATCTGTAGATGCTTTGAAAATCGGAAAGTATAACAACAACCTAATCGTAAAATAATTAAAGATGAGCGAATTACAAGATAAATATTCAAGTGTAGTTTCAGCGGCACAGTCTGCAGGGATTTCCAATCTTCAGGTTCAGGAGCAGGATGGAATTCTTTATGTTTCCGGAAATGCTTCCAATACTGCAGCTAAAGATGCTGTATGGAATGCTTTAGGAGCTATTGATTCTACTTATTCTGCTTCAGATATCAATATTGATGTACAGGTTGCAGGTCTTGCTTCAGGGGCTTCTTTAACAGTGGCTACTGAAGAATCTAATCTTAACATCAGACAGGAACCTTCTACTGAGGCTGCCGTTGTAGGTAAAGCTGCAAAAGGTTCTTCTGTAACTCTTATTGAGCAGACTTCTGATGACTGGTGGAAAGTGAAAAATGCAGATGGTCAGGAAGGATATGCTTATTCAAGATATTTAAGAGCATAATTTTTATTAAAAAATAATAAATTTTCACAAAAAAAACATCGAAACATCCCAGATTTGGGATGTTTTTATATTTTTACGGCTCTGAAAAAAAAACTAATGAAGAAAACTCTGCTGCTATTGACTTTGATGTTCACAGTCATTATTCTGCACGCCCAAAAACTACACATTGACGGAAAAATATCCGATTATGAAAAGAAAGCGATAGAAAATGCCACCGTTTATCTTTTGAAAGAAAAAGACTCATCCATTATCAATTACACAGCTACCAACAAAGAAGGGAAATTTTCTCTGAAAATTGATGACATAAAAGAACCTTCCATTCTTAAAGTAGACGCTGATAAATTATCTTCCTATTCGAAAAAATTTGAAAAAATAAACCTGTCATTATCACTGGGGGATATTCAGCTCGAGAAACAAGGCATTGTGAATACGATTGATGAGGTAAAAATTACGGTTTCTCCGGTAAAAATTAAAAAAGATACTATTGAATTTAATGCAGCCGCAATCAAAGTAAGACCTGACAGTAAAATTGAGGAACTTCTGAAGCAGATTCCCGGTGTAGAGATCAGCAATGAAGGAAAAATTACGGTGAATGGAAAAGAGGTGGATCAAATCATGATCAACGGAAAACCTTTCTTTGATAAAGACGGTAAAATTGCCCTCCAAAATCTACCTGCAGATATCATCAAGAATATCCAGTTTACCACCACCAAAACAAAGGAGGAGGAACTGAGCGGAAAAGCAGCCAAATCCCAGAATACCACTATCAACTTTAATATTGATGAAAAGAAAAATAAAGGTTTGCTGACAAGACTTACGGTCGGCTATGGATCAGACAAGCGGTATGAAGCAAGCGGACTGGCCAGTTATTTTAAAGGGGATACGAAAATAAGTTTGTTGGCTTCTTCCAACAATATCAATTCCCAGGGATTTTCCAGAGATGAGGTTTTTGACAGCATGGGTAATGGCCGGAATGCCTGGATGATGCAGGGAGGATCTGTCTCAACGGTAGGAAATGTAACTTACTTTAACCAGGGAGGTGGTACAAAAGGAATTCAAAGGTCTACGACCATTGGCTTAAACTACAGTGACAAACTTGGAAAAGATGCCGATCTGGATTCCTTCAGTCTAATGAATTCCGATTCTAATACAGAAACAAGGTCTAAAGTCTCAAGGTCTACCCTTCTCCCTGCTTACACGCTTCAGACCAATTCTGAAAGCAATGGAGAAAATGAATCCAAACAATACAGTTTTGATACTTCGGCTAAAATCAAACTGGATTCTATGACAAGTATCTACCTTTCTCCGAGATTTACAAAAAACAGCAGTTTCAGTTTCAATAACTCAAGATCCTCTTCTTTAAGGAATGGCAGTCTTCTGAATGAAAGTAATGCGTATTCCAGTAATGATTCGGAAAGCAATTCATTTAATCCATATCTCTATTTTTCAAGAAAATTCAGAAAAAAAGGCCGTTCAATTTCCGCTAATATGAACAGTTCCATTTCAGAATCCAGAAGGGATAATCTGAATCAATCTCAAAACACGTTCTATCAATCCAATGGAATATCAACAGACAACAGGGATCAATTAGCCAAAAATAAAAATCAGAACAGCAGTTTCAATTTCAATGCCGGATATACAGAACCTGTTTCCGATTCGTCCAGTGTAAGTTTTGAAGTGAAATATGAAACCCGATCTACCAGAGACTTGAGGAATGTAAATGATTTTGATAATACAACCGGAGACTACACTAAATACAATCAGCTTTTATCCAACAATATGAAGCAAAGAATTAATCAGATCTCTCCTGAGCTTACATATCAGATTAATAAAAAGAAACTGAATTTCTGGGCTTCCATGAATCTTGATATTTCAGATATGAAGGTAAATTCTATCTATAACGGACAGCAATATGATCTGCAGAAAAATTTTGTACTGCCCCAATATAATGTCAATCTTTACTATCAGCTGAGTGAAGGAAAAACCTTGAACATTTATAACTATTCCAACTTCACCATTCCCACCGCAGAACAATTGACTCCATATAAAGATGAATCCAATCCTTTGATTACCTATCAGGGAAACCCTGATTTGAAAAATACCTGGACCAACAATCTTTATGTGTATTTCAACAATTATAATAAAGTAAAAGACCTCAGCTACTATTTCAATATTGGCTTTACGTACAGAAATAATGACATCATCAATTTTTCCACCTATGATAATGCAGGGAAACAGGTAATTACTTATGACAACGTAAGCGGAAATAAAAGCATCAATGCCGGCGGAGGTTTTAGTAAAGTATTGAAATGGAAGAATAATAAACTTATTATCAATCCAAGACTCACCATGAATTATGCTTACAATAACGGTTTTATTGACGGACAATCTTTCACCAGCAATTCTTACAATCTAAACCCAGGTCTTAATCTTACCTATGAAATCAAGGATAAAATGACCATCAAACCTTCTTACAGACTTGGATACAGTTTCTCCAATTATACCAATTATAATGTAACGAATGTAAATACAGCCAATCAATCCTTAAAACTGGAACTCACCAATTATATGCTGAAAGGCAATTTCGTATTTGGAAACGATTTTGAATACAATACCAATTCCAATATTGCTCCGGGCTTTAAAAAGGACTTCTACTTCTGGAATACCAGCCTTGGATATTCGTTCTATAAAAAACAGTTTACGGCAAAAGTAAAAGTTTATGATGTTTTAAATCAAAATCAAAGCGTAAGAAGAACGATCACCGATTCTTATTTTGAAGACCGTGAAGATCTCATCCTGAAACGATATATCATGTTCTCCATCAGCATGAAACTGAATAAATTTGCAGGAAAAAAGAAGTAATAATCACACCATACTTTATATATAATTTTTGATAATGGCCGGATCTTTCCGGCTATTTTTATGTATATACTGAATTTCATTCCTGAACGATATTACAACTGAAGACGTTATATTCCCATCCTCCGGAGGGGTGGCGAAAATTCAAAGAATTTTTGACGGGGTGGTTTACCATGAAATATTATCTTACTCATCCAGATAGATACTGACAACAACAACCTTTTAAACAAGATTTACGAATAAACGTGTTTTTATTTTTAAATTAGCATCAAATTTTTTTTATGAAAATCCATATTTCAGTATTATGTATTCTTTTTTTCATTCTTGGAAAAGCTCAGAAAACGGAACAGAAAGATACCTTCGTTAAAGACAATTTCACCAAGAAAGAATTTTATATTCCAATGCGTGATGGCGTGAAACTTTTTACTGCGGTATATATTCCGAAAGATATATCGAACAAAAACAAATATCCGTTCCTGATGCAGAGAACCTGTTACAGCATTGCACCGTACGGAGAAAGTGAATATAAAGCAAAGGTAGGTCCCAACACGTATCTTATGAAAGACAAGTATATTTTCGTGTATCAGGACGTACGCGGAAGATATATGAGTGAAGGTACTTTTACCAATATGACACCGCAGGTGGAACGCAAGACCAAAAAAGATGTTGATGAAAGTACTGATACTTATGACACCATCGAATGGCTTTTGAAAAATGTGAAAGATAACAATGGTAAAGTAGGCCAATTCGGTACATCATACCCGGGATTCTATACTGCTGTAGGAACGTTGTCACAGCATCCTGCTTTGGTAGCTTCTTCACCACAGGCACCTATTTCTGATTTCTGGAATGACGACTTTCTTCACAACGGAAGATTTATGCTCGGCTATTTCAGAACATTCCCTGTTTTTGGGGTTCAAAAAACGCAGCCAGAGAAACAGGCCTGGTATATGGATTCTTTCATCAAACAGACTTCTGAAGACGGTTTGAAATTCTACAGAGATATGGGTACGCTGAAAGATGGATATGAAAAATATTACAAGAATAATTTCTTCATGACAGAGATTATGAATCATACCAACTATGATGAATTCTGGCAAAAAAGAGGTCTTCTTCCTCACTTAAAGAATATTAATCACGCTGTAATGACTGTCGGAGGATGGTTTGATGCAGAAGATCTTTCAGGACCATTGAATATTTATAAAACCATCGAAAAAACAAGCCCTAAGGCCAAAAATACCATCGTTATGGGACCTTTCTCCCATGGCGGCTGGTCCCAGGAGCAGGGAAAACATTTTCACAGTGAAACGTATTTTGGAGATAGTATTGCTACTTACTACCAAAAAAATATTGAAACAAGGTTTTTCAATCATTATCTGAAAGGCAATACAAAAGAAGATGCAGGACTTCCTGAAGCACTGATGTATGACACCGGTGCTAAAGCATGGAAGGAATTTGCTTCTTACCCACCGAAAAATGCTCAGAAAGTGAATTTCTATCTTTCTGATAAAACCCTGAAAAAATCATCAGGACAAGGCTATTCTGAATATTATAGTGATCCTAACAATCCTGTTCTAAGCTCAGATCATTTAAAAGACTTTAACGGTTTCACTCCAAAAAATTATATGTCGGAAGACCAGAGATTTGCTGTAGGAAGACCAGATGTATTAACATTCACTACTGATGTATTGACTGATGATATTACATTTGCCGGAGAGATTATGGCTAAACTGAATATTGCTTCCACGTCTACAGATGCCGATTTTGCAGTAAAACTGATTGATGTTTATCCTGAAGATTTTCAGCCTGCAGAAAAGAAAGAAGGCGTTATCTATGGCAACTACCACCAGATGGTAAGAAGTGAGATCATGCCTGCAAGATTCAGAAATACCAAAGAAAAGGGAGAAGCTCTGGTTCCTAACCAGAAAACTGCTGTTAATTTCAGACTTCAGGATGTAGTTCATACGTTTAAAAAAGGACACAAAATCCAGATACAGATCAGCAGTACGTGGTTTCCGCTTTTCGCCATCAACCCACAGAAATTTATGGATAACCCGAATTTTGCCAATAAAGAGGATTACACCAAAGCATTTATTAAAGTATATGATGACAGCTCCATTGAAGCTGAAATTTTAAAATAAATTGAAAAAGCTGTTCGTTTGAACAGCTTTTTTGTTTTTAGAGCTTGAAGTTTATTTTGGTTTTGGCTAAAGCCGGATGATTTTGTTCTTTTGGTTTAAGTGGGCTAAAGCCCACTTCTATTGATGGAGATGATAAGCGTAATTCTCTAAAGTCTGCGTAAACAGCTTGCCATTAGATAAAGCATCATTGGGACTCCTTCGGAGTAACAAACGTTATGGATAAAATTTCTCTTAAAAACTATTCTTCAATGGTTCTGAAAGTCAGGTTGACTCTTGGAGTTTTCACTTTTGTAGTGGGTGGAAGCCTGTGAAGCCAGTTGTCCTGGGTAGTTCCTTTCATAATTAATAAACTTCCGTTTTCGAGGAATATCTCAACTTTTTCTTTAGTTACTTTATGTTTAAATAAAAATTTTCTTTCGGCGCCAAAAGTCAGAGAAGCAATGGCTCCATGTTTTTTCAGATCTGTCTCGCCATCGCTATGGTAGGCCATTCCTTCACTTCCGTCGTGGTACAAATTAAGCAGACAGGAATTGTAGGTTTCTCCCGACACTTCTTCACATTTTTTCTTCAGCTCCAGTAATTCGGGAGTCCAGAATTTTGCATATTTTGTTCTTTTTGAATAAGTGTATTCAAATGCTTTTTCTCCAAACCAGGCCACTTTTCTTTTGGTTAAAATCAGTTTTCCAAAGATTACCGCCTCATCATTCTCCCACGGAATCTGATTAAGCAGATATTTATAGTAAAAATCTGATTGTTCTTTGGTGAAGACCTTGCCATAATAATGAACGGTTCCATCGTGTGGAAGGATATTTAGGGGATAATCTGATATTTCTTCGAAAAGGCTCATCATCGTTTTTAATTTTTTTTCATTAAACACAAATTACACTAATATTTTTCACAAATGACACGAATTTTCGCATCAATAGAAACGGACTTTAGCCAAAACTTCAATTAATAGTTTTCAGCCACAAAAGATTCTTTCATTAAACACAAATTACACCAATGTTTTTCACTAATGACACGAATTTTTATATCAATAGAAACGGGCTTCAGCCCGTTTAATAAAATACAAGAATCCATTGGCTTTAGCCAAAAACTTAATAATTGCAGAATCCTTTTGTGGTAAAATAGATTACGAGTAAATATGTGAGCCCTCCCAACCCACAATCAACTGTTTCCTATCACTTCCCCATCGGTAGCCACCGAGATGTCCTGTAGACTGAATCACGCGGTGGCATGGGATAAGAAATGCAACCGGATTACTTCCAATAGCCGTTCCCACTGCTCTGGAGGCTTTAGGATTTCCTACTTTTTCGGCTAACTTGCCATAAGTAGACAGTTTACCCATCGGAATAGTCAGCAGACTTTCCCATACTTTCAACTGAAAATCGGTTCCTTTTAAGTGTAGTTTTATTGTGTTGAGTTTTGTCCAGTCTTTATCAAATATGGACAGTGCGTTCTTTTGAAGGGCATCCTGTTTTTCAATAAAAGAAGCATTGGGGAATTTTTGTTTCAGTTCCCCGAATGCTTTTTCTTTATCGTCTTCAAAAGCCATATAGCAGATTCCTTTTTCTGTAGAAGCTACTAAGATATTTCCGAAAGGACTTCCGGAAAAACTGTAATGAATACTAAGGCTTTTTCCTCCGTTTTTATATTCTGCCGGAGACATTCCTTCAATCTTTACAAACAGGTCATGAAGCCTGCTGGTACTTGAAAGTCCTGTCTCATAGGCGGTATCAAACAAGCTTGCTTTTTCTTCCTTCAATAAATTTTTAGCATGTTCAAGACTGATGAACTGTAAAAATTTTTTCGGACTTGTTCCTGCCCAATCTGTAAAGATTTTCTGGAAATGAGCCGGACTTAAGTGAATATTTTCTGCCACTTCCTCCAAACTTGGCTGAAGCCTGAAATTGCTCCGGATATATTCTATCGCTTTGGCAATTCTGTTATAATCTATCTGACTTTGTGTGGACATCATATTATTGTTTTTACCTCACAAATATCCAAAGAATATACGGCAGAAAAAATCCGATTCTTGCGGAATATTAGTTGTTGTTATAAATATCGTAGTAAGCAAGCATTTTGTAATATAACTTTGCAGACAGGAAAGCTGTTGGCTTAGCCATTGGTGAATCCATTAATTCTACAATATCAAATGCTACTACATTACATTTTTCAAATACTTTTCTTAATAATTCCAGCGTTGGATACCATTGTAATCCACCTGGCTCAGGAGTTCCTGTAGATGGGGCAATAGAAGGATCAAAAGCATCTAAATCAATAGTGATATACACATTTCCCGATACTTTTTCCAATACATCGTTGATCCAGTTTTCGTTGTTGGCAATTTCGTGAGCAAAAAATACTCTTCCTTCAGGTAAATATTGCGTTTCTTCAATATCCATAGAACGGATTCCCACCTGTACCAGATTATGCTTTTGATTGGCTTCAAAAACAGCACAAGCGTGGTTGGAAGTAGAACCGTGAAACTCTGGACGTAAGTCTGTATGAGCGTCTAATTGAAGTACTGTTAAATTTTCAAATTTTTCTCCTACTGCACGGATAGAACCGATAGAAACAGAGTGCTCTCCACCGAAAAGAGTAAATAATTTACCGTCATTGTCCAAAAGCTCTTTTGTTTTCTGATAAACCGCTTCCGTCATTGCTTCCGGTGAAGAATTTTCCGAAACTTCTCCTGCTAAGTAAACTCCCTGTAAGTAAGGTTCTGTTTGAGTTTCAATATCGTAAAGCTCCATGTTTTCAGAAGCGTTTAAGAATAATTCCGGACCTTTATCAGCTCCTTTCCCCCATGTTGAAGTTCCATCGTAAGGAACAGTTACCAACATTACTTTCGAATTCTCTAACGTTGCGTTTTCCTCGGGAATTCCTGCGTATGTTCTCATGCTTTATTTAAAAATTTTAATGTTTTAAAATTGAAATATTGACCACAAAGATACGAAGAGTTTATGAGTTGGAGAGTAAGAGTGTCGGCGAGTTTATGAGTTACAAGTCTGCTACCTAAAACCTATCATCTATCATCTATCATCTATCATCTATTATCTATCATCTGTTACCTCTTCCCTTTCCACTCTCAACTCAAATAACTATTTTTGTATAAAACTCATTATATGCCTTTAAAAGCTGTACTTTTCGATATGGATGGAGTTATTGTAGATACGGAACCCTTACATAGAAAAGCTTATTTCAAAACTTTTGACGAACTGGAAATCGTAGTTTCCGAGGAGCTGTACACTTCTTTTACTGGTGCTTCCACCAAAAGAGTCTCTGAAACATTGATTAATGAATTTAATTTAGATCAGACTTATGAAGCCATTGCTGGATTAAAAAGATCTCATTTCAAGGATTACTTTTACAATGATGATGAGTTTGATTTAATTCCGGGAGTAAGAAAACTGATAGAGCATTATCATGAAAACGGACTCAAACTGATTCTGGCATCTTCTGCTACAATGGTAACCATCAATATGGTTTTTGAAAAATTCGGACTGGAGCAATATTTCAGCGGAAAGATCAGCGGTGCGGATTTAAAAGAATCAAAACCTCATCCTGAAGTTTTTTTACTGGCCGCTGAAATGGCAGGAGAACCTGTTGAAAACTGTATGGTTATTGAAGATTCCACCAACGGAATTTTGGCTGCGCACCGTGCAAAAATCTTTTGTGCAGCATACAGAAGCCCACATTCAAAAAATCAGGATTATACGTTGGCAGATACTGTGGTTTCAGATTATGAAGAATTAGAACTGGATAAGATTTCAAAATATTTTTAAATAAAAAGCTCTCAGTTTGTCTGAGAGCTTTGTTTTGGCTAAAGCCAATGTAATTTATTATTCTTGATGAAACGGGCTAAAGCCCGTTCCTATTGATATAAATTATTTATAACCAAGAAGTTTCAATACATCTTCCGGTTCCTGTTTCTCACGGAAAATCTCATATTGTAATTCGCCGTTTTCATCTTTCTGAATCAGGACGTGTCTCGGCTGAGGCATCAGACAGTGATGTACTCCGCCATATCCTCCGATTGTTTCCTGGTAAGCTCCGGTATGGAAGAATCCGATATACAAAGGTTTTGTATCACTGAAAACAGGTAAATAAATGGCATTGGTATGCTGTTCAGAGTTATAATAATCATCCGAATCACAAGTCAGTCCTCCCAAGAATACTCTTTCATACGTATCTTCCCAACGGTTAAGCGGAAGCATGATAAAGTGTCTTGAAATGGCCCATGTATCAGGAAGAGTGGTCATGAAAGAAGAATCAATCATATTCCATTTTTCTCTGTCGTTCTGACGTTTCTGAGAAATGATTTTATAAAGGTTGGCCCCACTTTCCCCTACGGTAAAGCTTCCGAATTCAGTATAAATATTAGGCTCTTCTACTCCTTCCTCTTCACAGAATTTTTTGATCTGAGAAACGATTTCTTCCACCATGTACTGATAGTCATAATCAAAATTCAAAGAAGTTTTGATTGGGAATCCACCTCCGATGTTCAGTGAATCCACTTCCGGAGCGATTTTTTTCAGACGTGCATATACACGAAGACATTTATACAATTCATTCCAGTAATATGCTGTATCCTTAATCCCTGTATTGATAAAGAAATGAAGCATTTTCAATCTTGCGTTCGGATGTTCCGCGATCTTCTGGCTGTAATAAGGAATAATATCTTTATATCCGATTCCTAATCTTGAGGTATAGAATTCGAACTTCGGTTCTTCCTCTGATGCAATTCTGATTCCGATATCAAAAGTGGAATCAATACTTTCAGTAAGCTTATCCAGCTCTCTGTAATTATCAAGAATCGGCGTAATATTTTCAAATCCGCTATTGATCATATCTGAAATCTTTGCCAGATAATCATCGGTTTTAAAACCATTACAGATCACTTCGATATTCTTATCTACCTTACCCTTCTCATAAAGAGATTTTACGATATCCATATCATAAGCTGAAGATGTTTCTATTGAAATATCATTCTTCAGAGCTTCTTCCAATACAAAATTAAAATGACTGGATTTTGTACAATAGCAGTAGGTATAATTCTTTTTATATTCGGTTTTCTCAAAAGCTTCTTTAAACCAGCCTTTCGCTTTCTGAATATTTTGAGAAATTCTCGGCAGGTAGCTAATCTTTAGCGGGGTGCCAAATTGTTCAACAACATCCATTAACGGAATATCGTGAAACAACAAATTGTTCTCAGAAACATTAAATTCCTCCGTAGGAAAATATAATGTCTGATCAATAAGTTCCGAGTACTTTATTTTCATTTCTAAACAAGTGAATTAAGAAATGCAAAATTGCTAAAAAACTTTCATTTTTAGGTGTTAAAATTATTATAATTTTAAATAAACACTCAATATTGAATCCCAGAAAAATTTATCTCTGATAATCAATACGTAAACTTCTGAATGTATTCTTTTCTTCTGGCATCTGAAATCCCTAATACCTGCTGAATATAGACATCTGTAGAGCCATATTTTTTATTGATCTCTTCAAAAGCCGCATCAAGGTATCTTTTTTCTACCCAGCTGAGTTTTTCCAGCACCTGTAAATCCATTTTCGGATAGAGGAAATGTAAAGTACTGGCAAGGCGTAATCTTTTTTGAACAAGATTTTTTCTGTAGTTATTGGATAAAAGATATTCATTATAAACAGTCTCTTTATCAAACTTCAGAATGGCAAGAATTAGTGCGGTGGTAATTCCGGTTCTGTCTTTTCCTGCGGTACAATGGTAAAGGATAGGATCTTTGGATTCCAGTATTTCCGTAATAATTCTTTTTATCATTTCCGGATTTCCGGTAACGTACTCGCGGTAAAAATCGATCATTCTTTTATCAGCATCGGAAGCATTTACTTTACCTTTAAGAACAAGTTTTTTGGCCTGAGCCAGCTGATCTCCTTCATCTTCAAATGCTGAGAAGTTTTTGTAAACATTTTCCGAAGGCAACTGATCGGGCTTTTGAGCAATTTCCCTGGAGTTTCTGAGATCAATAATTTCTTTGATTCCCAACTTTTCAAAATCGTCGAAAGATTTCTTTTTAAGCTTATGAAGATGGGCACTCCGGTAAAATTTCCCTTCTTTTAAAGTTCTTCCATCTGCATTTTTGATATTTCCTACCGTACGGAAATTGGTTACTTTCCTGATCGGGATCACTTTTTCAGTTTCATTTTTTCCATATTCGGGTGTTTCAAAATGCTGTGTTTTGCATGAGAAAATACAGCATAATGAAATGGTGAAAACTGATATTCTGATTAGTTTATTCAATGGTTTTTAATAAATTTTGGCTGAAGCCAATGGATTCTTGTATTTTATTAAACGTGCTTCCTTCGTCTAAGTTCAGGATTATTGTCCGTTCCTATTGATATAAAATTAGTGCCATTTGTGAAAAACATTGGTGTAATTTGTGCTTAATGACAGTCTTTTTTTACAATGGGTAAGGCCCATTTCTATTGATAATCATCACTCTAATAAATTGCAGGATATTCAATCTCCTTGATCCCTACAAAAAACAAGACATCTCCTGATTCATACTCTATAGAAACCTCATCTTCAACAGCGAAATTCCGGGTTCCTATTCTTGAAGTAATGCTAAGGCTTTCATTAGTCAAGGGCCAATTGAGACCTTTTGTCGTGATATTATTCACTGATGGAAACGGATAAAGAGAAATCATCCTGTTTTTCGCTCCTTTCAATGTAAAATGATTGGGAATGAAATAATATTCTGAAAACTCATCATAAAATTTAATATTCATCAGGTCTTTGAATGCAAAAGCAACGGTAAGATTCCCAAGAAAATGATCCTGTTCACCACCGCTTCCTCCAAAAACATCGACCTCTGAAAAACCTTTTTCCTGAATAATTTCCAGCGCTTTATGAAAATCTGTTTTTTCCTGATCTAATGTAAGGATGAATTTTTCCTCATACATATCTTCATCTGATCCGGAGTGCGAATCAAAATCGCCAGATATAAAAGCCAGCTTATCCAAAGGAAATCCCATTCTTTTTAAATAATGAAAGGCACCGTCTGTGCAGGCAATCAATTCATAATTTTCGGGGTTGGGTAATGATTTTGGAGCATCTCCGTTGATGAAAAGTAATGTTTTATCTTTCATTCGGGTTCCAGTATTCTTCCGGTTCGTTGTTCAGTTTTGAAATATATCTGGCCAATACAAAAAGATAATCTGAAAGCCTGTTTAAATATTTAATCAGTTCGGGACGTACTTCCTCAGATTCATTCAGGAATACCAGTGAACGCTCTGCTCTTCTGCATATTGTTCGGGCTGCATGTAAAAAGGTCGCCGGTTTACCTCCTCCAGGCAGAATAAAATACTGAAGCGGTTCCAGTTTTTCGTCAAAAGCATCCATCCATTGTTCCAGTTCTTCAATTTCTGTTTCTGAAATAATGATCGGAAGACGGGATTTTCCATTGGCAAGCATCAGCTTATCCACAGGTGTTGCCGCCTCTGAACCTACAGTGAATAAATCAAACTGTATTTTCTTCAGCTGTCTCAGCACTTCTTCATTTTCGATATGGCTTTTTGCAATTCCAATGAATGAATTCAGCTCATCTATATTTCCATAACTGTCTACTCTTGCACTGGCTTTGGAAACTCTTGTTCCGCCATACAATGCAGTCTGACCTTTATCTCCTGTCTTTGTATAAATTTTCATAGTACTAAAATACCTTTTTTTATACAATGTAAAAAGTAAAATGTAGTAATAACTTCCTATTCTATCTGAAAAAATAAAACTGACATTAGAAATTAATGTCAGTTAGTATTTGCGTAGATGGCTTTTATATCTTTTGGGGTTACTTTCCCTATATTAAAGCACTAATTATTTATTTATACATTAAAATGTGTAATTAACATTAAGCTGAAAAGTGGTTCCGTTAAATCCAAACTGGTTGACCTCCCACGGATATTTGAATCTTCCTCCAAGATCTGTCACTACATCTCCTTTGCTGTCTATGACGTCCGGGTAAATATTAAATAAATTATTTACGACTCCGGAAACTTTAAGGTCATTCGTGATTTTATAGGTTAAAACGATGTCTGTAACCACCTTACCGGAAAATGTCTGATCTTTGGCAGGATCAGTGGCATGCTGCCATGTAACAGAACCAAAATAGGTATTATTAAGGTTAAAATTAAACTTTGTAATGTCATACGACAGACTAAGGATCGTTTTTGTTTTTGGCCTTGCAGAAGTAATTCTGGATTGTTCCTTTCTGTCAAAAAAGTTTTCTGAATAGCCATTTTGCGCCAAAATAGACGGAACAGCAATATTATCTACTATTTTAGTTTCGTTATAATTGAAGGCAGCAATAACGCCTAATCTTCCTTTTCCAATAGCTGAAGTATAATAATTCGCGACAAAGTCTATTCCCTGAGTAACTGTATTGACAGCATTGGTGAAAAACTTCAGGGAAGTTATTTTATTATTGTTTAATATGACTTCCACAGGGTTTGACAGATCCGGACTTCCGGGAGCTCCGGTTTTGTATCCAATATCTCCTGAAAAAAGTACACGGTCTTCAATTTTTATTCTGTAATAATCTGCTGTAATAGTAAGATTTTTAAAAGGTTTTACAGCCAATCCCCCGGTAATGTTAAAGGCTTTTTCAGCATTTAATTTTGGAACCCCAAGATCAGATCTTACAATTGGAGAGTCATTATTAAAGGTACCCTGATTGGCTACTGTATTCCCTGTAATTTTAGTCTGAACATTGGAATAATATATCTGGTGTAAGGAAGGGGCACGGAATCCTGTAGAAACAGATCCACGGAAAACCAATTTATCATCCAGCAATTTATATCTTGCATTTCCTTTCCAGGAAACATTATTTCCGAAATCACTGAAATTTTCATATCTCACCGTTCCTCCAACTAATAGGTTTTTTGTAACATCCCATTCAGCATTGAAATAGGCTCCGATATTCTGACGGTTTTTATTGACTTCATTTTGAGGCTGCAGTCCCGGAAAGGATTCCGCGCCACTTCCTATATAAGAAGCTTCTTCTCCTGCCCTTGCCTGATAGTTTTCATTGCGCACCTCAACTCCGGCTCCTAAAACAAGTGCACCAAAATCTCTGCTGACATCTATGTTTCCTATCATATTACTGAACTGATGACCACCTGCTTTAAAATAAGTTGGTGAATTTGCTCCTAAAGAAGTATTAATGGTATTTGCTACAGCATAATCTACTGCATTAGAGCCAAAGGTGGCACTCCCGTCAAAACTCCATTTTCCAAACATTCCTTTCCATCCGGAGGTTAAATTATAATCATAAACATCTGTTTTAAATTCCGGCTGAAATCCATTGTAAGCCTGTCCTTTTGGAGTTAATAAACCAAAATCTGACGGTACCCAATAAGGTGTTCTGTACAAAGCAAAACTGGTCCCATTTCTGTAAGTTGTCCCCCCAAAAGCATAAAATTTACCCGTCTCACCTGTTGGCAATTCAAAATTTACAAACATATTGCCCACTTTGGTCTCCGGCTGCCCGATGATCATTCCTAAACCGGGATTGGCCTGAGTCCAGGCATTATCCACCCCAAAAAGTTCATCTTTTGTAACAGAACCTGCGCGGTTCGTTTTATTTTGGGAAGAAAATCCTAAGGTAAGATTCAGGCTTCCCGTTTTTGCAACCCTGATTCCTGTATTAAAATCTGCTCCGATATTGAAACCGTCTCCTTTTGAAGTAATTCCGGAAAAGAGATTCACTGTGCTTTTCCCAACACCATTCTTAAGGATAATATTGATCACTCCTGCAATAGCATCAGATCCGTATTGTGCAGATGCTCCATCCCTCAGGACCTCTACGTTTTGTAAGGCTGCTGAAGGAATACTTTTCAGGTCTGTACCTACTTCACCTTTTCCCGGTGTATCATTTACGTAAATGAGAGCACTTTGATTTTTTCTTTTATTATTAACTAAAACTAATGTTCTGGAAGGCCCCAAACCCCTTAAGTCTGCCGGATCAAAATGGGCCGTGGCATCAGAAACAGTTTGTTGTGATGAATTAAAAGAGGGAACAGCATAGGTTAAAGCTTTGTCAAAAGTAACCTGACCTGTAGATTTTAGCTGCGCTGCTGAAATATTGTCTATAGGAATTGCTGAGGTAATGATGGTTCTGGGCTTAGTTCTCCCCGTGGTCACCACCACTTCGTCTATTTTATTTTGTTTTATGCTGTCCTGAGCATATCCCATAACACCAGCTCCGCTTAATACTAAGACATAGATTTTTCTATTCAATAAATTTTCCTTCATATTAATTGTTAATTATTCAATAAAACTAGTAAAAAAATCAACATTAAACATAAAAATAAAAAATATAATAACAATTTTATTTAATATTTACGAAAACCATGCCATTTCATAAAAACAAGAATTAATATACGAAACGTAAAGTGATTTATTAATAACAATAAAAAATATAAATCAATAACATCAAATTTGTATAAAAAAATCAATTAGTTAACATCAGAAATAAACATGATTTTATTCGTTCTGAAAAGTAATTTTCAATGAGTTGAGAAGCGTTTGCTATGGCTCGCAATAATCGAAAAATGAATGGAAATAAAAAATGGCCGGGAGAAACCGGCCATATCCAAATTATTTATTTACCTCTACGTATTGTATGATGGTCTGATTTTTTGGGTTGTAGATAATGGTACTACTGTTCGGAAATCTTTTCAGCTTATAATACTGAATATTTTTATCGGATTTAATATCTTCGAGAATACTGGTATCAAAAGTATTTTCAGGAAGGAATTTTGACAGAAAGCTTATTTTATCAATAATGTTCTGGCCATCAATCTTTCTGGCAGTTTTATCAGATTTATTTTCATCAGACGTTGGCTGACTTTCCAAAAATGGCAGCAACACTGTAATGTCGGCTTTATATTTAAAGATATATCCTTCTGGTCTTCCCGGAATTTTAATTTTCTTTCCTTTTTCTTCAGAAACAATGGAAGCACCTGTACCAGGGAAAACGGTATTAAACTTTACGTCTTCGGCGTTGGTTAAAGAATTTATAGATTCATTGACTGTTTTCTTGACTGTTTCTTCTACAGCCTGATGTGTTTTTTGTTGTACTGCTTCTGTTGTTTTCTGAACAGTCTGGTCAATTTTTTCCTCAATCTTATTGCATGATACTAATAAAAAACCAGTAATAACAGGCAAAATATACTTCTTCATAATTCTAATAATAGCGATTTTTTTATTAATATCCTCTTTTCTAACGTAAAAACGGGCCAGGATATTTTAGCAAAGAAAAAAATATTTTTTCAATATGAAAAATCCTGCTGACAAACTGTTGTCATAAACCTCTCTTACCTTTGTATCAACAACAAACAAAAAACAAAACATTATGACAACTACAGCAACAGCCACTAAACAATTCATGACTACAGATCAGTTATTAAAAGACTGGCAGGGACACAGAAATCTTACAAGAAGAGTGATTGAAGCTTTTCCTGAAAAAGAATTATTTGAATTTTCCGTTGGAGGGATGAGACCTTTTGCCAAACTTGCCACAGAGATGATCAGCATTGCAGGTCCTGCTTTGAAAGGAATCATTGAAGGGAATATGGAAGGTTATAATGAAGAAGGGTTCAATCCTTCAACTAAAGAAGAGTTATTAAAAAAGTGGGATGAAGAAACAGAAGTAATCAACCACTATTTCAATCAGATTTCTGAAGAGCGTTTCCAGGAAGTATTCAACCTGTTCGGACAATATGAATTCCCGGTGTATGAAAATATTCTGTATTTTATTGATAACGAAATCCACCACCGTGGGCAGGGATATGTTTATTTAAGAGCTTTAGGGATTGAACCTCCTTTCTTCTGGGAGAGATTTTAATACAATGGGAAGGTAAAATTGCAGAAAGGGTAAACAAAACTTATATCTTTTTTTGCGACACAACAAATTTTCTTATTTGCAATTATGCCTTTTCCGTAAACCATTTCATTTATTGCCTCAATTAAGTCTTTAAACCTCAACAGTCTTGTTGGGGTTTTATTATTGATGTCTTTCAACCATTTTTACAAGCAGTTCATTCAAACGGACACGAAGACTTTCCGGTTCCAGAACGGTAGCATAATCTGCAAAAGTAATGAGCCAGCGGGGAAATCCATCACTGATCCATTCTGTTTCAAAGGTGAGTTCCATCCCTTGTTCGGTTTCTACTTCTTCTATCAATCCGTAATATTTTTTAGAATTTACAAGATGATTCATGATCTTTTTATCAACCAGCAGTTTGGCTTTAACCTTATTTCCGTTTGATTTTTTACGGTAATCATTCACCTGTCCGTATTCCTGTAAAAAAGGATTCTGTGTTTTTGAGATTTCCAGAATTCGGTCGATACGAAACTGTCTGAAATCTTTTCTCAAGGTACAGTAGGCCATGATATACCAGAAATTAAATTCGAAAAACATACCAACTGTTTCAATCGTTCTGTTGTTTACTCTTTCATCTACAGTCTTATACCTGATATTGAGCTGGGTTTTCTCCGCAATACTTTCCAGGATAATAGGAATTACGTTTTTCAGTGAATCTCCGGAATCTGTATGAAAACTGAAAACATCTATTTGCTTCTCGATATTTTTAATCAGATTTTTATCAGAATATTTCAGTACCGAACGTACTTTTTCCATGGCAGCCTGATAATGATTTCCCAGGCTTTGGTGGGAAAATTTCTGCATCAGCTTTTCAGCGGTAATGAAACTTAACACTTCTTCTTTGGTAAACATGATCGGAGGAAGCTTATAGCCTTCCATTAAAGAATAGCCGTTTCCAGCTTCTCCCACAATAGGAATACCGGCATTTTCCAGGGTTTTTACATCACGGTAAATAGTTCTGATACTTACATCAAACTTTTCAGCCAGATCCTGAGCGCGTACAACAGGTTTCGACTGCAACTGGGTAAGGATGGCCGTTACCCTATCGAGCTTTTTTAAATAGTGATCGTTCATGATGGAACAAAGCTAAAATTCTTTTTTGAGGTATGACTTATAAATGAGAGGGCTTTTTGACTTTAATTTTCTTTAAAAGTATTCACCAGTTTATCGAGATTAAGACTCCGGGCAGAGGCATCAAAAATCTCACGGTATGTTCCTTCTTTATTGTACAGTTCATCATGAGTTCCATTTTCAACCACTCTGCCTTTTTTCATCACATAAATGGTGTCTGAATCCAGGATCTGTGAAAGAGAATGGGAAATAATGATCACCGTTCTTCCTTCTTTAATAGCATCCAGAGAATTCTTGATCTGTTCGGTGGCAATAGCATCAAGGCTGGCTGTAGGTTCATCCAGAAAAATAATCGGTGGATTTTTAAGAAACAGTCTGGCAATGGCAATTCTCTGCTGCTGTCCTCCTGAAAGCTGAGTAGCATCATGCTGATATTTTTCAGGAAGATCCATGATCTGATCATGCAGATAAGCTTTTTTTGCAGCCTCCTGAATTTTTTCAAAACTAGCATTCATATCTCCATAACGGATATTATCTTCTATGCTTCCCTGAAAGATATGATTTTTCTGAAGTACCAACCCAAGATCGCTTCTCAGGAAAGTATTTTCATATTCATTAAGGTTGACTCCATCCAGAAGGATTTCTCCAGAATCCGGAAGATAGAATTTACACAAAAGATTGATCACCGTTGATTTTCCTGCACCGCTCAACCCTACCAAAGCAGTCGTTTTTCCGTTTTCAATTTTCATGGAAACATCATGCAAAGCTTTTGTACCGTTAGGGTAAGTAAAATCCACATTTTTCAATTCAAAAGTTCCTTTGATTTCTTTTTCTACAAAGTTTCCGTTGGATTCTGTTTCATGATCTGCATTTAAAATATCAAAGTACCCTTCGGCGTAAATCATGGCATCGTTCATATCATCATAGATTCTGTGAAGCTGTCGGATAGGCGCTGAGACATTGTTAAAAAGCATAATATGAAGCATGATAGCACCGATAGTCATTTGCTGGTCAAGCACCAGATAAACGGTTAAAAGGATAATCAAAACAACTCCAAATTGTTCAATGAACGTTTTTAAACCATCATAAATAAAATTGGTTCTTCTTGTGATCATCTGGCTTTCCATCAGCTCCATCTGAAGGTCATATTGTTTTTTCCCTTCAAATTTTTCACGGACAAAGCTTTTAATAACCATAATAGAATTGATCAGGTTCAAAAGTCCGGAGGTCTTTTTTTCTCTCTGATTCCTAAGCTGACGCCTCACTCCGCCCAGTTTTTTGGCCTGCAGGGAGCTGATGTAGAAATAGATCGGTACAATAATCGTAGAAACCAGTCCCACATACACATTCTGCATATACATAATGATGAGGGCAATAATGGCATTGGAAAAAAGAGGAAGGATATCAATAAAAAAGTTCTGAACCAATCTTGTCAGACTTTCTATTCCACGGTCTATTCTGATCTGTAATTTTCCGGACTCATGGTTTTCATCATTAAAATAAGCGACTCTGTAGGTTAAAATCTTATCAATGGCTGATTGTGCCAACACTGAGCTCACATTGATCCTTATTTTTTCGCCATAAAATTTCTGTCCGAAGTTGATAAAGATGTTCAATAATTCTTTTCCCAGTAAAATAATGGAAATAATAATGAGAATATGAATTCCCTCCGACATCGGATGTGGAAGGTGAGTAAGCTTGGTAACCTCATCCACTGTATATTTCAGAACAATCGGGTTCACCTGTGCTGCAAGAGCTCCCAGAAAAGTAAGAAACAATGTTCCGTAAATCATAGGTCTGTAAGGTCTGATGAACGGGACAAGCTGTTTATAGATTCCGAATAGGGTGACGGTTCTGTTAAAAGGTTTAGCCATAGAAATCATTTTAAATGAAAAACGTACCGCTTTCAAAAGAAAAAGGTACGTTTTATTATCATGTTCAGCAAGTGAATGCTTATATTTTATCCTTCAAATACATAGGTTGTAAGGTAGTGCAGTTCTTTTCTGCTGGCTTCTTTAGACTCTGCTTCTGCCTGTTCTAAAGAATATTGGGAATTGATTTCCTTCTTCTGTAAAACAAATGAATTGTTGGCATTTTTATCCACTACATCATTGAAAATATGTTCAATTTCAGAATTCGCTAAGGTTGCAAAGCTGACTTCTTCAAAGCCATGTAACAATCTAAGATCATCAAACTGACTGAAATTTTCATTGACAAATCCCTGCAGCTGTGATTTTGAATCAAAATTACCAGCCCAGATATTGTAAGCATACTTCTTCTTTTTAGGCTTATCCAGAATACTCTGATACACGAAATTTTCACCCAGATAAGCTTCTCTTACCTGCGGATCATTGGCAAGATCTTCCGGAAGTCCTTCTTTAAGGATCTTTCCTTCAAACATGATATAGGTTTTATTAGTAATTGCCAGGGTTTGCTGTACGTTGTGGTCGGTAATCAGAATTCCGATATTTTTATCAACAAGACTTCTTACGATTTTCTGAATATCTTCTACGGCAATCGGGTCTACCCCTGCGAAAGGCTCATCCAAAAGAATGAAGTTCGGGCTTGTGGCCAAACAGCGTGCAATCTCGGTTCTACGTCTTTCTCCCCCGGAAAGAAGATCTCCTCTGTTTTTACGGACATGCTGCAAAGAAAACTCCTCAATCAGTTCATCACATTTGATCTGCTGTTCACGCTTCGAAAGCTTGGTCAGCTGTAATACTCCCATAATGTTTTCTTCCACAGACAACTTTCTGAAAACCGAAGCTTCCTGAGCAAGATACCCGATTCCCTTCTGGGCTCTTCGGTACATAGCATCTGTAGTAATCTCCTGCTTATCCAAAAAAATTTTTCCTGAAGTGGGCTTAACCAACCCTACAATCATATAAAACGATGTGGTTTTCCCTGCTCCGTTCGGACCCAGCAAACCAACAATTTCTCCCTGTTGAACCTGTACAGAAACGCCTTTTACAACTTTTTTAGGACCGTATTCCTTGATTAAGTTTTCTCCTCGTAAAATCATAGGGCAAATATATCAAAAATATAAACTTCACTTATACGTTAATCTAAACTTGTTTACGTTAAATACAAACTTGTTCATTTACAACCTATTGTAACTTTTCATCATTTTAATCTACTCATCGTAAAACATATCAATCAATTATAAATAGTAAGCAATGGAAAATTACGGATATACTAAAACAGAAAATAGACAAAACCAGCAAAGCGATGTTCCCTATCGTTCAGAAAAGAAAATCCCGGCCGCTATATTGGGCATTCTTGTGGGATGGCTGGCTTTAAATAAATTTTATCTTGGATATACGAAGGAGGGAATTATTCAGCTGGTTCTGAATGTCGTTACTTTTGGTACGGCTTCAATTATTCCTTTTATTGAGGGAATTCTCTATCTTTTTATGAGCGATAAACAATTCGATGATACTTATGTCTATGGAAAAAAAGGATGGTTGTAAAAAATTATCATCACCTCATTAGACATAAAAAGAGACTACCGATTGAGTAGTCTCTTTTTTATTGGAATGAATTTAATCATTATTTATTTAAAAGAATAGCTGCTTCTTTTGCAAAATAAGTAAAGATCATATCTGCTCCTGCTCTTTTAAAACAAGTCAAACTTTCAATGATCGTTTTGTCATTATCCAGCCAGCCGTTTTGAGCAGCAGCTTTTACCATGGCATATTCTCCGCTTACATTGTATACTGCAATCGGAAGATCAATGGCTTCACGTACTTTGGAAACGATATCCAGGTAAGGAAGTCCCGGTTTAATCATGATTACATCGGCTCCTTCATCTATATCTTTAAATACTTCATTCAAGGCTTCGCGTGAGTTGTGGAAATCCATCTGATATGTTTTTTTATCTTTCGGAATTTCCATATCATCTTTCGGAGCACTGTCTAAAGCACTTCTGAAAGGGCCATAGAAAGAACTTGCATATTTCGCAGCATAGCTTACAATTCCTACATCTGTAAATCCGCTTTCTTCCAAAGCTTCACGGATAACCATTACTCTGCCATCCATCATATCACTTGGTGCTACAAGATCGGCTCCTGCTTCTGCATGAGATACTGACATTCTTGCCAGTGCATCATTGGTAGCGTCATTTACAACTTTTCCGTTTTCAATGATCCCGTCGTGTCCATAGATTGAATAAGGATCTAAGGCTACATCCGGCATTACAATCATTCCCGGAACGGCATCTTTGATTGCTTTGATGGTGTTCTGCATCAATCCGTCTTTGTTCCAGGCTTCTTTTCCTGTATTGTCTTTCAGATGTTCTGACACTTTCATATACAAATTGACAGCTTTTACCCCCAAAGAAAATAATTCCTTACATTCCTTCACCGTTAAATCTATACTGCGCCTGAAAATTCCCGGCATAGACGGGATTGCCTCCTGCTTGTTTTCGCCCTCCATTACGAAGATCGGCATTACAAAATCATCAGTTGTAAGCACATTTTCTCTTACCAGACTTCTGATAGATTCATTAACTCTAAGTCTTCTATTTCTTGAATGTATCATTTTGGAATACTTTTTGAATAAGTTTCTACAAATTTAATATAAGTTCTGCAAAAAACTATTGTACGAAATTGCAGAATGTATTACATTTGTTATATATATTCGAGAAATTATAAATTTGATGAAAAAACTTTTACTTTTATTTCTATTTGTAGGCACTTTTGTTGGTTTTTCCAACAATTTCAAAGCTCAGCTTAGAGAGCCGGGTTCCACCACTCAAAAGGCGGATGACGGCGTATTGCTTGCCTATCCAAATCCTGCAAAGGATTTCCTTATTATTAAGGCAAAAGATTCTTCTTTAAGAATCAAAAGCGTGACTTTTTATTCAATTTTGGGTATGCAGGTCGCTAATTATACGGTGAATATGAATTCCGGAGAGATTAATATTGAAAAATTAAAGCCCGGAAAATATATGATCCGATATATTTTAAGTGACAATACACAAAAAGTTACTCAAATCGTGAAACAATAAATTAAAATCCTGATAATCATCAGGATTTTTTCTTTTACATTAATTCTGTTTTAATATTTCCGTAACTTTCGGGACTTTTTCATACTAATAGTAAAAAAGAACAATTTAATGCTAAAAGCTGAACATATTAAAAAGACCTATAATGCCGGAAAAAAGGTCGCCCTGGATGATTTCAGCATCCATGTCCCGAAAGGCAGTATTTATGGCCTTTTAGGTCCCAACGGAGCCGGAAAAACTTCTTTTATCCGTATCATCAACCAAATTACTCAGGCAGACTCTGGAGAAATCCATATCAATGGCCAAAAGCTTAATCCAGGTCACATTAAAGATATTGGCTATATGCCTGAAGAAAGAGGACTGTACAAAAACATGACGGTTGGTGACCAGATTCTCTATTTCGGGGAACTGAAAGGCATGAAAAAAAGTGATGCCTTGAATGAAGCCAAAAAATGGTTTGAAAAACTGAACATCGACCAATGGTGGAAGAAAAAGCTTTCTGAACTTTCTAAAGGAATGGCTCAAAAAATCCAGTTTGTAGTTACTGTTCTTCACAGGCCTCATCTTTTAATTCTTGATGAGCCGTTTTCAGGTTTTGATCCGGTAAATGCCAACTTAATCAAAGATCAGATTATTGATCTTAAAAATAACGGAACAACCATCATTCTTTCTACCCACAGAATGGAAAGTGTGGAGGAAATGTGTGATTATGTTGCATTGATCAACAATTCAAAGAAGATTATTGACGGAAGGGTTTTTGATGTAAGGGAAAAATTCAAGAAAAATATTTTTGGGATTACGCTTTCTGAAGTAAGCAATGATCAGTTTGAAAATTTCAGAAACAAATATGAGATCTTCAATTTATCCAATGAAAACAATCTTGTTTCTTTTGACCTGAAAAATGAGGAGAGCCAGAATAATGTTCTTCTTGATCTTGTACAGGTAGGTAAAGTGAGATCATTCGACGAAAGAATCCCAAGTATGAATGAAGTGTTTATTAATGCTGTAAGTAACCATTCTTAATTTTATGAATAATATTTTTTTAATTACCAAGAGAGAGTTTCTTACCCAGGTTAAGAAAAAATCCTTTATCATATTGACTCTGCTTGCCCCTGTCTTGATTATTGCTTTCGGAGCAGTGGTAGGGCTAATGTTTAAGGCGAATGAATCACATAGTATCATAGAAGTGGTTGACAAGAGCGGCTTGTTTACCAATCAGCTTCAATCAAATGATAAATTAAGCTATGTTTTTGTTTCTGCGGCGGATGAAAAGTCCAAGATTAACAATCTAAAAGGGAATGAATCTCTCGATGGCATCCTGATTCTTCCACAGCTGAAAAACCAGAATTTTGATGAGCTTGAAAAGGAAACCAGACTGATTATCAACAGTAAAATAGGGTTTGACACAAAACAGAGAATTGTATCTGATATCAGCAATGTTGTCCGAAAAGAAAAGATCAAGCAGCTGGGTATTCAGGAAACTCAATTAAATGATCTTGATAAAAACTTTAGCTTAAAAACCATCAACGTTACGGATAATAACAAAGAGGACTCGGATCTTGTTTTCGGGGTGAAATCCGGATTGAGCATGGTACTGATGTATGTTACTTTTATGTTCATCATTATTTACGGGGTAAGGGTAATGAGAAGTGTACTTGAAGAAAAAAACAACCGTGTTGTGGAGATCATCATTTCTTCTGTAAAACCTTTTGAACTGATGATGGGTAAAATTCTGGGAGTAACCATGGTTGCACTAACCCAGTTTCTGATCTGGATTACCATGTCTGTTATTGGTGCATTGGTACTCAATACAGGGTTCTCTTCTATTCAGAAGAATATTCCAGGGGGAAATGAGGAGATGGCAAGTAAACTGGATATGGGACAGCTTGCTACCCAGATTTCTCACAGCCTGCTGGAGTTGAACTTCCCGCTCATCATTTTTGTATTCATCGTATTTTTCCTTTTAGGATATATCTTCTATAGTTCTATTTATGCAGCTATTGGTTCTGCAGTGGATAACGAAACAGAAACCCAGCAGTTTACTTTATTTGCGATCTTACCGTTAACATTAGGTATGTATGGAAGCTTTACACTGATGAACAATCCGGAAGGTCCTTTAGGCTTCTGGCTGTCAATCATTCCGTTTACTTCACCGGTTGCTATGATTGCCAGAATTCCGTTTGGAGTTCCTGCATGGCAGATTGCATTGTCTATTACATTATTGCTGGTAACTACTATTTTCATGATCTTCCTTGCCGGAAAAATCTATCGTGTAGGAATTTTAATGTATGGAAATAAAGCTACGTTAAAAGAGCTTTGGAAGTGGATTAAAGGGTAATCAAAATGTAAAGCAGCGTAAAAGCTGAGAACGTTGGTTTGCCAACTGATATAAAATAAAAATCCCGGAAACTGCGTTTCCGGGGTTTTTTATATTCTGAAATATTCTATTTGAATATATAGCTTAAAGTAAGTGCAATTACCTGTTCTGATTTTTTCTTATCAGTACCTTTGGTTTCTTTAGCAAGACCAGGATAAGTATCGCTTAGACCTAAGTCATATTTTACCGCTACTTCAAGTTGTCTTTTGTAGCTATATCCTACACCCAGACCAAGTCCCCAGTTAAAACTGTTCGCCTTACCGTTTACACCTGCCGGCTGGTTAGGATCAGTAACATCGGGATCATAATAAGGTCTGCTTACTGGAGCGTCTTTAACGTTCTGGCTCAGCAAGAAGTTAAATCTAGGTCCTATCAATCCAAAGAATTCTGATTCTGCTTCAGAAAAATATCCTTTAAAATAAAGAGGTACACTCAGGTAGTTATTAGCATATAATGCGTCATAACCACTTACCCCTTTAGCATCTTTATCTTTTCCTGTTTCTCCTGCACCATAATACAGAACTTCGGGTTGAATAAAGAATTGGTTTGCCTTTCCTACGGGAATCAATGCCAAAGCTCCAGCCTGGAAAGTGTATCTTGGGCCTGAAGGATTATGGGCGTTAGATACTCTGGAGTAGTTTAAACCTCCTGTTACTCCAAATCTTGTACTTTTCCACTGCACTTGTGCAAATGATAAAGCAGAAAACATTAAAGCTGAGGCTAATAAAAGTTTTTTCATATGCTGGGTTTTATATTATCCTAGAATCTTAGCTACAGTAGCACCAATATCAGCAGGAGAATCAACAACGTTGATACCGTTTTCTCTCATGATTTCCATTTTAGCCTGAGCTGTATCTTCAGCACCACCTACGATAGCACCTGCGTGTCCCATTGTTCTTCCTTTTGGAGCAGTCTGTCCTGCGATGAAACCTACAACCGGTTTAGTAGATCCGCTAGCTTTGTACCATCTTGCAGCTTCAGCTTCAAGACCTCCACCGATTTCACCGATCATTACAACAGCTTCAGTTTCAGGATCGTTGATGAATAGCTCTAATGCTTCTCTTGTAGTTGTTCCGATGATTGGGTCACCTCCGATACCGATTGCAGTAGAGATACCGTAACCTGCTCTTACTACCTGGTCAGCAGCTTCATAAGTAAGCGTTCCTGATTTTGAAACGATACCTACTTTTCCTTTTTTGAAAACGAAACCTGGCATAATACCAATTTTAGCTTCTTCAGAAGTAATGATTCCAGGGCAGTTTGGTCCGATTAATCTGCAGTCTCTGTCAGCGATATAAGATTTTACTTTTACCATATCAGCTACAGGAATACCTTCAGTAATACATACAATTACTTTGATTCCTGCTTCAGCAGCTTCCATGATAGCGTCTGCTGCGAATGCCGGTGGTACGAAAATGATACTTACGTTTGCTCCTGCTTTTTCAACAGCGTCAGCTACTGTATTAAATACCGGCTTTCCTAAGTGCTCGCTACCTCCTTTTCCTGGGGTAACACCACCTACTACGTTTGTTCCGTATTCAATCATCTGACCAGCGTGGAAAGTTCCTTCGTTCCCTGTAAATCCTTGTACAATTACTTTAGAATCTTTGTTTACTAAAATTGACATTTTATTGTTGTTTTAATTTATTTATTATTTTATTAATGCTCACAAATTTACTCAAATTTCTTTGATTTTGGATAAAACCTTTGGAATTGTTTATTTGAGATTTCTCAGTTTTACTTCTTTTTTCAGATAAGTTTTAAAATCTTCTGCAAACATCCCGATATAGGTTCCTTTTTCAAGATCTCTGTTGACGCCGGTTTTCCCCAAAAGTACAGATCCCGACTCAATTTTGTTTCCGGAAGCGATTCCTACCTGTCCCCATAATGTCACTTCATCACCGATGATACAGCATCCTGCAATTCCAACCTGAGAAGCAATCAGACATTTTTTTCCGATAACGGTATCATGTCCGATCTGAATCTGGTTATCCAAAACGGATCCTTCTCCAATGATGGTAGAGTCTGTAACTCCTCTGTCAATGGTACACCCGTTTCCAATCTCCACATTGTTTTCAATAACAACATTTCCAACAGAAATCAGACGATCAAAATTTCCATTTAATTTTCTGTAATAAAATGCATCACCTCCTAAAACGGTGTTGGACTGAATAATTACGTTATCTCCGATTTCCGTACGGTCACCAATGACAACATTAGGAAAGATTAAGGTATTTTTCCCGATTTTCACGTTGTTCCCGATTACTGCCGAAGAATGGATTTTGGTTCCCTCTCCTATTTCAACATCGTGTAGTTCTTCCGTGAAATTATAGATTCTGGTAAAATGGGTATTGATTTTATTAAAGTCTCTGAAAGGATCATCAGAAACCAAAAGTGCTTTACCTTCCGGGCAATCTACTTCTTTATCAATTAAAATAATAGTAGCTGCAGAGTTTAATGCTTTGTCATAATATTTAGGGTGATTCACAAAAACGATATCACCTGGTTTTACCATGTGAATTTCGTTAGTTCCCAATACTTCAAAATCTTCCGGCCCTACAAATGCTGAGCCTATTAAATCTGCAATCGTTTTAAGCTTTTGCGGAGAATGGAATCTCATAACAATAGATTTTCTTATAAAACAAAATTCGGAGTGCTGATGCAAACCGAATTTATGTAAATTTTATTTATTCTTTTACTCTTTCTAAGTAGCTGCCGTCTTCAGTGCTTACTTTAATTCTGTCTCCCGGTTCAATGAACAAAGGAACCATTACTCTTGCTCCTGTTTCAACGATTGCGTTTTTAAGAGCATTGGTTGCTGTGTTTCCTTTTACACCCGGATCAGCTTCAATAACATCAAGGTATACGGATTGTGGAAGTTCAGCAGAAAGTGGAGTTTCATCAGCTTCTTTCAAAATGATAGTCACTTCTTCACCCGCTTTCATAAACTGAGAGTTCTCAATCATTTCTTTGTTGATGTATAACTGAGAGAAATCATCATTGTTCATGAAGTGGAATCCGTTCTCATCATCATACAGATACTGGAATTTTCTGGTGATTACTTTTACTTCATCAATTTTGTGTCCTGCAGAGAAAGTATTATCAATTACTTTACCGTTTGTCACTGACTTTAATTTTGTTCTTACGAAAGCAGGTCCTTTTCCCGGTTTTACGTGAAGGAACTCGATTACTTTATAAATATCATTGCTATATTCGATGCATAGCCCTTTTCTGATATCGTTACTTGTTGCCATTAATATATTATATTCTTTTATTTATTATTCTCTTTGTTCACCAAATCAATTATATCCTCTAAGTAATACTGATTGGTCTTTAGTTTTGAAATGACTTCAGGATCATTATCTGTGAGCTTCACAATAAGTTTTGTATCTACTACCAATCCGAAGCTGACATCTCTTTTATCAGAGGTATTATTTGATTTTTCAATATCAATCAAAAGAACCTTGTAAGAATTTCCTTTTTTATCCTTCCACGCAAACTTAGGAGTCAGCCCTGCATTTAAAGCACCTCCCAGCAAACCTCCTCCATAAGGATTATTGTATGAAATTGCTTTTTTATCTTTTACTTCATCAAGATAGACCAGAAAATATTTCTTCCCAATTACATTGACTCTTGCAAATGTATCAAAAGAATAGATATACGCTGCATAGGTCATACTAAAATACAGATTATCCTGATATTTCATCAGCCATGCTCTATTCTCCTTTTTTGCTTTTTTATCTGTATCTGTATATCTGAATGGAGATATTTTGATGTAATCTTCATTCTGACTTTTTACTTCTGCATAAACACTGGGTTTAGCAAGGCTGTCTTTTTTATAGTCCGAGAAGCCGTAATAGAACTCCATACCTGTTATTCTCTGGTTCTGGGACAGATAAAAATGGGAAATTGCCAGTACAAAAAGGAAAGACAATTTTTTCATCAGTTACTTTCTTTACCGGTTCCGTATCCTTTTACGATACCTCTTGGTGAGTTTTGAATAAACTGTAAGATCTCATCTCTCTCAGCCGTTGGAAGCATTTCTTTTTCAATATGGGAAATAGCCTGTGAAACGTTCATCTTCATCTGGAAGATGGCTCTGTAGATTTTCTGGATTTCAAAGATTTTCTCATTGGTAAATCCTCTTCTTCTTAGACCAACAGAATTGATACCGGCATAAGACATAGGCTCTCTTGCAACTTTTACGTAAGGCGGAATATCTTTTCTTACCAGAGTACCTCCGGAAATCATGACATGTTTTCCGATTTTACCGAATTGGTGAACTGCTGATAAACCTCCCATTACAGTATAATCTCCAATCTCCACATGTCCTGCAATACCACAACCGTTTACAATGATAACGTGATCTCCGATAACACAATCATGGGCAATATGTGAGGTAGCCATAATAAGGCAGTTCGCTCCTATTTTAGTATATCCCAAAGCCTTTGTCCCTCTGTTTACGGTAACACACTCTCTGATTGTTGTATCATCACCGATAATTACCTGGGTATCTTCACCATCAAATTTCAGATCCTGAGGAATTGCAGAGATTACAGTACCCGGAAAAATCCTACAGTTTTTTCCTATTCTTGCGCCATCCATAATGGTTACATTAGGACCAATCCACGTTCCTTCTCCAATTTCTACGTCCCCTGCAATGGTAGTGAAAGGTTCTACGATTACATTTTTGCTGATTTTCGCACGTTTATCTACGGCTGCTAATTGATGAATCATTTAATCAACTTTATTTTTTGCAACTTGAGCCATAAGCTCTGCTTCTACTGCTACAGTATCTCCTACATATCCATACCCCTGCATATGAACAATTCCTCTTCTGATAGGCTCTATCAATTCAATTTTGAATATAAGTGTATCTCCTGGAATTACTTTTCTCTTGAATTTCACCTTATCAATTTTGATGAAATAAGTAGAATAGTTTTCAGGATCCGGAACGCTGGCCAACACAAGAATTCCTCCTGTCTGTGCCAATGCTTCTACCTGAAGAACTCCAGGCATTACAGGTTCTTTTGGGAAGTGTCCCACGAAGAAAGGTTCGTTCATGGTTACGTTTTTCAAACCTACTACGTGAGAGTCTGAAAGTTCAAGAACTTTATCGATCAATAAGAACGGAGGTCTGTGAGGCATAAGCTTCATAATTCCGTTGATATCGAATACTGGTTCTTTTGTCAGGTCAAAATCCGGAACGTTTTTCTTTTTCTGCAATTTCCACTGGCGGTTTAGTTTTTTCGCAAACTGAGTATTCACAAAGTGTCCCGGTTTGTTAGCAATAACTTTACCTTTTATTTTTACTCCTGCCAAAGCAAGGTCACCGATTACATCCAGTAATTTGTGTCTCGCCGCTTCGTTAGGATAGTTTAAGTTAAGATTATCAAGAATACCGTTGGGTCTGATCGATACATTATCTTTTCCAAAGGCTTTTTTTAATTTTTCTGTAGTTTCAGGAGTAAGATCTTTATCTACATATACAATAGCATTGGAAATATCTCCACCTTTGATCAAACCGTGATCTAAAAGCATTTCCAATTCATGCAGGAAGCTGAATGTTCTTGCTGATGAGATTTCGTCTTTAAATTCTGAAATATTTTTAAGAGTAGCATTCTGAGTACCTAATACTTTAGTCCCAAAATCTACCATAGTAGTTACCTCGTAAGTATCTGAAGGAATGATTGTGATTTCCGAACCTGTAGCCGGATCACTGTAGGTAAGCACCTCTTTTACAACAAGATATTCTCTTGCAATAGCTTGTTCTGCTACTCCCACACTTTCGATAGCTTCCACAAAGTATTTTGAGGATCCATCCAAAATTGGTGGTTCAGAGGCATCCATTTCTAAAATTGCGTTATCAATATCACAACCAACAAGGGCTGCCAGAAGATGTTCGCAAGTGGTAATTTTTACCCCTAATTTTTCTAATGTAGTTCCTCTTTCGGTTGCTACAACATAATTTACATCAGCTTCTACCTGAGGATGTCCCTCCAAGTCTGTTCTTACAAATACAAAACCTGTATTTTCTTTAGCAGGTTTAATGGTAAGTTTTACTTCTTTACCTGTATGAAGGCCAATTCCAGAAAGAGTTACCTCTTGCTGAAGTGTTTTTTGCATATCACTCATTAGTATTATCTTTTGAGTTATTCTCAAGATTATTTATTCTATTTACTATTCCAGGCAAGTTCCTGAAATGAACATAACTCCTTAAATAGTCATTGTAACTGATTGCAGGTGAACCGTACAAAGTTTCTCTGTCATTAACACTGGAATTCACTCCACTCTGAGCCTGAATTTTCACCTGGTTTCCTATTTTAATATGTCCTACGACACCTACCTGGCCACCAATCTGATTCCAGTCTCCGATAGTGGTGGAACCTGCAATTCCTGCCTGTGCAGCAATGACGTTGTTCTGACCAATTTTCACGTTATGGGCAATCTGAATCAGATTATCAATCTTGGTTCCTTTACCTATTATTGTAGAACCTATCGTGGCTCTGTCAATACTACAGTTTGACCCGATTTCTACATCGTCTTCAATGATTACATTTCCAAGCTGCGGAATTTTCTTGAAGCCTTCAGCCGTTGGCTGGAAACCAAAACCGTCTCCTCCGATTACCGTGTTGGAATGAATCACACAGTTATCTCCAATAATACAGTAGTCGTAAATTCTGGCACCACTGTCTATCTTACAGTTTTTACCAATTTTCACTCCTTTCCCTATATATACATGTGGATAGATCTGTGATCCTTCCCCGATCTTAGCTTTCTCGGAAACATAAGTAAATGCCCCGATATACGCTTTATCTCCTATGACAGCGGTATCATGAATAGATGAACCGTTCTCAATACCTTCTTTTCTTCCCTGCATTTCCTGATATAAATTCATCAGAATCTGAAAAGAAAGATAGGCATCTTTTACAACGATTAAGGTAGGGTTATAATGATTTTTCTCCAGAAGTTTTTCCGAAACGATGATAACAGAGCATTTTGAGCTATCCAAAAAATGAGAAAACCGATCTTGTGCTATAAAAGAAAGATGTCCCGATTCCCCATTTTCAATTGGTGAAACTCCCGTAATAAGTGCATTCTCGTCACCTATTATTTTTCCGTCAATAAAACTTGCAATTTGCGAAGCTGTAAATTCCATATTCTGCAAAGATAAGAAATTCTATAATTTGCAAACATGTTTTAGTTTCAGATCGTAAATTTTAATATTCTTTAAGAGTCCAGTCTGGAGATATCTCTTGGAAACATAAGGATATAGCGGGTCGTCTTATTTACGATTAATCCTGATAAAAGCTGATCTTCCGACTCATGCAGCCTTGTTCTTTTTCCATTTTTATGCAGTAAATAAATGGGCTGTTTCTCTGCGTGATAAGGCAATAATTTTCTTTTAATTTCATGAACCAATTCATCACCATTATCGATTACGAAAAATTCATTGCTCTTTTTTATTTTTTCATCAATTATTTTCTCATCAAACGGATGTGATGAAATAATTGTTTTAGGCAAATTTCTCTGAATTACACATTTACACCAGTATGACAATACAAAATCTTCTGAATTCTGCCATTCTTTCATGGCCTGAATTACATCATTATCATCAAGCTGAGTAAATCTTTCTATATCTTCATCTGTGGCACCGCTCTTTTCACGGTATAAAAAATATTTCAGATTGTCTGTTGCCGAAAGTGCTACACCCTGGGAAATCAGATATTTTGCCCTTTCAAGAATTTTAACCAAAAGAAACTCTGCCAAGGCTGAAGTTTTATGATAATACACCTGCCAATACATAAACATTCTGGCAGTAAGGAAATTTTCAATGGAATAAATTCCTTTTGCATCAATCACCAGTTCGCCTTCTTCGCAGACATTCATCATAGAGATAATTCTCTGGGTATTAATATTTCCTTCTGAAACTCCTGTAAAAAAACTGTCCCTTTTTAGATAGTCCAAACGGTCAACATCCAGTTGGGAAGAGATCAGCTGGTTAAAAAACTTTCTGTGATACTTCCCCTGAAACATTTCAATAGCCATGGATAGTTGGCCTTCAAATTCCTCATTAAGCTTATTCATCAGCAGCAAAGAAAGATTTTCATGATGCCAGTCATCCATCAGCATACTTTCCAATGCGTGTGAAAACGGACCATGACCGATATCATGCATCAAAATGGCCAGCATCGCCCCTTTTTCTTCTTCCTCAGAAATTTTCACTCCTTTCTGCTTCAATGTTTCTAAAGCTGTAAACATCAAATGCATCGCTCCAAGAGCATGATGAAATCTTGTATGGGTAGCACCGGGAAATATCAGGTTCAGAAGTCCGGTCTGCCCGATTCTCCTTAATCTCTGAAAATAGGGATGCTCAATGATATCAAATAAAATTTCGTGTGGAATTTTGATAAACCCGTGAACAGGATCGTTGATGATTTTTAGCTTATTCTGCATTGAAACTTCAGTATTAGTAAACAAAGTTAGGCATTTTAAAATTTAGCCTTTTATTAAATTACTATTAAGATTTTGGGATAACATGATGATACACCAAATATTTTTCATCAAAAACATCTTCATATCAACTTCAGAAATTCCTAAATATCTATTTATTATCAATTCGAGATTTTTTGAAAACCTTTTGCGCCTGTTATATTAAAGGATTATCTTTGAGAGAAAACACGGCAACCTTTAATGAGACGCTTCCCGCTTTTCCTCTTTTTACTTTTAAGTTTGAACTTTTCCGCACAGATCATCACTGAGACCCAAAAGCTGGAATCTCTTTGCAGGATTTGGGGATTTTTAAAATATTACCATCCCCGTGTGGCAAAGGGAAATCTTAACTGGGATAAACAGCTTTTTCAAAAAATAAATGAACTTGAAAATATTAATGATAAACAGTCTCTCAATAATTTTTATTCTGAATGGATTGAGAGCCTGGGAGAAGTTCCGCCATGCAAAGAATGTTCAGGTAAAGATCAGAAGGTGTATTTCCTTAAAAATTTTGATCTCCGCTGGATGGACAATTCACAAATTTTCTCCGATGATGTATCTCAAAAACTTCGTTATATCGAAAAAAACAGAAATCTTGGAGACAATCACTATGTGGGAAAAGGGGGAAGAAAAATATATTTCAGGAATGAAAAATCCTATGGTTCTCAATTCACTTCCACAGCCATTAGTTTACTGGAGTTGTTCAGATACTGGAATTACGTGGAATATTTCTTTCCTTATAAATATGAAACCGATCAGAACTGGAATGATGTACTTACAGAAATGATTCCCAAATTTCTATTGGTTGATAATGATGAAAATTTTCACTTAACATTAGCAGAACTCGTGGCTAAAACGGATGATTCACACGCTTACCTTTCTTCAAAGGAGATTCAGCTTCATCTGTATGGCCAACGAAAAGTTCCTGTAGAATATATATATGCTGAAGGAAAACTAGTGATTACAAAAGTTAATGACACACGGCCCGGACATCAAAGCCCGCTGCTTACCGGAGATGTCATTTATGATATTGAAGGAAAAACCATTCCGCAGATGATCAACAGTTTGGGAAAGTATGTACCTGCCTCCAACTCATGGGTTAAGGTCAGCAAAATAAAAGACAAGCTGCTTTTCACTAACAATGATTCTGTTTCTTTAAAGATTGAAAGAGAAGGACAAAATATAGAAATAAAAACCAGAACATATCTTAGTAAGAATATTATTCGTGAAAAGAAACCTGTTGTAAAAAAGTGGAAATTGATGGATGATGAAAAGACAACCGGATATGTTAATATGGGAATGATAGAAAAAGATGATCTTAATGAGATGTACAGCAGTTTAAAATCCACAAAATCCATTATCTTTGATCTCAGGAATTATCCAAAACAAACGATTGTACCCTTAAGCTTTCTTCTTCTTCCCAACCCGGTAATCTATTATCAGTTTACTTTTCCTGATACCAGCTATCCCGGCAAATTCTACAGCAGAAAAAATGTCACCGGCAGGAAAAATCCTGAATACTATAAAGGAAATGTCATCGTTTTAGTAGATGAGAATACACAAAGCCAGGCAGAAACCACGACAATGATGTTCAAACAGCATCCGAAAGCTAAAGTTATCGGGAGTAATACTTCAGGAGCCAACGGAGATGTCATTATGTTTAAAATTGCTGATCTCGAAACACGGTTTACAGGCCTTGGTGCTTATTATCCTGATGGCAGGGAAACCCAAAGAATAGGAATTATTCCCGATATTCTGGTAAAACCAAGTATTGAAGGGATAAAAAAGGGAAAAGACGAAGTGCTGGAAAAGGCTTTGGAGTATATAAAAACTACTGATTAAATGAAGTGAAAATGTGAATTATTCTACGCTATTTTCATTTAACTTATATTTAACTTTTAATCTTTCGAATTTGTGAGATTTTAAAAGGATTTGGTCAACATTTTGATACAATAACCATGTAAAAAATAAATTATGTCAGAAAAGATATTATGGATCGATGATGAAATAGATTTACTTAAACCTCATATCGTATTTTTAGAAAAGAAAGGTTATCAGGTAACGCCTGTTAACAATGTCAATGAGGCTTTGGAACTTATGGATTCAGAGAAATTTGCTTTAACGCTAATTGATGAAAATATGCCGGGTATTTCCGGTCTGGAGGCAATTCCTATGATTAAGGAAAAAGATAATGCCTTAAAAATCGTCATGGTAACCAAAAGCGAAGAAGAACACATTATGGAAGAAGCGATCGGTTCCCAGATTGCCGATTATATATTAAAGCCTGTAAATCCCAATCAGATATTACTGTCCTTAAAGAAAAACCTTCAGCAGGATAATCTTGTGGAACAAAAAACAATTTTACAATACCAGCAGGAATTCAGAAACCTTTCCATGGAACTTTCTTATTTGAGAACGTATCAGGAATGGGCTGAGTATTATAAAAAGATTCTTAGCTGGGAAATCAAATTTGATAAGGTAGCAGACAATGAATTTGCCGATCTTCTGCAGTCTCAGAAGGAAGAAGCCAATATTCAGTTTGCCAAATTCATTGAGAAAAATTATGAAAACTGGCTTACAGATTCAGACAAACCGATGATGAGCCACACGCTTTTCAAGGAAAAAGTGAAGCCTGAAGTGGAAAAAGAGAAAGTTCTTTTACTGATGGTGGATAATCTTCGGTATGATCAGTGGAAAGTAATCGAACCTTTATTTACAAAATACTACAATAAAATATCGGAAGATTATTATTATAGTATTCTTCCGACAGCAACACAATATGCAAGGAATTCTTTCTTTGCAGGATTAATGCCGTCTGAGATAGAAAAACGCTTCCCTGATAAATGGTTTAATGATAACGAAGAAGGAAATAAAAATGAGTTTGAGCGTGACTTCCTGGAAGATCAGATGAAGAGAATCGGTCTTGGTTCAAAGTCTATGAAGTATCTTAAAGTACTGAACGCTGATTTTGAAAGAAAGATCTATGATGATTTCAACCAGCATAAAAATAATGACCTGCTGGTTATTGTGTACAACTTTATTGATATCCTGTCGCATGCAAAAACAGACAATCATATTGTAGACCAGCTGATTCGTGATGATAAGACTTTCCGTTCCCTTACCTTCAACTGGTTTGAAAACTCTTCTTTATTGAAGATCAT
This sequence comes from Chryseobacterium sp. 2VB, assembly GCF_005503635.1. Taxonomy (NCBI): domain Bacteria; kingdom Pseudomonadati; phylum Bacteroidota; class Flavobacteriia; order Flavobacteriales; family Weeksellaceae; genus Chryseobacterium; species Chryseobacterium sp. 2VB. The sequence continues at coordinate 59,776 of NZ_SCNC01000010.1, forward strand.
TAAGGCAGCTGCAGAAAACGGATATAAACTGGTGATCACAACAGATCACGGTACTGTATATGTTAAAAAGCCAAGTAAAGTGGTAGGAGACAGAGAAACTTCTACGAATATCAGATATAAAACAGGCAAAAGCTTAACGTATGATGACAGTGATGTATGGGCTATTACCAATCCGGAAAAGCTTTTCCTGCCCAAAGGAAATTTAAGTTCGAAATATATTTTTGCTAAAAACAATATATTCCTGGCGTATCCTAAAAATTACAATCATTTTGTTAATTACTATAAAGAAACTTACCAGCATGGTGGAATTTCACTTGAAGAGTGTATTATTCCTATCAGTATTTTAGAACCCAAGTAGTTTTTTTCATAGTTTATTTAATTTTGGGTTTAAAGGCGGAAAAAATCTTGCGATTTTTTCCGCCTCTTTTTTAAGGCACTTATTTTGCATATCAACAGACAACCTTAAATATCTATTTATGAAAAAACACATTTTTATTGCAGCAGCATTTTCAGCATTATTTTTAACCTCATGTAATAAAGAAAAGACAACAACAGATTCCACTCCCGCTTCTGTAGACAGTATTGCATCCAAGCCATCTGATTCAGCAGCTGTTTCAGGTACTCAGGATGAAATTGTAAAAAGTACTTCGAAAGACAAGAACGGGAAAACCCTGGATATGACTTTCAACAATACCAAAAATACGGCTACTGTAGTATTCAACAATGAAACCATTGAGCTTCAGGGACAAAAACCTGCATCAGGAATATGGTACAAGAATGACCATTATGAACTGAGAGGAAAAGGCGAGGAAATAGAACTGACAAAAGACGGTAAAACAGTTTTTAAAAATTAAAATCACTTACTCAATATATAAAAGTCGGATTTGAAATTCAGAACCGGCTTTTTTTATTTCCCTACATTTGAAAAAAATTTATTTTGTTTATGAGATTAATCACTTACAATGTCAATGGAATCAGGGCGGCTTTTACGAAAGATTTTCTGGGCTGGCTGAAGACTGCCGATCCGGATATCATCTGTATTCAGGAGAGTAAGGCCGGAAACGATCAGATAGACATCGAAAGCCTTGAAAAATTGGGATATCACAGTTATTGGCACTCAGCGGTAAGAAAAGGCTACAGCGGGGTCGGAATTGCCTCAAAAATAAAACCCAACCATGTAGAGTATGGTTGTGGTATCGAAAGCTATGATAATGAAGGAAGAATCATCCGTGCAGATTTTGACGGATTTTCCGCGATTTCGGTATATGTTCCTTCTGCATCTAATATTGAGAGGTTAGATTTTAAAATGCAGTTCTGCCATGACTTTCTTGGGTATATTAAAAATTTAAAAAAAGAAATTCCTAATCTTATTATCTCCGGAGACTTTAATATCTGCCACGAGGCTATCGATATTCACAATCCTGTCGGTTTAAAGAATGTTTCAGGGTTTCTTCCTATGGAAAGAGAATGGATGACCAATTTTATCAATGAATGCGAACTGATTGACAGTTTCAGGTTCTTTAACAATGAACCTGACAATTATACATGGTGGAGCTACAGACAAAACTCAAGGGAAAGAAATAAAGGCTGGAGGTTAGATTATAACTTCACTTCGTATAGCTTAAAGGATAAGCTCAGCAGAGCTGTCATTTTAAAGGAAGCAGTACATTCTGACCATTGTCCTGCTTTATTGGAATTGGATGTATAATCAATGCTATATTTATCCATACAAAAAGCCAGCTGATCAGCTGGCTTTTTTTTAATTTAAATCATAAAATTAATCGACAATTTCATATTCGACTGGAATAGTACCATGATTGATATCTCCAATCTCATCGAACGCAGCTTTAGACATATCTAAAGATCTAGATGAATGGTAAGGCCCCCTGTCATTAATTCTCACTATTACCTCTTTACCATTTTTAAGGTTGGTTACCTTAACGTTTGTTCCAAATGGAAGCGTTCTGTTTGCTGCAGTAAACTTTGAATTATCAAAGATTTCTCCGCTAGCGGTTTTTCTACCGTTAAATCTATCGTGGTAGTACGATGCATAACTTGTTTTTTTCGCATCTAAGGTATTACTTGTAAATGAGTAAACACCTAGGGTTGAAATCATCATTATGATTACGAGAATGAATCTTTTCATCATTTTGAACTTTTATTGGTTTTGACGGGACAAAAGTATCAGGAATCTTCAGAAAACCCTACTCCATATGTTAAAATTAGTTAACAAAACACTAATAAAAAGTTAACAATCCTTGCAAAGCACTATAAATAGGGCTTTTAAGTTACACTGTTAAAAAATGTTAAAAAAAGATCTAAAAAGTTAACATAATTAACTAATTCATGCATAATTTAAAAATCACAAAGCTAAAATAGATTGATAATCAATATTTTACAAAAATCATAAAGTTAAAATAAAATTTCAAAACTACTTGTTAAAATTTTAAAGTCTTAAAATTCAACTTTAGGAAAAACTTTTCTCAGAAGCTCTTTAGCTTCATCTGTTGAAATTATGCAATTGATTTTTAACACCTTTTTATTTTGTTAAAATGTAAAGTCTGATTCATTATCAGTCCATATTTGATTTCAATTGTTCAAAAAGTGATTCAATCACGATGTATTACCCGAAAAAATAAAAGAACATCCTTCTCTGTAAAAAGCAAAAAACCAATGATTTCTCATTGGTTTTTTATTATATAATTAAGTATTATACTATTTTAAATATTCTAAAACATAATCATATGTACCACTTGGATATACTACAGACATACTAGGAGAACCTGTAACAGCAGCTCCAGTAGATATATCATATGAATACAATTCTCTGGAATATACATTATTAGTACCTGCTTTATAAATAGTAATTCCGTACAATGCTGTAATTCCACTTGGCGCTGGGATTGTTACTGCAGTAGTAGTTCCATTTGCAGTAAAAGTTCCTTTGATACCATAAATCTGCGCATTATTTACTTGTCTGTTTGTAACAGTTTCGGTAGTTAAGATATTTTCTTTAGCACTTGATGCTATAGGTCTCCACGTACCTCCGTTTACAGTAGCCGATTTATTATCATAATACCAATATCCTGGAGAAAGTGTACCTTGTGTTGCTCCCACACCAGCAACTCCACTTGCAGCAGTGTTGTAAACAACCATACCATCAAAACGAGTTGGGAAAGATGTTGGAAGGCCTGTAGGAGAACCTCCGAAAGCCGTAAATGTAGTTAAGTCTGTTCTAGGAAAAATTAACCCTTTCCCTACATTCGTAGTACTATTAGCCGTTGAATTAGAAGAACCATCAATGAAGGCAGACATATTACTAACTGCCGTATTGGAAGTATTATTTACAATTCTTACCTGTGCAAAAGTTAAACCAGCACCAGCTGTCATTAGTATAACAGCTAAAAATTTATTAGTGAATTTTTTCATTACTTTAATTTTTAAATGTTATACAATTAGTATCCAGAAATTATTGACCATGGGTTAGTAGCATCACCAGTATACAGTAGTATATTTCCTTGTCCTGCGATTAGAGTCTGGTTAGCCGTTTCTCTTGGAGCTGGACTTAGTGTAACATCAGTATTACCAATTACAGAAACATAAATTCTTTTTCCAACCGTTACACCAGTTGTAGGTAAAGTTAATTGAGTTGCACCAGTAGTTGTGAATAAAATGATATCATCTGTAGTAAGTGCTGTATAGCTAGCAGTTTGATTTGTAACATTTAAAGCAGGGTTTACAGGAGCTCCTCCACCTACAGCTTTCCAGGTAGAAGAAGCAGCATCATAATAGTAGAATCCTACGGCTGTTACGTTTACTGTTTTAGCAGTAGCGGTACCATCAATAGATGTAACAAAGGTTAAGGCACCATTTTGGTCAGCGATGTATGCAGCATCTTTTGCATACAACTGAGATCTTGTCATACGAGGGACTAATAAGGCATCAGGTCTTGCATTATCCGTAGTGTTTGCTTCTACATCTAAAGTCGCGGCAGGTGTGGTTGTGTTAATCCCCACTCGCCCCTGTTGAGCTTTAGAAACAGCCGAAAGGCCAACAAGCATAATTGCTGTTAATAAAAATTTTTTCATAAGTTTTTAAAGATTTTAAATTACATTTTTTTCATCAATATTTCCAAAAAGAGAAGGTACATCTCAACTTGTGAACATTACAATAAAACCAAAGTAATACAATAATAATTTCAATTGACTTTTAGCTTATTTAATGATAACTTGCTGAAATCACATGATTTAAAAATATTGCTTCTTGCGCAAATTTAAGCATAATTTTCGATTTTAAATACATTATAAAAGAAAATTAAAAATTCTTAATTACACAAAAAATACTAACTATTTGATTATCAGAAAAATAAAAACATATTACCGAGAAAATTCTATGTTAATTTTCATTAATAATTTGATTTCGGAAATACTATTTTCACTTGATTAGTAAGCCTTTAGCTAAACTAATTCTCCGTATAGGTCAAATTCTTCGGCAGAAGTAATTTTCACGTCTGCAAATTCACCAATTGAAATATAAGTATCTTCAGCTGAAACCAAAACCGTATTATCTACATCTGGTGAATCGTACTCAGTTCTTCCGATGAAATAATTTCCTTCTTTACGGTCAAAAATACATCTGAATACTTTACCTATTTTTTCCTGGTTTTTTTCCCATGATATCTGAGACTGCAGTTCCATTATTTCCTCTACTCTAGCCTCTTTTACTTCCTGTGGAATGTTATCTTCTAAAACATGGGCTGTCGTATTCTCTTCATGAGAATAGGTAAAACAGCCTAATCTGTCAAATTTTTGTTCTCTTACCCAGTCTTTAAGCTCCTGAAATATCTCTTCTGTTTCACCAGGATACCCAACAATAAGCGTTGTTCTGATGGCCATATCAGGAACTTTTTCTCTGAATTTTCCTAAAAGGGCATCTGTTTTCTCATGGGTAGTTCCTCTCTTCATAGATTTCAGTAAGTCTGAATTGATATGCTGAAGAGGAATATCTATATAATTACATACTTTAGGCTCTTCACGGATAATATCAAGAACATCTTCAGGGAAACCGCTTGGGAAAGCATAGTGAAGACGAATCCATTCCACTCCTTCTACTTTCACCAATTCTTTTAAAAGATCACCCAGTGCTCTTTTTTTATAAAGATCCAAGCCATAGTACGTAAGGTCCTGGGCAATAAGAATCAATTCTTTCGTTCCTTTTTTAGCCAGTTTCTGAGCTTCTAACACCAGTTTTTCGATTGGCGTTGAAACGTGACCTCCTCTCATCAATGGGATCGCACAGAAAGAACATGGTCTGTCACAGCCTTCAGAAATTTTAAGGTATGCGTAATGTTTGGGAGTTGTTGTTAATCTTTCTCCTACCAGTTCATGTTTATAATCTGCTCCCAGATGCTTCAAAAGTACCGGAAGATCTCTTGTTCCGAAATATTGATCTACATCCGGGATTTCTTTGATCAGATCCGGTTTATATCTTTCAGACAGACATCCTGTAACGAATACTTTTTCCACCTCGCCTCTGTTTTTAGCGTCAACATAATCCAGGATGGTATTGATAGACTCTTCTTTCGCATTGTCAATAAATCCGCAGGTATTGATGACCACAATGTCCCCACGGTCTTCATGAACCACTTCTTTTCCATTGGCTTTCAGCTGGCTCATTAATACTTCAGAATCATATACATTCTTGGAACATCCAAGAGTGACTACATTGATTTTCTTCTTCCCTACAGATTTTGTACGCATCGTTTTGATTTTGAGTCTGCAAAGATACAAAATATTGGAGAGTTAGGATTAAAAAATAAAAACCACTTTATAAAAGTGGTTTTCAGGAATATGCTTTAAAAGTTTTTTTCTTTAAATCCAGGAGCGTTCTGATCTTTTTCGGAAAGTATGGCATCTTTTTCATCTACTTTCCAATCGATATTAAGATCAGGATCATTGAATTTTACACTGCCTTCTGACTCTTTATTGTAAAAATTATCACATTTATACGAAAATACAGCATGGGTACTTAATACAGAAAAACCATGTCCGAAACCTCTCGGCACATACAACTGTAATTTGTTTTCAGCAGTAAGTTCTATTCCGAACCATTTTCCGAATGTAGGAGAATCTTCCCTAAGATCTACAGCCACATCCCAAACACTTCCTTCAAGACAGGAAACCAGTTTTGCCTGGGCATGTTCTCCTTTCTGAAGATGCAGGCCTCTTAATACTCCGTAGGAAGATCTGGAAATATTATCCTGCACAAAGTGCCCGTTCATTCCGGTAAGTTCTTCGAATTTTTTTTCATTAAACTTTTCAAAGAAGTAGCCTCTTTCATCTTCAAATATGGTAGGCTCTATGATGTAGCAGTCTTTAAGCGGGGTTTCTTTAATTTTCATAATAGTTAAAAACTCTATTTCAATGTGGTTATTAATGTTTTAAATAAGATCTTTATATCGTTTTTGAAAGACATCTTTTCAAAATAGTCCAGATTCATTTTTACTTTGTTCGGAAATAACACTTCATCATTGTAAGCTAAAGGATCTTCCTGGTTTTTCAGAAGGTATTCTTCGTCTCTGTATTTAATACTTGCTTCACAGGTAAGCCCGGGTTTCAGTTCCAGAACTTTCCTGTCTTCTCCGACAAGTTTATCGTAATATCCTTCAATATCAGGCCTAGGACCTACAAAACTCATATCACCTTTTACAATATTAAACAATTGCGGAAATTCATCGAGCTTAAATTTTCTGAGAGTCTGCCCTATTTTTGAGCATGTTCTCTTCTGTTCATGAATTGTTTTAATTTTAAAAATGGTAAAAGGTTTTCCATACTGCCCTATCCGGGTCTGAAAAAAGATTCCGTTGGAAGATGTATCCAGACTTGCAATCACAAATAAAATAATCAGTACAGGCATAAGAAAAAGGATCAATATTGCCGCTAAGGCAAAATCAAAAACTTTTTTCCAATATTTATACTGATTCATTAAATTCAAATAATATTAAAGTCCAAAGTAAGAATGAACAACCTTTGCTATTCTTTCTTTGTCATCCTCTGACAGATTAGAGCCTGAAGGAAGGCATAATCCGTTATCAAAAAGTTTTTCAGAAACATTCCCGCCATAATAAGGAGAAGTTTCAAAAACCGGCTGTAAATGCATAGGTTTCCAAAGCGGTCTTGATTCTATATTGTCTTCTAAAAATGCAAGTCTTAAACCTTCTCTGTTTTTTCCTGTCATTTCCGGATCAACAATCACTGCGGATAACCAGTGGTTGGAATAAAAATCATCATTCGACTCTGAGAATACAGTTACCCCTTCAATATTGCGGAAAAGGTCAACATAGAAATTGTGCATTGCTCTACGGGCAGCAACCCTGTCCTTAAGCACTTCCATCTGTCCTCTTCCTATTCCTGCTACAATATTGCTCATTCTGTAGTTGAAACCGATGTGTGAGTGCTGATAGTGGGGAGCATTATCTCTGGCCTGTGTAGAAAGGAAAACGGTTTTATCTTTATCTTCCTGAGTATGACAAACCAAAGCTCCACCTCCTGAAGTGGTAATAATTTTATTTCCGTTAAAACTTAAAATTCCAAAACGGCCGAATGTTCCGCATGCCTGTCCTTTATAAGTTGAGCCCAGGGCTTCAGCAGCATCTTCTATCAAAGGGATCTGGAATTCCTGAGCAACGGCAGTAATTTCGTCCATTTTTGCCGGCATACCATACAGATGTACGACAATGATTGCTTTAGGTTTTGTTCCTTTTTGGATTCTGTCTTCGATGGCTTCTCTCAGCGCTTTAGGGCACATATTCCATGTAACCGGTTCACTATCAACAAAAACAGGAATTGCTCCACAATACGCAATTGGATTGGCTGAAGCAGAGAAAGTCATGGATTGACAGATCACCTCATCGCCATGTACAATTCCGCATTCGATAAGAGCAAGGTGTAATGCTGCAGTACCTGCAGACAGCGCAGCCACTTTTACGCTTCCACCTAAAAACTGCTCCAGATCACCTTCAAATCCGTTAACATTAGGTCCCAACGGAGCTACCCAGTTTTCTTCAAATGCTTCGTTGATGTATTTTTGTTCATTCCCTCCCATATGCGGTGAGGACAGCCAGATTTTAGTATTCATATTTTTGATTAGTAACTTGTTTATATAATATTTTTCTTGATAATTCTCCCCGGATTTCCCACAATAACTGAGTAATCGGGAACATCGGTAATGATGACTGCACCGGCACCAATTACACACCATTTTCCTATTTTGATTCCCTGGATTACAGAAGCTCCTATTCCAATCTGAGAGCCTTCACCTACTTCCACTCCTCCGGCAAGTGCTGAGTTGGGAGAAATATGAACAAAATCTTCAATCACACAATCATGATCTACAGATGCATTGGTATTGATGATACAATGTTTTCCAATGGCCGTATCTGCATTAATTACCACGCCTCCCATGATTACTGTTCCTTCTTCTATTTTCACAGAGCCTGAAATGATTGTTTTGGGATGTATTAAAGTGCCAATTTCATGATTAATCTGTTCTGCGATTTTCTTACGGATCAGATTGTTGCCAATTGAAATAATCAGTTTTTCTTTATCGTCCGGTAAATTATTCAGAACCGGAGATCCATAGCATTCCTTTTTAGTGACATCCTGATCTATGAATGCCTTAATTTTTATGTCATTAGCAGCAGCAATATCTGCAATTACCTTTCCATGTCCGCTTGCTCCAAATAAATACATAGCTATTATTTAATTTCCTTGAAATGGTTCTATGGTAACGTGTCCATCGGCTGAAATACCTTCTCTTATAAAAACTTTCTTTATAGTAAGAAATATTATTTTCAGATCCAGAATAAAGGATACATGATCCACATACCAGACATCTAAATTAAACTTTTCTTCCCAGGAAATAGCATTTCTACCGTTAATCTGTGCCCATCCTGTAATTCCCGGTCTTACTTCATGTCTTCTTGCCTGATGATCATTATAAAGCGGCAGATATTGTACAAGAAGAGGTCTGGGGCCAATAAGAGACATATCTCCTTTCAAAACATTAATTAACTGTGGAATTTCATCCAGGGATGTTTTACGGACAAATGAACCCACTGCGGTTAATCTTTCTGCATCTGATAAAAGATTTCCATTGGAATCCTTTTTATCATTCATTGTTTTAAACTTTATAATTTTAAATACCTTTCCGTTCTTCCCAGGTCTTAACTGAAAGAAAAATGGTTTTCCATCATTGGATAGGAACAATCCTACCATCACAATAAGAAAAATCGGAAGCAATAAGGTAATTCCCATCAGAGAAAATACAAAGTCGAAAATCCTCTTTAAATAATTTTTATACATTCTTAAAAGTTAGATACATTCGTCATAATACATCATGAGATTCTACTCAGTTTCTTCTGTTTTTGCTGTATTACTAATCCCAATAATTATTGAACTAAAGTACAAAAATTCCGGTATATTAAAAAGATTACAAGATGTCTGTACGAGTGTAAAATATTGCAAAAATAAAGCAAAAATCAGTTTATAGTATATATTACTTTTTTTTATGTTCAAGAATATAGAAGCATTTTGGAATACCTTTAAAAATTTTAGAAAATAAATAATTAACCCCAGGATGCCGGTAGCCATTAAAAGCTCTAAAAAGATATTATGCGGATGAACTCCATCCTTAAATAATATTCTTCCTCCTAAAAAAGGGTTTGAATTAAAAATTTCAATGGCTCCTCTATATAATGGGCCTCTGCTTGATGTATCTCCCTGGGCAATCCATTTATACATTCTATTGAAGCTTGCTATTTGTTCATCTCCATATTGTTCGTGGAGAAAAATCAGTGCTATAAATGACAAGGCCAATATAACTGCATATAACACATATTTTTTGTTTTCCTTCAAAAGAATAAGGTAAAAAGAACATACAAAAACCGCAATTAACGGGCTTCTTGCCATAGATTGAATCACATTAAAGATTCCTAATAAAAGGCAGAAGAATAAAAAATAAGAATTATAGTCTTTTTTACAAAATAAAAGTAAAAATAACGATATAATAAATAATGAGGCTCCAATATGGCCATACATTATGTAATATGTACTAAAAATATGATCTAAGTTTATATAGCCATATATGTAATTGAAAACAAGAAGACCGCATAAAACTGAGATACAGAGTTTTGTAATACTTTTGAAATTTACTTTGTTGTAATTAATACATAATAATGCAATACTTGGTACAAGTATTATAAATAAAATCCTGAAAATATCTTCATTTTTTGATTGTAGTACTTCCTGATCAAAAGAATAATTATTGAACGAATAGATAAGTTTGATAATGTAAAAAATCCAAAATCCAATAAGGCTTACCAGTGAAATATTTTTAAAACTAATATTTTTTCTTTCTCTATAGATGATAAATACAGAAAAGACAATAATAAAAATACGATACGGTATAGAAAAGTCCCTGGGATTCATTTCTAATGGTTTTGCAAAAGAAATGGCAACAGTATTTCCTACCATAACAGATAACAGGAATAGTTTATCAATGAAACTATTATTAACAGTAATTTTCAAAATAAAGCCTATTTTTTATTTCAGCCAGTGCAAAGCTACTTCTTTTGCTTTACGGAATGAAATAAAATAGCATCCATGTATTTTTTCCCCAGTACCGGATACGTTCTGTTTTCAAAAATCCATTGTCTCCCTTTATTGCCTATGGTCATTCTTTCCTCGGAACTCATATTGGCATAATATAGAATCGCGCTTTTAATATCTTCCGCAGATGTACTGTTGATAAATCTACCGCAATCCGCCTCATTAATCATGGAAGGATATCCTGTATAAGAAGCTATTATAGGTTTCGCAGCCAACATATATTCAACCACTTTATTCATAGATTGTCCATAATCCCAAACTTTCGAATCTTTAGTAGACAAATAAAGAATATCACAAGCTTCGAGGAAAAATTTAACTTCAGTTTGCTGGATTCTTTGTAAAAATGTAACATTGGAACAATCTTTTAACTGTTCTTCGTAAGATTCTCTGAGATCACCGCTCCCAACAAGTACAAAATGAATATGACGATCTTCCTTCATGGCTTTTATTGTTTCAATAAAAGGCTCCAATGCATTGGTAACTCCCATACTCCCAGCATAGCCAATAATTACTTTATCTGATGGTATTACCTCCAAAAACGGGTTCTTTTCTTTTAAAAAGTCTTCAGAATAGTTATCAGGATCAAATCCTAATGGGGAGCAATGAAAAGGTCTTTTATATCCCAATAATTGTTCTACATGTAAATCCAGCCTCGGCATTGTTCCTGCAACCAAATCAGCTTTCTTATATCCAAATTTTTCTATAAATCCTATCAGTAAAACAAGAGGATGCCATTTTGAGAACCCAGCTTCCTCCGTCATTGTTAAAGGCCAGATATCACGGATTTCAAAAACCAAAAAGCTCCCAAACTTCTTTTTCAGATAATAACCATAAATAATGGTAAAAATAGAAAGTGAAGAAACAATAACCACATCAGGCCTTGCCATCCCGGAAAGTTTCATTGAGAAAAGCTTTCTTTCAAAATCAAACCAGGACAATATTCTGTCTATAGATGCGGTTTTGATATATTTTTTAGTTTTAATCCATCTTATAGCCACTCCATCCTGCTCTTCATCGTTATATATTTTATCAGTTTCAGGACAATGGGTGAAATGGTTAGAATCTGAAGTTATCATGAGGGTATTATTTCCCTGTCTTTTAAACTCTCTTGCCAAATAAAACAAACGTGAGGGAACTTTTGCGTATTGTGGCGGTGAGGCATATTTGGAAATCAGCCAGATATTTTTATTCATTTTCATCACTGAAGTGTTGGTTTTTTAATAGGATCTATCAGAAAATCAAGCATAATTGCTTCATTCAAAATATTGCTGTTATTAAGATTCCTGATTGTAAGAGCATCTTCAAGTCTACTGATATTAGAAACAAAATCTTTTACTTTATTTTTATTTTCTAAAATATTTGTTTGTATTCTTTCTCCCACACCATCATTTACCCAATTCTGGGTAACGTCAAAGCCTCTTTTTAAACGGTTTTTAAGAATATAGCCTGGTACGTCTTTTTTCATCATTTCACGTAGTATCCACTTTCCATATCCATGTTTAATCTTAAGCAAATCCGGCAATGCCAGAGCAAACTCTACCAATCTATAGTCCATAAAAGGTAGTCTGCTTTCAATAGAAAAATACATTGAGTTTCTATCTTCATATCTTAAAAGAGAAGGAATACTATATTTTTGAATATCTGATATCTGTCTGTTTGATAAAGATGTATTTTCAAAGAGATTTAAAGAAATTTCCGGTAAGCAATCCAGGAATGATGTATCTTTTCCTGTTGTTTTCAGATATCTGTTTTTCTCATTCCAATATGTTTTTATTTGTTTGGTTTCAAATATCAGCATAAGAGCTAATGAGTGAAAATATTGCAAACCCGGCAGAATTTCCTTTTTTTCTATTGCCTTTTTCAGTGCCACTACGAAGAATTTTCTGTATCCTGCGAATATTTCATCACCTCCCTGGCCACCTAATAAAACTTTAATGTTTCTTTCTTTTACCTGCTTGTATACTTCATGCTGTGCTATAATACTTAATCCAAGGAAAGGGGATTCCTGTGCCTCCATGGTCTGATCATAGATATTTCCCATCTCTTGTGCGGTATAAGAATGGTGAATATATTCAACATTAATATTTTTGTCTTTTGCAAATTTATTAATAATTGGCCCCTCTGATTTGGGATGGTCCGGAGCACCATAACTGAAAGCCATCAGATGATCTATTTCTTTCGATGTAATTGCCGCTATAGAAGACGAATCTACTCCACCACTTAAAGAGATTGCCAGAGGAACATCACTTCTCAGACGTATTTTTGTTGAATTTTCCAACAGGGCTTTCCCTTGGGAAATTAATTCATCCGAGCTTAATGACTCCAATTCCTTTCTTTTTTTGGCAACCTGTTCTTCCAGAGAATACCATGTTTTGGTTTCTATTTTCAGTTTTTCATCCAGCGTACATTTCATCAATGATCCTGGCAAAAGATATTTTACATTTTTGAAAGGAGTTCTGTCTTCATATCCTTCGAAAAAACCGAATCTTATCCCACTGGAACAATATTCCAGATCTATTTCCGGATTTATTTGTTTTGCTACAGAGGCTATGGAAGAGGAGAACAATAGCTGATCATTAAAAAAAGTATATATTAATGGTTTAACGCCAAATCTGTCTCTTACCAGATAGAACTCACCTTTAATCTTATCAAATATACCAAAAACAAACATTCCGTTCAGTTTATTCAGACAAGCTTCGCCCCAGCATTCCCAGGATCTCAAAAGCACCTCAGTATCTCCTGTGGTTCTGAATGTAAAACCATTAGTTATCAATTCTTCACGGATTTCCTGATAATTATATATTTCACCATTAAAAGTGATAGTATACCTTTCATCATCAGAAATCATAGGCTGGTTGGATGCTCCTGAAAGATCTATAATGGCAAGTCTTGAGTGGGCTAAAGTTACTGACCAATTCTCATATTCTGTTTTTTCAACTCCATAGTAATCTGGTCCTCTTCTTCGTATATAATTATGCAAATCACTTCCTTCTTCAAAATTGAGGTTTTGTGATCTTTTAAACTCTATTGCTCCTGTTATTCCGCACATGTTAGTTTGATAAAAGTTTTTGATAAAACGTTAATAATTTTTCAGACTGGCTTTCCCATGAAAAATTTTCATAAACTAGCTTTTGTCCCACTTCACCCATTTGTTTAGCCCTTTCTTTGTTAAGAATAAAATAATCGATAGCATCGGCTATTTCCTGAGGCTTTTGAGGGTTTACAAAAATACAACAATCACTCCCTTTCAATAAACTTCTCCAGTAAGGAAAATCTGAGGCAATAAACGGAATTCCTGCAACCATATATTCAAACATCTTTATCGGCAAACTCACTAGAAATGTTGGAATGGGATGCAAAGTAACTACACCTACTAACGAACGGTTATAAATATCATCTACTTCTTCAGAATTTACATATCCAAAATCATTAACCAGATGATAGTCTTTATGTTCCTTTATCTCTTTTTCCAGAGCAGGAGAAGAGTACATTCCTGCCAGATTCAGTTTGGCTTTTGATTTGGTGAGCTCTAATGAATTCATCAAATCTTTGATTCCTCTCGTATCATCAATAGATCCAACATAACAAACTTCATTCTTTTTTTCATCCCAGGAAATACTCTCCTGTTTCTTACCAGATAAGATAGGATAGTTATTGATATTTTCAGTTTGTCTGGCAAATTTTTTAAAATAACTTTCAATATGAGGTGTTGCACCAATCACTCCGTCTATTTTTTTACAGATATAACGTTCAAAATTCTCATATAATAGAGAAATTATATTCGAAAAAGGGGATTTTAAATAGGGCGAAACTAAAATAGTGTTTACAGTATCTTCATGAGAATCAAAGATTACTTTTTTATTGAGCTTTTTTAGTTTTTTTGCTATTAAAAGCAACTCAGGGTCATGAAGATGAAATACATCTGCGTTGAGTTCGTTAGCTTTATTAAAAATTTTGGTTGTAGTTTTCGTAATTCTTTTTAATCTGCCATCAGGTGCACCTACATCTATAATTTCCACATTGTCTATCACCTCATTACCTTTACCATCAGCAACTACCAATGATACCTTGATATCATCGGATGCCAGACTTTTGCACATCTTATGAAATATTCTGGAATCATTCCGTGGATGAACACTTGTCAGATGACATATGTGAAATTCGTATTTTTTATTCATTTACTGATCTTTGGACTTGAAATTATTGTTCAGTATACAACTTCGGAATTTTATTCACAATTTTAATTACTCTTTCAAAATCGAGTCCTAAAGTATCCAGATACCATCTGATATTCTGATAACGCGGAGCATTTTCTATTTCAATAAGTTCTAAGGCCTTCTCCCTTGTTATTTGTCCTTCTCTAATTTGATTACTTCTGAATGTATCATGTTCTGTAAACCCAGCAACAGTATAATATACATAATTATAAAAAGCGGCTGTACCATCACCAATTCTCCAGGTCGTAGTAGTATCGATCGCTTTTTCCCAATTATAGTCGTTTAAAAGAGTATTATCAACCTGCTCTTCATCCCATCTCCAATAATCAAAGATATGATAGTAATCCTGCTTTTCTGTGAAACTGCGATAATATTCTCCAGACAAAGTATCCCAAAGTGAACTATTGAAATACCCAGGACTCTGCATCATTGCTCTGAATCTTTTAGAATGATATCTCAGCTGTTTCATAGCACCATGACTGTATACTCTTTTTTCTTCAAAATCAGGTTCAATATCTAAAAATCCTGTTTTAAAGTGAGTTACTTCCAATGGATTTACACCCCAAAGATTAAGGTTGATCCCTGTTTGCTTTTTGATATCTTCCACATGTCTGAAGAAATGTTTATCTCCTGCAGTAAGCATTGCCATCATTCCTAAATGGGGCGATTTCAGCCATGCTTCAAGGTTCATTCTGATATTCTTTCTTTTCAATGAAATATCTGCGGCAACAATAATGTTTTCCACTCCAAGATCAGCACACATACGACTGATATTTCTTCTACCGAGATCTGTAACCATTCCCCAATCATAGGTATAGGTAACAGGTTTCATTTCAAGCTCTTTTACAATAAGGTGCAGTCCATAGCAACTATCTCTACCTCCTGAAAAAGGAACAATACAATCTAATTCTTTTCCTTTCCTTCTGTAAGGTTCAACCAGTTTAAATAATTCTTCTTTCGGTTTTGGGTTATTTCTTGGTTTATAACTTTTACAATAATTACATACCCCTGCTTCATCAAATTTTATGAAAGGCATCGTCTCCGGAAGAACACATCTGGTACATCTTTTGATGCTCAGTTTTTTATATTCAAGTAGATTTTCTTCAATAGTATTAAATTTAAACTCAGGAATTAAATCTTCCACTCGGCTCTTTTCATCCTTAACTGACAGGTTTTCTTTTGAGACTGGAATATCTAGAATCAAAGGTTCTTCTTTGATCTGTGTAATATTTTCACATCCTATGATTCTAAGCCCATAGCTTTCTGATGCAAAATAAGTTTTGTCCTCATTATATCCTATATACAAACTGCCATTATTAGAGAACAGAAGAAGTTTTCCTTTTTCCGGCAGAGCAAGAGCACAGGCAATAACTCCTTGGCATAAAGAAAGAATCTCTTTAGGTAGATCTTCTATTTTATTTTCTTTATTGGTAAGAAATTCTTCTGCAATAGCTACAATAGCTTCAGAGTCAATTTTTAATTGTCTGCTAACGGATAATTTGCTCCAGACTTCATCTTCGTTTACTATAATCCCATTATGTATTGCACATATATTTCCTCTAATTACTGGCTGATTATCCCCCAGTCCATTAGTAATCAACCTACTATGTCCTAAAACAATATTGTTATTATATGGTTTTACCTTATTCAGTAATTTTTCAATGCTATAATCAGCTCTGTTTACCTTATATTGGTTATCTTGATAATAAATCAAACCACTGGAATCTACTCCTCTTTGTTCGGAATGTTTTACCAGAGTTTGAAACTTTTGTTTATTAATGCTGGTGTTCGATACGACACCAAAAATTCCACACATTTGTTTTATTTTTTAAATCATTTTATTTTTTATTAATCAGCTTTTTCTACAAATTCTAACTAATATATTTTTTGCATATTTAAATAATATTTTTGATATCTGTAAGTCTAATTACAAAATAATATCATTTCAAAAAAATTATTTTATTCACTTGGAATATATTCCGGAGGAGCTTCACCTGTTCTTTTAAAATATTCGTTCTTATTATATTGTATTCTATACTCATACGGCAAATCTATTTTAAAGAGATGGATAAAATAGCTTGAATAAGGAATATAAACATAAGTTGAATAGATATTTTTAACATTTGCTAATATCATATATAATACGAAAAACAGCTTTATTAGAATATTTTTTGCAAACAGATCATCTAAACTTACGGCTAATGCGAGATATAAAAAGGCCGCAAAATATATAGGAACTCTAAAGAAAGTTGGAATTAATCCCACTGTAGCTACTAAAAAGAAATAGAGTATACTCATGTTAAAAACGGTTACTCCAAATGAAGATGATGAGATAATTTTTTTTCTATTAAAAAGGATAAATAAAAAAAGGAAATGGGTAAAAAACCAACCAATGCTAAAATAACTATTATTTTGTTCCTCGATAAACCTTCTATAATAAGAACCTATAAGAAAATTAAGCCATGCAGGAAATGTCTCAATTATATTGATTATGTTTTTTGGAGTCCAAGCTATTGTAAGAATGAGGTATATAAAAAATATTTTAAGATTTGATAGTTTTTGTATTCTGAAAAAATAAGCAATAATAACAATTATACTACTAATGTGAAACATAGAAGCTAATAGCACTAGAATTATAAAATAAGCAAACTTTCTTCTAATTAAAAAATCTAATGCCAAAACAACAATTCCTAAGGCTATCATATACCTTAACGGGTTGTCTACAAATATAAAAAGAGCATTAGTGCATAGAAAAACAGAAAAAGAAAGTAAAAAACGATCCTGACTATATTTCTTTAAAAACCTGACTATTATAAAAAAAACTAAAATTTTCATGATGATCAGGAAAAAGAAAAAAGAAAATCCTAAGAATTTAAATAAAAGAATTAAAAGATAGAAAGCAGGTTCTTTATCTATTTTGCTAAAAGCCTCAATATTAAAGTCGTTATAGATTATTTCATAACTTACCCAGTCACTACCTGTCATATAGCCACCACAAAAAATAATAACAGAGAAATAGATACAAAATTTCTCTATAATGTTTTTTATTTTATCATCTATTTTAAAACGTTTCCTATTGAAGCTGTAAAAAAAGCCAAACAAAATAGGAAATAGGTAATACATCATTTTTATAAAATTTATATAATTCAGGAATCATTTCTTTATGCTCATAATTATTCTTCATAATTTCAGCATTTTTTTTGAAATTAGAGTAATTACTGAAAAACATCTTTAAGTCATTAATACCTGAAAAACATACGCCATTTTTAAATTTTCTTACAAATGTACTTAACGTAAAATTATCTTCATTAACAATAATTGGCACACCGTTATTCGCTGCTGAATAAAGACGGTTAGGGGCGCAATACTTATTATTGAAATTAAAGGAATCATAAAATAAAACCGCTCCATCTACATAATTATAAAAATCACTTAATTCATTATAATCAATGTATCCAAAATTTTTGACTTTACCTTTTTGTTCCTCTTCTAGTTCTGATACAAACTTTTCATAATCATTTTGTGAAACACCAATAAAACATAATTTCCAATCAGAAGGAAGCGTTTCTATAACATCAAATAATTTTTTTGCTCCTCTTTCCTTACTAATTACACCTTGATGTAATAAAATCTTTTTATTATCGTTTTTTACTAAATTCAATTCGTTTAGCAAATCATTGTTAATTTTTCTAGAAAACTGATTTTTGAATTCATAATTATCAACTATAATATGCTTTTTTATTCCATTCTTATTCAATTTGAAAAGAGCTTTTCTTCTATACTCATTTGTAATGATCAGTAATTCACTCCATCGGATTATAGATTTTTCAATAAAATAAAAAAATGGAGAAATATTTTTATTTTTGTAATGATAAAATTCCTTGTCATCATAAACAACTTTAACCTTTCTAACAAAAAGCTTGTAAAACAATGGAGCTATCAAGGTAACTTCATGATGCAATTGAATTGATTGGGGTCTGTAATATAACAGCTTAAAAAAAGAACTGATACTATATTCTACCAATCTTAAAGCCCTAAATATTTTAAATTGATTAAATTTTTCAAAAAATGATTTAAAAAATATGATTCTTGTATTAGTTGGTAATTTGATTGTTTCACTTACATTTACGTCATAATTATATACAACAATTTCATCCTTATTATATGCAGATGACAATGTGTTTATTAATGAAAAAACCCTCCCATCAAAATTTAGATTAGTATTCAAAAAAACCAAATGTATTCTTTTTTTCTTTTTCATAATAAATTAAGATTTTTGACGAAGGTGATATCTAAAAAACAGAAGCTGAATAACAGAATGAATAGCATAAGAAAATAAATAAGCTTTTGCAAATCCCATTGCTCCTTCACTGGATAAGTTATAATAATAAGCAAAACCTAATAACGCAAATGCCCAAATAAAATTCATAAAAAACCCTGACCACATTAAGCCTTTGCCTACTATTGCCTGGCCAAAAACACTGTTTATAGAGCTTAGAATAGCTGAAATTGACAAAATAATCAACACATTACTCCCTCCTATAAAACCTTTTCCATAAAAATTCATAAGAAATTCAGAGAGAAAGAATACTAATAAAGCTACAGTCATTGTTACTACTGCAACTATTGAAACATTCATTTTCAGAATTTTATGAAATGTAGAACTTTTATTATTTTTAGAAAACATAGGTATTGCTATCTGAGAAAAAACTCCTGGCAAAAATAAAATTGCTGTTCTATACTGATTGGCTGCATCAAAAATTGCAAGTTCTTTATATCCATTTATTTGATGAACTATTAACATATTACAAACCCATAAGACAGGGGTAATCATTATACCCGATAAAAATGCAGGTAGAGTAAATTTATATAGAATTGGAAGCTGATCAAGACAGTTAAAATAATCAACCTTAATTCCAAATTCTTTTATTTTCTTTTTAACTTCGAAGTGCCCAACCAGAAAATTGAATAAATAAAATACTGCCAGTCCAATTAATGCAGCATATAAATTTGGATATACTTTAAATAATATCAGCTGTAAAGGGAAGAAGAGAATCGCAGAAATAATACTGACTTTAGCTACTGATTTATAAGCTTCAAATCCAATTAAACTCCCATTATATAGACCATTCAAAGCACAGAGAAAAATTATTAAACTACTAAGCCTTATTTCTCCAGCCAAATGTGGGGCATTTAAATATTCTGCAGCGATATATGGGGCAAAAAGACATATAAGTGCAACAACCAGTATTGCTGATAAGTAAGTAAAAACTATAGCAAGTGCTATAATTTTTCCTGCTTTTACTTTATCATTATTTTTATATTGTGATATAAATTTAGTTGTTGTAAGTCCTATCCCTAATCCTGCAAATAATGTAAATGTACTGATGGTTGATTTAAGCATAGCAAATTCTCCATATTGCTTAAGTCCTAAATATCTTGCCGTTATAAACATTGAACACAGCATTATTCCCTGACTAACCACAGACGCTAGCGTCGCCCAAAAAATACCTTGTCCAATCTGCCTAGGAATATTAGAAAGTAAAAAGGTTTTTAAATTATTAAAAAATTTTATCATGTGTAACTGGTTCTACTTAATGTCCTATAATATTAAAAATTAATTATTAACATTTTCCAAACATGGTATTTTTTTGGCAAAAGACATAATAACATTTAAATGAGGAATGAAAGCTTCTAAAATCAAATATTAACAATATCAGATAACAACGCCTAAATTATCAATATTATTTAGTTGCATATATTCTCTCAATAATATCCACCACTTTCAATCCTTCCAAAGCATTAGTAGTAATGGTATTTCTTCCTTTCAAGACATCTACAACATTTTCAATGATATAATGATGATTGGCTGCAGATCCTTTATAAGCGCCATAATCATTTCCAGGATTTGTTGGTGCTAATTCCGGCATTATATAATCTTTTATATTACAAACCTCTACTTTGTCCATATATTGTCCGCCAATCTTCACAGATCCATTCTCTGCGATAATAGTCATAGAACTTTCAAGGTTCTGATTCCATACTGAAGTAGAATAATTTAATGATCCCATTCCACCATCTACAAAATCAAAGCTAACAAATCCTGAATCTTCAAAATCCGTAAGACCTGCATGATTAAAATCTGCAAATTTTGCCTGAATATTGGTAATATCACCGAAAAGCCAGTACATAATATCGATAAAGTGAGAAAATTGAGTAAATAATGTTCCCCCATCCAGATCTTTCTTTCCGTGCCATGAGTCTGGCTTATAATATCTGTCATCCCGGTTCCAGTAGCAATTAAGCTGAACCATATAAATATTCCCAAGCTTTCCGCTTTCTACCATTTCTTTAACCCATGCGGAAGGGGGTGAATATCTGTTTTGCATTACAGCAAAAACTTGTTTATGCTTATGCAAAGCCTGAAAAATAAGTTTTTCGGCATGCTGCTTTTTCAGAGCCATAGGTTTTTCTACCACCACGTGTTTTCCTGCGTCTATCACTTTATAAGACTGCTCAAAATGGAATCCGTTTGGAGAAGCAATGTTGATGACATCCACCTCAATTCCTGAAGCCAAAAATTCATCCAGAGATGCAAAAAAAGGAACTTCATAATTTTCAATTCCCAGTACGGATTTATCTTTGATATCAATTAATCCTACCAGTTCACATTCCTCATTTCTAGTGATCATTTCAGCATGTCTTTTTCCGATATGCCCGCAGCCAACGACTGCAAATTTTATTTTTTCACTCATTTGTATGTTTCTAAATTTTTGAAACTTTATTATTTTCTAATTTGTATTTTTCTCCACTTTCTTCACAAACGGCAATATTTTCTGCATCAAATTGAAGTCTTTGCCCGAATTCACTCATCCAACCCATTTGTCTGGCAGGGTTTCCCACTACCAATGCATAATCCGGAACTTCTTTTGTAACCACAGCTCCGGCACCGATAAAAGCGTACTGCCCTATATTGTGACCGCACACTATAGTTGCATTAGCTCCGATAGAAGCCCCTTTTCCAACATGAGTCTTCAGATATTCATTTTTTCTGTTTACTGCACTTCTGGGATTTATCACATTGGTAAAAACCATTGAAGGACCTAAGAAAACGTCATCATCACATGTTACTCCTTCATAGATGGAAACATTGTTCTGAACTTTTACATTCTTTCCCAAAACGACTTTGGGTGAAATGACAACGTTCTGGCCAATATTACATTTTTCGCCCAAAATGCAACCAGTCATAAGGTGTGAAAAATGCCAAATTTTGGTTCCGTTTCCTATTTGACACCCTTCGTCGATAATGGCTGTTTCGTGTGCAAAAAAATCCGACATATCTGCTTTATATTAATTAAAATAATTCTTAATTTCTGTAATAATAATATCCAGTACTTCCTGATCAAATTCTGTATGTACAGGAAGAGAGATTACTTCTTTGCAAAGTTTCTCTGTAACCGGAAGACTAAAACCTTCTTTCACATATTGAAGAAAAGCTTCCTGTTTGTAAAGAGGCAAAGGATAATATATCATACTTGGAATATTCTTTTCTGCCAGATATTTTTGTAATCCATCTCTTTTTCCATTTTTCACTCTAAGGGTATACTGATGAAATACATGGGTAGAATTCGCAGCTCTTTTAGGAGTTTGAATTTCTGATATACCAGCAAGATTGGCATCATAATAATCCGCCATTCTGTTTCTGGAAGCTGAATACTCATCCAAATGTTTAAGCTTAACTTTCAATACTGCAGCCTGAATGGTATCCAATCTTGAATTACAGCCTAAAACTTTATGATAATATTTCTTTTCTTGACCATGATTGGCAATCATTCTGATTTTGAAAGCCAGTTCATCATCATTCGTCATCAATGCACCTCCATCGCCATAACATCCAAGATTTTTTGATGGGAAAAATGAAGTACATCCGATATGTCCGATAGTTCCCGTTTTTTTTACGGTTCCATCTGAAAACGTATAATCAGAACCTATTGCCTGAGCATTATCTTCTATAACAAAAAGGTTGTGTTTTTCTGCAAATTTAAGAATTTGTTCCATATCAGCACTTTGGCCATATAAATGAACGGGAACAATCGCTTTGGTATTAGGGGTAAGATATTTTTCAAGATCTTCCAGCTGTATATCAAAAGTATCTTCATTTACATCTACCATTACAGGTTTTAATCCTAAAAGACCAATAACTTCTGCAGTCGCTACGTAAGTGAAAGCAGGGCAGATTATTTCATCATCTGGCTTCAGATTAAGGGCCATCATGGCAATCTGAAGAGCATCTGTTCCGTTAGCACATGGAATCACATGTTTTACTCCCAGATATTTTTCAAAATCCTGTTGAAATTCTTTTACAGCAGGACCATTAATAAATGCGGTACTATCAATACATTCCTGAATACTAAAATCTACCTCTTCTTTTATTTTCAGGTATTGACCTTTAAGGTCAACCATTTGAATTTTCATATTTTTAGTTTTTTGAGTGCACGCATATGTGCATTTTTTTTAATTCATGATCAGCTCACTTATTTTATTTCCTATAGAAAGGCAGGAAGTGGCTGCCGGAGAGGGCGCATTTCGGACGTGAATAATGTTTCCGTTTTTCACAATGTCAAAATCATCAATCAATCCTCCGTTTCTGTCACAAGCCTGGGCTCTTACTCCAGAACCTCCAGCAATAAGATCATTTTCCTGTATTTCCGGTAGAAGTTTCTGAAGCGCTTTTGTAAATGCAGATTTGGAAAGTGAACGGTGCATTTCTCCTATTCCCGTTTTACCATATTTTGCTACAATTTTTCTAAATCCCGGCCATAGCATGGTTTGCATGGTTTCATTGAAATTGAAATCGAAAAAATGGTATCCTTCTTTTTTGAAGGCCAGAACAGCATTAGGGCCGGCTTCAATATTACCGTCAATCATTCTGGTAAAGTGAACACCGAGAAACGGAAAACTGGGGTCAGGTACCGGATAAATAAGATGTTTTACCAGGTATTTTTTTTCATCCTTGATCTTATAATATTCTCCTCTGAAAGGAATAATGACCACATCGTTTTTTTCGTTGGTCATTTTGGTTATCTTATCAGAATATAATCCTGCACAGGAAATAAGTTTTTTGGTCTTAAACTCGGAAATATTAGTGCTGACAATAATTTCAGATCCTTTATCAATAATGTTTTTTACTTCATTATTAAATCTTACTTCACCTCCTGCTTGTTCAAAAAGTTCTTTTATTTTTTTTGCGATTCCAGGATAGTCGATAATTCCGGTTTGTGGAACTTTAATTGCTTTTACGCCTTCACAGTGGGGTTCAATTTCGCGAAATTCTTCTCTGGAAAGATATTTTAAATCCTGAAGTCCGTTTTCAACTCCTCTTTTATATATATTATCTAAAAGGGGTAATTCTTCCTGTGATGTAGCTACAATTATTTTTCCGCAAAGATCATATCGTATGCCGTATTTCTCAGCAAAGTTAATAACGGAATTATACCCTTCGATACAGTTTTTAGCTTTAAGGCTTCCCGGTTTATAATAAATCCCGCTATGGATTACGCCACTGTTATGTCCCGATTGGTGCAATGCCACATCGTTTTCTTTCTCCAAAATGAGAATCTTAGAATCAGGATTTTTCAGTTTAGTCTGGTAGGCTGTAGCCAATCCAACCAGACCTGCCCCAATGATTATGATATCATAGCTCATGATCTTTTATAATCTTGCATCAACCAGATTTCTGTCTAAACATGCTTTGGTATCAAAAACCACAGCATTTTCTTTTTTAAGCAGATCCATATCCATTTCCAGGAATTCATTATGAGATACTGCAATCACTAAAGAATCATACTTTTTACCTTCCTGAAGAGCATCCAGAATATCAATTCCATATTCATGTTTCACTTCTTCCTTGCTTGCCCACGGATCATAAATATCAACATTTACTCCGTAATCAGCAAGCTCTCTGTAGATATCTACGACTTTAGTATTTCTGACGTCCGGACAATTTTCTTTAAATGTAACTCCTAAGATCAAAGCGTTAGAGTTTTTGATCACTCCTCCTTTTGCAATCAGAAGCTTCACTACTTTAGCAGCCACAAACTTTGCAATAGAATCGTTTACTCGTCTTCCGGATAAGATCACATCCGGATGATATCCCAGCTGTTCCGCTTTGTGTGCAAGATAATAAGGATCTACGGAGATACAATGCCCTCCCACCAATCCTGGTTTATATTTAAGGAAATTGTATTTTGTTCCTGCAGCTTCCAATACATCATTCGTATCGATACCTACTCTATCAAAGATTAATGCTAATTCGTTAACAAAAGAAATATTAACATCTCTCTGTGCATTTTCGATAGCTTTTGAGGCTTCTGCAACTTTAATGCTAGGTGCTTTGTGAGTTCCGGCTGTAATGATTTTCTTATATAGATTATCTACTTCTTCGGCAATCTTTTCTGTAGAACCTGAAGTTACTTTTTTAACACTGGTAAGCGTATTTACTTTATCTCCGGGATTAATTCTTTCCGGAGAATAACCTACAAAAAAGTCTTCGTTAAACTTAAGTCCTGAATTTTTTTCAAGAACCGGCACACATTCTTCTTCTGTACACCCGGGAAAAACTGTAGATTCATAAATAACAATATCGCCTTTTTTGATAATTTCTCCTAACATCTTTGAGGCCGAAATCAGTGGATTAAGATCGGGAGCGTTGTATTTATCAATAGGGGTAGGAACTGTTACAATGAAAACATTAGCTTCAGCAATATCAGATAACTGGCTTGTTGCTTTATAACCTAAAGAACCATTAGATTCTCTATATTTTTTCAGTCCGGTATTTAATTTATCAACATCAGCTTCAAGCGTTATATCTTTTCCATTATTAAGTTGATCAACACGCTGTGTATTGATATCAAACCCAAAAACAGGATAATGATCTGCAAATTCAAGAGATAGGGGAAGACCTACATAACCCTGGCCTATAACCGCTATTTTATATGTTGTTGCCATTAACTAAATTTATTTTTTATTTTTTGAAACCAAGATTGTTCTGTATGCTGGTTATAGCCATAACCGTATTTGTTACTGTATCCTAAATTTTCTCTGCTTACATCATTAAGAACAAATCCAACATTTCTGATTTTTTTCTGATCAATATTACTGTTGGCAAATTCCAATAATGCCTTTTCTGTATATTTAGATCTGGACACGTAAATGGTTACATCAGAAAGCTCAGCAATAAGGAAAGTATCTGTTACAAGGAGCAATGGTGCAGTATCCAGAATAATGTATTCATATTTCTCTTTCAACTCCCTTAGAAGGATCTCATAACGGCCGTTAGATAACAATTCTGTTGGGTTCGGAGGAATCATTCCTGAATAAATTACATCCAGGTAAGGATTAAAAGATGATACATGAATAATATCTTCAAGTTTAGTCTCGTCATTGTATAGATATTCCGTAAGCCCGGCAAGTCCTTTTCTGGCAGGATTATATCTCTGAAGCTGCGGGTTTCTGATATCAGATCCTATGATAATTGCTTTTTTCTTGGGATTCGCCAATGTCAAAGCTAAGTTTACAGATGTAAATGTTTTCCCTTCTCCTTTTACCGTTGAAGTAACAAATACTACTTTTCCTTTTTTCTCTTTTGAGAGCATGAAATTCATATTGGTAATAAGAATTCTGAACGCTTCCGCCATAGGAGTAATATCATTCATTTTAACAATCTCAGAATCTCCTTTTTCAAGACTTGGTAGTTCTGCAATAATAGGTGCATGTACTAACTTCTCTAAATCATGTTTAGTAACCACCTTATTATTAAACAACTGTGTAAAATAAATAAAAGCAAAAGGAATTAATAATCCAAAAAAGAAAGAAGCACCTAAAATCATCTCTCTCTTAGGCGAAACAGGTACACCAGAGGAATAAGCTGAATCTACAATTTTTGCTTTAGGAGCACTAATTGATTGGGCAATAGCAGTTTCTTCTCTTTTCTGAAGCAATAACAAATACAGATTTTCTTTAATTTGTTGTTGTCTTTCGATACTTCTGAACATTTTCTCAATGGAAGGCAACTTTGATATCTTTCCGGAAACTACATTTTGTTCTCCTAAATATTCACTTCTTGCTAGCTCAAGTCCTGTTTTGTTTTTCTGGAGGCTCTGCATAATAGAACTACGCATAGCGTTAATTTGTTTCGTAATATCTACAACCGCGGGGTTTTCTGATGTAGCGGATTCTAAGAACCTGTTTCTTTGCAGTACTAATTGATTATAAGAGGAAATTCCATTTGTAGCCTCTACATTACTCAACCCAACATTAGCCGGAAGAACCTGATATTGGCCTTGATTTGAAACATAATTAATCAATGAGTTTGTCAGCTCCAATTGGGCATCTATTTCCAATTGCTTAGCTCTTGCAGCAGCAGAGCTTTCTAGACCTATCTTAGCTTCAGTTTCTATATCAATAATATTATTCTTTGATTTAAAACTTTCTTTTTGATCTTCAACTTGTCCAAGCTCTCCAGATAATTTTTTGATTCGGTCTTCGATAAAATCTAGTGTCTTTTTTGACTCTGAATTCTTATCAGACATTGCATCATTATTATAGGCTACAACTAAATTATTTAGAATGTCTTCTGCTTTTAATATTTGTGGATAATTAATTCCTAATCTGAGTACAGTTGCTTCTTTATTAACTAAATCTACACTTAATCCTCCTTGTAAACTATTTACTTTGGCATCTACTGTAGAAATCTGCAGCTCTAAATTTTTCATATCAACTGCAAGATTACCAGGAGCAAATTCTTTATTCTTTGTAATGATTATATTAGCAAAGGGTAAACTTATAGTTTTCCCATATGTTGTAACAATTTCTTTTGAAAGGCTTTTTGAAGTAAGTGTAAGTTTATCTTTATCTATTGTAAGTTTTACCGGACTTGCAGGTTTATCACTGTGTTTTTCTTCAATAACCTTAACGTCTATAGGACTCGTTTGTTTATATAATTCTACTTTAGTAACCCTCCCTTTACCAATAACATTTACCTGCAAATTTTGGTTGATAACAACCTCACGCATCATTTTTTTAGACTTCAGAATTTCTATTTCGTTGGCAATACTATTTGTTTTCAGACCTCCTAAACCCGATAAATCTGGTAATACTCCCAAATCACTTCCCATGATGGGTGAAGAATTTCGAGCATCTTTGATCAAAACTGTAGTTTGAACATTATATATCGGTACCATAAACTTAAGCGATATATAACCTATTACCAAAGCAATAAATGCACTTATAATAAACCAAGGCCATTTTCTCAAATATGGCTTTACAATTTCACTAATATTAATGCTACTTGAGTTGTTTTCTACTTCTGAAAATTCTGAAGATTGCTGGTTATCCATCAATTTTTTATTTCTTATTAAATAAACTTACTACTACGGCAACTGCTGTAACCGCAATAGAAATAGCGGTCAGATAAAGGCCAGTATTGGGGTTTTGTTTTGCTAAAACATCTTTGGTATTGTTTGAAGAAACAATAATAGCATCCCCTTGCTTCAGGTTATAATAAGGAGAATTAATGAGATTGGCATCCCGAATATTAATACGGCCATGAGAAACAACGCCATTTTCTGTTCTGATCACCAATATGTCCTCTCTTTTCCCATATTGCGTCAGGTCACCAGCCATACCTAATGCATTTAAAATAGTTGCCTGCCCGCTTGCTATAGTATAGTCTCCCTGTCTGCTGACTTCTCCAAGTACTGTAACTTTAAAATTCGAGAGCCTGATATTAATTGTTGGGTTAATAACATATCTCGTCATTTTTTCTCTAAGTTCGTCTTTAAAAGCTGTCAGACTTTTATCCGATGTATTCAGTTTACCTAATATAGGAAAATCAATATCTCCATTTGCATCTACAATATAAGTTGGTCCTGACAGTATTGTCGCTCCTTGATTAGGAGTATTTCCGCCGGCCATAGCATTTGTCTGGATAAGTTCTGAGGAAGAATAATTCTGATTAAAAGGTTTTACAACATCCATATCTTTTGCTGTGATCAGAATAACCAACTGATCCCCAACCTGGATTGTGTTTGCTGAATTTTTAGCAGATGCGTTAATTGCAACCTGTTCTATATTCTGCATATAATTTAAATCATTCTTAGCATTGGGGTTCACTTTGCAGGAAATCACCAAAGAGGACACCAATACTAATGCTAATATTTTTCCTTTCATTATCTTGTTAAATTGTGCAAATATACATTTATATTTTTTTCCTATTTATCCAAAGCCTCATAAATTGAATTATTGCTTCGGAATTCCGGCACTATTGTTTTAAGAATCCTTACAACCTCCACTTTATCCCTTCGCAGGGAAGCCTTGGTAATTTCTTTAGTAAGCTTGTCTATATCTTCAAATCCCATTGAAGGATCTTTAGAAATCATAATTTTGTCGTTATGAGTAGGAAGTGTTTTTGCATCGTCACTCAGGAGTTCTTCATAAAGCTTTTCTCCCGGTCTCAATCCTGTATAGATGATCTTAATATCTACATTAGGTTCAAATCCTGATAACTTTATCATTCTTTTCGCAAGATCAATAATTTTTACAGGCTCACCCATATCAAAGACAAAGATCTCACCTCCTTCTCCCATTGTTCCGGCCTGAAGTACCAGTTCACATGCCTCAGGAATCGTCATGAAATATCTTACAATTTCCGGATGGGTAATCGTTACAGGTCCTCCAGCTTCAATCTGCTTTTTAAAATGAGGAATTACAGAACCGTTGGATCCTAATACATTTCCAAATCTTGTTGTAATAAATTTGGTAACATTTCCTTCCACATTCTGAAGCGATTGTACAAAAAGTTCAGCAGCACGTTTTGAAGCTCCCATTACGTTGGTTGGATTTACAGCTTTATCCGTAGACACCATTACGAACCTGTTTACTTTATACTTGCTGGATAGTTTTGCAACAATCTTAGAACCTAATATATTAACAAAGATCGCTTCATGAGGGTTTTCCTCTACTAAAGGCACATGTTTATAAGCAGCCGCATGATATACCATTGAGAAATTATAGGTCTGGAAAAGAGATTCCATCCTGTGATGATTGGAAACATCTCCTAAGACAAATTTGAAAGCGATATGAGGGAACTTTTCTCTCATTTCAAGTTCAATTTCATAAAGTGGTGTTTCTGCCTGATCTAAAACGACAATCAATGAAGGATTGAAAAGAGCAACCTGTCTTACGATCTCACTTCCTATGGATCCTGCTCCACCGGTTACTAATACTGTTCTATCAAAATGTCTGCTTTTAACTTTTTCGTTCTGAATTTTAATAGGTTTTCTATTTAACAAATCTTCAATCTGAAGATTTCTAATAGATCCACCCAGATCACTGTCTCTCAGTTTTTGTACTGATGGTGCTTTAAAGACATTAAGATCTTTCTCTAAAAATAGATTCACCCATGAATTCATCTCATCTCTGGCCATCATTTCTTTAACAATAAGAACGCCGTCAATAATAAGATCTTCTTTGGTATTTTCTTCTATTTTTTCTTTTTCATAAATTGGCTTTCCTAGCAGAGATGCTCTTTTGGAGTCTGTTCTTTGTGTCAAAAAACCTACTACCTGATAAGGCAAACTCGGATTATCAAGAATAGCGCGTGCAATTGCAATAGATTGTTCGTCAATTCCCAATACCAGAATTCTTTTTTTCAGTGCGCTTCTTCTGTACTCTCTTACAATATGGAAAAACTCTTTCACATAAAGTCTGAAAAGAAATAATCCCATAAATGAAATTACAAAATAAAGCATCAGATAAGGAGTAAGGATAAACTTACTTCCTGTGATCCAGAAATAGCAGATGTTTATTGTTCCGATAGCCAGCATTGTGCAAAAACAGGATATCAGAAGCTTAAATAAGTCTATAAATGTGGAGTGACGTATAATCCCGGCATAAGTCTTGAAGACATACATAAAAGCAGCATTCACAAGGATAATAAAAGCGAAAATCAGGCTTTTATCATCATGATATATAAATTCCTGCTTGGTAATCTTTGCGATAATGTAAGTGGAAAGAAATAAAGATATTACAAGAATAATAATGTCTATTACAAGAATTATCCATCTAGGAAGATATCTTACGTCTGAGAGATTGACAACATTATCCCCTCCAAATATTGTTTTTCTAAGAGAATTGTACATTGTCTGTATTGGTGTTCATATTTAATTAAGTATAATATCTGATTATCCAAATCAAAGATAATTCTGATACAATCATGCAAAAATAAATAAATTTATTTCAATATGTTGAATCAAAAATAAATTTGATGTTATATTAATAAAATCTAACAATTTCATTTCGATACAGCTAAATCCAGAGACAAAAATCATACCATATAAACTCTTTATGAAGATGATATTTACCCTGTATAAATTCCTGATATCAGCTGTTTTTCTTTAAAATAATTATTAAATGTTTATATATCAATATTTTTCAATGAACTGATTGTTTTTTTTATATAAGTCATACTTCAAGTTTTTTTTTAATTTATTAATATTTAGCCAAAAATATCGATTATTTTCTCATATTCAAAACCTTTACTCATCAAATGTTTTATAGTTTTGGTTTTTTTTTGATATTCTTTCAAGCCAGTTTGTTTGATATAATAATTATCATAAATTTTTCTGATTATTTTTTCATAATCAGCATCATCAATTTCATCAAAACAGGAATTTATCAACTTCTCAGAAATCTGTTTTTGTTTCAGATTGATTTTAATTTTGGTTTTCCCCCAATGTTTGATGTAAAATTTCCCCCGGATATAGCTTCGGGTAAACCTTTCTTCGTTGAGATAATTTTCTTTCAGAAGAAATAAAATAATTTCTTCTTTCGCTTCATCAATAAGCAAAAACTCCCTCATCTTCTGTTCCACTTCGGCATGACAGCGATCCTGGTAAACACAGTAATTAACCAGTTTCTGCTTAATTTCATCGAAGGTATACGATTTCTTTTCCATTTGAATAAAAAAAGAATGAGCAATCCGCTCATTCTTTATATGATATTGGAATGTCTGTTAGTAATTGAACAGAGCTTTACCTTCCATTAATTCGTTCACTTTCTTTCTTACAGATCCAAGAACCTCTTCATTTTTGATATTGTCGACCACTTCAGAAATCAATCCTGCAATAGTATCCATATCGTTTTCTTTCAATCCTCTTGTTGTAATCGCTGCAGTTCCCAATCTGATACCAGATGTTGTAAATGGTGACTTATCATCAAAAGGAACCATATTTTTGTTACATGTAATATCAGCAAGTACCAATGCTTTTTCGGTTTCTTTACCGTTTACCCCTTTATTTCTAAGGTCTACCAGCATCAGGTGATTATCTGTACCACCACTTACGATATCAAAACCTCTGTCGATCATTGCTTTTGATAATGCCTGAGCATTAGCTTTAATCTGTTTTGCATAATTTTCGAACTGCACATCCAAAGCTTCCCCGAAAGCTACAGCCTTACCAGCAATCACATGCTCAAGAGGCCCTCCCTGAATACCTGGGAATACGGCTCCGTCCAGCACCTGGCTCATCATTTTGATTTCTCCTTTTGGAGTTTTGTGACCGTATGTATTTTCAAAGTCTTTCCCCATCATGATCATACCTCCTCTTGGCCCTCTCAGCGTTTTATGAGTAGTGGTAGTTACAACATGGCAGTGTTCGAATGGTGAGTTTAATAATCCTTTTGCTACTAAACCAGCCGGGTGAGCGATGTCTGCCCAAAGGGTAGCACCCACTTCGTCTGCTACTTCTCTGAATTTAGCATAATCTAAATCTCTGGAATACGCTGAGAAACCTGCGATAAGCATTTTTGGTTTTTCTCTCAACGCTACTTCTCTCATTTGGTCATAATCAATAAGACCTGTTTCCTGCTGAACTCCGTAAGAAACTACATTATATTGAATTCCTGAGAAGTTCACTGCAGAACCGTGAGTAAGGTGCCCTCCCATTGAAAGATCCATCCCCATGATTTTATCACCTGGTTTCAAAACGGCAAGATAAATGGCTGCATTCGCCTGAGAACCGGAATGTGGCTGAACATTCACGTAGTCAACTCCGAAAAGTTCTTTAGCTCTGTTGATCGCTAAAGTTTCAACCTCATCTACTACTTCACATCCTCCGTAATATCTTTTTCCGGGATATCCTTCAGCATATTTATTTGTCAGTACACTTCCCATTGCTTTCATTACATTTTCAGAAACAAAATTTTCTGATGCAATAAGCTCTAAACCATGGGTTTGTCTTTGTCTTTCCTTTTCAATCAGGTCGAAAATAATATCCATTTTACTTTTAGTTTTTGAAATTTTCACCCCAAATGTACGGAATTTTCATCGAGATTTCCCTATTGAAAAAATGATTTTTAAACACTAAAAAAAGAAAAGACCTATGAATAAATCCTATATTATGATTGTTCTAATTGCAGTAAAAAGCCTTTAAAATTCTTCATCTGACAGTTCCTTATTCACTATGGCTCCTGCAAAATTACCCTGTGCAACGGCATTGGCTACGGAGCGCATCATGGTTACATTATCTCCACAGGCATAAACTCCGGGAATGCTTGTTTTCTGCATCATATCTACTTTAATAAATCCCTGTTCTGTTATTTCACAGCCCAGATCATCAACATTGATATTTTGCTCAAAAAGAATTTTCGCATACAAAGCCTGTAAAGGAATTTCCTTTCCATTTTTGAAAATAATTCTTTGAATGAAGCCGTTCGTATGTTCTATACCTGCAATTTCATCTTCGTTAAGAATGATTTTATTCTGATTTAGTTTTTCAAGCTGTTCTTCGGTAAAAGCTGCTTTTCCATTCGTAAACAGCGTGAGATTTTTAGTCAGATTAAAAATCAGTTTCGAAAATTCGTAGCCCATATCTCCGTTGGAAAGAATTCCCGTAACCTCGTTTTTCACTTCATAACCATGACAATATGGGCAATGTATCACAGAAATCCCCCAGCATTCTGCAAACCCGGGAATATCCGGCATTGTATCTTTTACGCCTGAAGCAAGGATCAGTTTTTTAGCCTTAAATTTTTCACCGGAGGAAATTTCAACCTCAAAACCTCCTATCGTTTTTTGTGTTTTCGCTACAGTTCCGTTATAAAAATGAACTGTATTGTATTTTTCGACATCTTTTCTGGCTAGCTGTGCAATTTCTGATGGTGTTTTCCCATCGTGAGTGACAAAGTTATGAGAATGCGGAGTTTGTCTGTTGCAAGGTTTTCCGTTATCAATAATCAGGACATTTCTTAAAGATCTTCCCAAAGCCATTGCTGCAGATAATCCTGAATAACTTCCTCCTGTTATGATGACATCAAAGTTTTTGTTTTCCATAGTTTAGTTGATAATTGATAATTGATAATTGATAATTGATAATTGATAATGCAAAGTTAATCTAAAATCAATTAACGCAATAAAGTTGCAATAAAATTTATCTATTAGCTTTATCCTATCTGCAAATCATCATTTACAACTTTATTAAAAATTATTTCCACTCATTTTTAACTTCGATAATTTCGTCCTGAATTCTCTTGTTGATATCTACTTTCGCTCCCTGCAAACTGAAAATTGCAGTTCCTCTTTCTCTCGCGTAAGGATTGGTAATGGAATCTTTTAATGTTGCAATTTCAAAAAAGGAACCGGATTCTTTAAGTTCTTTTCCTGCTTCAGATGCCTCTTTAATCCTGATCACATTTTTATATTTTTTGCTTACATCTATCCAATTGATATAATCTGCATTAAATGACACCGCCACGACTCCCGCTTTTGAGTAATAATTAATAGCTCCGGTCTGTCCGTAATTATCACATAGGACCATGGTATTTCCGGTTTTTGACAATCTGGAATATTCTTTATCTACCTTTTGAGCCAGTTCTTTCCAACCTTGCATATCAGCAAAATCCTGTGGCAGCGGATGATCTTTTCCATCTTCCCAACGAAGAAGTCCTAATTTTTTATACTGGCTTTGGTGAGACACAATGTATTCAGGACTTTTATTTGGAAAAGCCACATTATACAAAGGCAGGAATAAAAGTATTGGAATAAGGATGCTAACCGGTTTCAAAAATCTTTTCCAGCCTTTTTCAAATGCATTTCCGAGAAAAACAGAACCAAAAGCAATATAAACAGGATAGAGTCCGATTGCGTAGTAATCTTTTGCTTTAAAAAACAAAAACAGAGTGATCGTGATGATATAGCTCCAAAAGAAAAACCTGTATTTTTCAAAAGGTTTGTATAACAGCAATGCTCCCCAGCCAGCAATAATCACAAAAATAACTCCGGCAAAAAATAAAATCTGGGATTTCATAAAATCCATTCTGTCTACATGTACAAGCTGCCGTTCAGAAAGCTCTTTCATATGATGAACAACCGGAAACTGATTCTGATACTGCCAGAGGAGATTTGGAAAAATAATAATTAAAGCTAAAAGAGCTGCCCAATATACATGAGGCTGCATAAAAACCTTCCTTTGCTCCGTCAATAATAAGGCAGGAATAAGCCCTAATAATGAAAAAGCAATATTGTATTTATTTAATAATCCGATTCCGACAATAACGGCTCCTGTGTAAAGCCACTTTACTTCTTGGGAATTGAAATATTTGATCAGGCTGTAATAAAGGAAAAGCCAGAGAAAGACCTCCAGAGATGTCGGCTGGAACAGCATATTGACCCGAAGAAGTACTGAAAATAATATTCCTGTAGAAGCCAGTATTTTAGCAAACAGGCTTCCCTTGAGTTCTTCCACAACTTTCCATGTAAGGACAATCGTCAATGCTCCGAACAGGGCTGGAAAAAATTTAACCCAAAATATGGAATTCCCCAACATTTTAATGATCCAGGCTATCCAGGAATTGGCAGGCGGAACCGAAAGATATCCCCATGCAGGATGATTCGCCTGATCAAGATGCAGGTATTCATCCCGGTGAAGCTCATACTCAGGGCTTATAAGAGAGTATTGAAGGGCAAATTTTGCAACGACAAAAAGAAACAGAATCCAATAGTCTTTTTTCATGGGATATAGTTTGGAATTTTAAAGATAAGACAGTTTCAACCTCTTTTCCGTTACAATATTATTTCAAATCTGTTATCAATAATTTCATTTTTTATCTTCTGAATATTGTCAGACCAATACTTTATTTCGTCATTCTTCTCAGGACATTTTTCTATAGGAGTCTTCTGGCAGGTAGCTAAATATTCCTGATATGTTTTCAATATATTATTCAGATACGTTTCATAGTCTTTAGGATTTCCAGGAATATACCCTATTCCATCACAGCCACATGAGTGAAAGCATTTCCCTGTTTTAAAAAGGCTTTCTATAATCTTCCATTCTTTGAGAGCTGTTTTTTTAGGGGCTTTAAAATCGTTCCCCATATCAGCCATCATACTGCTGCATTCAGGACATTTTATAGTCCGGTTTTCAATCTCTGAAACAATTTTTTCCAGCTCTTGTGTTCCTGCCTTTGTAAAAGCATATCCTACATTACGGACTGACTTCCCTGGTTCATGGTATACTTTTTCTTTTTCGATCCTTTTTATAATATCATAAGCATCCGGCTGTTTAAATGATTTCCGGCATTTGAAACAGACATAATGTGATTTATAAGTTTTCTGGGCGTAGCGACACATTTTTCATGGATTTATATAATTCAAATATAGGAATTTACACCTGCAAAATATTTTGACCTAAAAAAGAATCCCCGAGAAAAAAAATTCCTCAGGGATTCACAGTTTAAAAGTGTATAGTGTAGTTTATTATTTTTTATTCGCTTTTTCTTTAAGCTCTTCTTTGTCTTTATCAGATGGATTCCACACTTTAATTTCGGTGTCCTTTGTAATATTGGATCCCGGAAGAATCTGAACGTTGATCCCATCACTTGCTCCCAGTTTTACATATACTTTTTTGAATTTCCCGTCTTTTTGTTTCACTTCCACGAAAGGAACATCTTTTCCTTGTTTCTTTTCATACTGAATTAAAGACTCATCCAATAATAATGCATTTTTCTGAGAACTTAAAACAATTTCACCGTTGGCAGAAAAACCAGCTCTAATATACTCATTATTAGGATTAGTTACATTACCTTCTACCGGAAATTTAATAGTTCCTGCATTATCCTTACCTTTTGGAGCAATCATGGTTAGTTTTCCGGGGAATGTTTTATTCTGAAGAGCACCGATCACGATGTTCATATCCATACCTTCACTTAGCTTTCCGGCCTGGGCTTCATCAATTTCACCTTTAAAGATCAGAACATTCAGATCTGCCACTGAACAGATGGTAGTTCCGGCGTTAAAGTTGTTGGCTTCAATCACCTGACTTCCTGCTTTTACAGGAACTTCAAGTACAGTACCTGATGCTTTGGAACGGATTTCTGTAGTGGCCAAACCTTGTCCTTTAAGTTCAGGAGTTGCCCCTGTTTTAGCGATCTGCAATCTTTTTTGAGCGGTATTCAACTG
The DNA here is from genome assembly GCF_005503635.1 of Chryseobacterium sp. 2VB. Taxonomy (NCBI): domain Bacteria; kingdom Pseudomonadati; phylum Bacteroidota; class Flavobacteriia; order Flavobacteriales; family Weeksellaceae; genus Chryseobacterium; species Chryseobacterium sp. 2VB. The sequence continues at coordinate 97,173 of NZ_SCNC01000010.1, forward strand.
CTGCTGGGCATTTTTCAAAGTCTGCTGCTGAGAGTACAACTGCTGCTGAGCGTTCAGATACTCCTGTTTAGAAGCTACTCCCTGCTTGTAAAGCTTATCCTGCATATCAAACTGCTTCTGCATGTTTCCTACATTCATCTGGGCATTACTGATCTGGATCTGTGCATTCTGAACTTCCTGCTGAGCGGCATTTACTTCAGAGATACTCGGAACAATTTTTACGGTAGCAATTAACTGCCCTACTTCTACCTTATCTCCTTCTTTTACTAAAATTTTATCTATAATCCCTGCAATGTTGGGCTTGATTTCAATTTCTTCTTTGGGAACAATTTTTCCTGTTGCCATTACTTTATCATCCATATTCTGAACGGTAGGCTTACGGGTAAGGAAAGCTTCTCCTTCTTTAGAGTTTGATTTGATAAGATAGCCAAGCCCTGAGAACAATGCCACTGCAAATAAAAGCCCTAATACTATATAAATGGCTTTTTTCCAGGTGAATTTCTTTTTCATATGTATAGTTTATTTTTTATTCAATAGATTGAAAGATTTAAAAAGGCTGATTCTCCATATTCTCTTATTTAAATCTTAAAATTGTTTTATTTTCAAATTAATTACTCTGTTCTTAATGCTTCAATAGGCCTGATCTTTACGGCTCTCTGTGCCGGAATCATCCCGATTATTAATCCCAGAATCACCATAACAGCCATTGCAGCAAATACGTTTCCGTAGTTCACTGTCGGATTATAGAAAGGAAATGAATCCTGACCCTGGGTAACCGCATTGAGAATCATTAATACAAAGATTCCAAACATGAAACCTATTAATCCCGAAGAGAGTGTAATGACAACACTTTCCAGGAGAATCTGATTTCTTACTTCCGCAGGCTTCGCTCCTAACGCTCTTCTGATCCCGATTTCTTTAGTTCTTTCTTTTACTGTAATCAAAAGGATATTTGAAATCGCAATGACTCCCGCAAGGATAGTCAGTGTACCTACAATGATTGTTAACAGCTGCATTCCTGTAAGGAAACCTGTGAGCTTTTTAAATTCTTTTCCAAGGTTGAAACTTCCGAAAGCATTGGTATCTTCAGGGGAAACTTTATTTTTGCTTTTTAAAACCTGTTTTACATCTTCTTCTACGGAATTGACATTGGCATTCGGCTTACTGACAATGGCAAACATGTCTATCTGATCTCCTGTATTATACATTTTCGTATAAGTGGAAAGTGGAATGAAAGCCGTTTGGTCATTTTCAAATCCTCCTCCTTTTTTTACCCGGAAAACGCCGATAACATTGAAGAACAGCCCTTTAATATTGATTGATTTTCCTATTGGATTCTCTTTTTTCTTGGAATCAAAGAAGTTTTTGTAAATCTCTTCTCCAATAACAACTACATTTTTATTCCCGGAAACATCGGCATCATTGATATAACGTCCGAAGATCAGTTTCTTTTCTGAAATTTTATTTCCCACAGAATAATCTCCGGTAAGCGAATAGGTTCCGTTCTTACCGTTTCTGGACATTGCTTCTCCGGGAGTTCCTGTAAAGCTTCCTCTCGCATTTTGCGGCGAGATATAATCTATGGCTGTTACTTTTCTTTTCAACATTTCCATATCGTTTAAGTTCAGATGAACTTCTCTTCCTTTAGGAAATCCTTCATAGGGAATTGATGTTTTTTGTGCCCACAGGAAGATTGAATTGGTGGCAAAACCGGAAAATAATTTATCAAAACCATTCTCCATTCCTTTTGCTGCTCCAAGAAGGCTTACATACAAAAACATTCCCCATCCTACACCGATCATGGTAAGAAATGTCCGGAGTTTATTATTCCTCAATGAATAATAAATTTCCTGCCAAGTATCTTTTTTAAATATGATATTCACCTTGTAGAATTATGAGTTATACATTATGAGTTATGAATTCCATCAATCTGCATTTTTGCCTTTTGTTTATATTATTCCGTCCTCAGCGCTTCAATAGGTTTGATTCTGGAAGCTCTGTATGCGGGTACAAATCCTGCGATCAGTCCTGAGAAAATCAGTGCAATGAAGGCCATAATAATGGATCCCCACCCTACACTTGGGTTTTTAATAAAAAACTCTTCAAGGCTGTTCCCGATAAGGTTTAAAGTCAAAACACCTATTGCGACTCCAACAAGTCCGGACACCACTGTAATCACAACACTTTCCTGAACAATCAGCCCTACAATTCCGCTTGGCTTTGCGCCAATAGCTTTTCGTACTCCGATTTCTTTGGTTCTTTCTTTTACGATATACACCATAATGTTACTGATCCCAATGATTCCGGCAAGCAGTGTTCCCAGCCCGATAAACCCTACAATTGCTGTAAGTACCGCCATAAACATGAATGTGTCGTTCATATTTTTAGCATTATTCCAGACACGGACACCGTTTTCATCATCAGGAGAAACATTTTTCCTTGATTTCAGCTTATCTTTAAGTTCATCTCCGTATTTAATGGCTTCCTGAGGAGTCAGTTTATCACTGTATGAGATATAGGCAATATTCACCGTATCGGAACCTTTTTTCATCTGCTGCAAAGTGGTAATCGGCACCGTGATATGTCTTTCATCCCAGTCTCCACCATCATCTGAAAATACGCCCACCACTTTAAACATAGTTCCATTGATATCCAGTTCTTTTCCTACAGGACTTCCGTTCTTGATCAAATCCCGCTGTACCATTCTTCCAATGACTGCCACATTTTGCTTTCCTTCCAGATCTCTTGGAGAAATATATCTGCCGTCTATCATTTTCCGGTTCTCAATCACCTGCTCTCCGGGTTCTGCTCCATGGATCTGATAGATTCCGCTTTCTTTACCATATTTCACCATTAAACTGGCATTGTATCTCGGGCTGGAAGCTCCTACATTTTTTTTCTCAGCGTTAATAAGAAAATCATAGTCACCATTATTCAGTGTAACGGTTCGGTCTGACTGCAGTCCTTTATAGGCCAATGTCGTTTTTCCGGTAGTAATGGTGATCAGGTTTTTGGCATCACCTGAGAATCCTTCAGAAAAAGCATTCTGAAGACCTGTTCCAATTCCAAAAAGTACGATGAAAATAAACAGTCCCAAAGCTACTGTAAACCCTGAAAGCACCGTCCGAAGTACATTACTCCGGATAGAACTGAATATTTCCTGCCAACGATCTAGGTCAAACATAGTTTTTATTTTTTTACTTTGTAAAAAAGTCAATTAGCTGCGCTTTCAATTTTCTTCGAAGTCAATTAACTTTATTGTCAATTTATTCTTCGCAAAACTTTAATTACGAACCTGACTGATTTTCACATTTCTAATCTTTTTTCAACATTTTACTTAACAAGATAAATGCTGTTTTTATTAAATTTCCAATTTTTGTTAATTCCTCTATTTTAATATAGTTACATTCTATAACGATATCAAAACAAGAATCCAACTCAATAACCGAACCTCTGGCAATTTCAAAATACCTTTTCCTTTCCAGTTCAGATTTTCTTGAACATCCTTCGGTAATATTTAATACCACTGAAGTAGAAGCTCTTCGTATCTGGTCGATTATGTTAAACTTTTCATGATCAGGAATCTTGGATAAAATTTTATAACATTCTATTCTTAATTCTCTGGCTGACTGATAAACATCAAGTTTATAATGGTTCAGATTTAAAAACATTTTTATTTTTTTTCATATTCATTTGTGTGTGTTATTAATTATTTTTCCTCTTCATTATCAATTCACTTGCGAAGCAAAATTGATCATTCACGATTCACTTATAATACAATCTGCTTAATAAACTCATCACTCTCAATAATCCCATCTTTCAGTACTACATTTCTTTTGGTCTGTGCAGCTACATCAGGCTCGTGGGTTACAACGATGATTGTTTTTCCTTCATTATTGATATCCTGAAGAAGTTTCATAATATCATGAGTGGTTTTGGAGTCTAATGCTCCGGTTGGCTCATCTGCCAGTACTACTTTAGGATCTGTAATCAATGCTCTTGCAATGGCTACTCTCTGCTTCTGCCCTCCGGAAAGTTCACTTGGAAGGTGGTTTGCCCACTGTGCCAATCCTACTTTTTCCAGATATTCCATAGCTTTCTGATTTCGCTCTTTTCTTGGTACATTCTGATAGTACAAAGGCAGGGCAACATTTTCCAAAGCTGTTTTATAATTGATAAGGTTAAAAGACTGGAAAATAAATCCCAGGAATCTGCTTCTGTATTCGGCAGCCTTTACCTCGGATAAATGTTCAATAGGAACTCCATCCAACTCATAGGTTCCGGAATCTTTTTCATCCAGAATTCCAATAATATTAAGAAGCGTAGATTTTCCGGAACCGGAACTTCCCATAATGGAAACAAACTCCCCTTCAGAAATATTCAGATTAATTCCTTTGAGAACATGAAGCTTGCTTTTCCCTGTATCGTATGACTTATTTAAATCCTGAATTACTAACATTAAGTGATGTATGTTTTATACCCAATAAGTAGATGATATTTTCAAATTGTTACAAGAATAAAAATTTATTCAAATATTTTTTTGTTTAACACATTAATCCTTTATTAATAATACTTTACAAAACATTGTTTAACTGTAACTCCCTATTTGTATCTATTTATCCTCAAGATTGCTGTCCAGCCTATTATCCGAGCCAGTTTCATGTAAATGTGGAAAACTTTTCAGGCTAAAAGTCAGCCTATTAGTATTTACCTCTTTCAAAATCAGTTCTTTTTTTCGAACTTTGCTATTAGTTCTTTACAAGAAATATGAATTTGGGGAAGTGAATAACTTTAATTCACAACTTCCAGATAAACAAAAAGTTAAGTATTTCCGGAACGTTATCCACAAGGATCTAAATTATTTAATTATAAAGATATTTAATATGGGAATTTTTGATAAAAGAGTAAGTTATAAGCCATTTGAATACCCGGAGGTTCTTCAATTTGTAGAAGCCATCAACAAATCGTTCTGGGTGCATTCGGAAGTGGACTTTACTGCAGATGTTCAGGATTTTCATTCGCAGTTGGAACCACATGAGAAGCATGCTGTGAAAAATGCGCTGTTAGCCATTGCACAGATCGAGGTGTCTGTAAAGACATTCTGGGGAAATTTATACAACCACCTACCCAAACCGGAATTCAATGGATTAGGATCTACTTTTGCAGAATGCGAATTCCGCCATTCTGAAGCATATTCCCGTTTATTAGAGGTATTAGGATATAATGATGAGTTCCTTAATGTTATCGAAATTCCTGCTGTAAAAGGAAGAATAGAGTTTCTGGGAAATGCTTTAAAACATGCTAACTCTGCAACACCTAAAGAGTATGTTTCTGCTTTATTATTATTCAGTATTTTAGTGGAAAACGTTTCTCTTTTCTCGCAGTTTGCCATCATCCTTTCTTTCACAAGATTCAAAGGGTTTATGAAAAATGTTTCCAATATCATTGCATGGACTTCCGTAGATGAGCAGATTCACGCTAACGCAGGAATTTATCTGATCAACAAAATCCGTGAGGAACAGCCTGACTTGTTAACAGACAGCGATATCGAAGACATTTACACTTTGGTAGATGAGTCTATCGCAAGAGAAGGAGATATCCTTAGCTGGATCTTTGAACTGGGAGAAATCGACAACGTTTCTAAAGAAGACCTGTTAAACTTCATGAAATACCGTGTGGATGACAGCTTGAAGAAAATCAACATGAAAACAAAATACAACATTACTCCTGAACAATACAGACCAATGGTATGGTTCGAGGAAGAAGTTTTCGCCAATTCATTAGATGATTTCTTTGCTAAAAGACCTGTTGACTATACAAAACACGATAAGAGTATTACAGCAAACGACTTGTTCTAATATTGGGGCGCGAGCGAAGCGAGCGTCAAAGCGGTCAGTATCAGGATTACCCTTTTCTGATTAATAAGTGAAATTGTTGTTCATCAGTAAAGCACAAATACAAAAGAAATGATTAATGTAATAGTAACCTATACGGTAAACCCGGAATTTGTTCCAAACAATAAAACCAATATCCAAAAATTTCTGGAAGACTTCAAAAATTTAGATCCTTCCACTTTTGAATATAAGGTATTTGTAAAGGAAGATGGTGTTACTTTTGTACATTATTCAAACTACATCAATGAAGAAGTTCAGCATGAGGTTTTGAATGTTCCGTCTTTTAAAGAATTTCAGAGATTAAGAGATGAAAGCGGGCTGAACGGTTCCCACAAAGTAGAAATTTTACAATCAATAATATAAAAAAACAAAATTCCGGAGTGATTCTCTCATTCCGGAATTCGAAAATATAACATCTATGGAAGAGCAAAATTCAAATATATGGTGGCTCAATGAAGAGTCTGAGCAAATGCTGAACAGAGGATATCTGTTGAAAGGTGAAACGGTAGACGGCGCTATCGACAGAATTACCACTGCCGCTGCAAAAAGGTTATATAAACCTGAACTTCAGCCGGCTTTCAAAGAGATGATCACGAAGGGATGGATCAGCTTCTCTTCTCCTGTATGGGCTAATATGGGAACGGAAAGAGGTCTTCCTATCTCATGTTTTAACGTTCATATTCCGGACAGCATTGAAGGAATTACCCACAAAATGGGTGAAGTTATCATGCAGACTAAAATCGGAGGTGGAACTTCAGGATATTTTGGAGAATTGAGAAACAGAGGAACCGCTGTAACGGATAACGGAAAATCTTCAGGAGCAGTTTCATTCATGAAGCTTTTCGATACGGCTATGGATGTGGTTTCTCAGGGAGGAGTAAGAAGAGGTGCTTTTGCTGCTTACTTAGATATTGACCACGGAGATATTGAAGAATTTTTATCCATTAAAGATATCGGCAGCCCGATTCAGAACCTGTTTACCGGAGTATGTGTACCGGATTACTGGATGCAGGATATGATCGATGGTGATATGGAAAAACGTAAAGTTTGGGCAAGAGTATTGGAAAGCCGCCAGCAAAAAGGTCTTCCGTATATTTTCTTTACAGACAACGTGAACAGAAATAAACCTCAGGTTTATAAAGACCTGGGAATGACGGTGAATGCAAGTAACCTTTGTTCTGAAATCATGCTTCCATCAACAATGGAAGAATCTTTCATCTGCTGTCTGTCTTCCATGAACCTGGAATTGTATGATGAGTGGAAAGATACAGACGCTGTAAAACTGGCAGTATACTTCCTTGACGCTGTATTATCAGAGTTCATTGACAAAACTGAAGGAAACTATTACCTACAGGGAGCAAGAAACTTCGCGATGCGTCACAGAGCTCTTGGTTTAGGAGTTTTAGGATACCACTCTTATTTACAGAAAAATATGATTCCGTTTGAAAGCTTTGAAGCGACTCAGTTCAATGCCAGAGCATTCAGACATATCAAAGAGCAGGCTGAGCAGGCTTCAAGAGAACTTGCCAACATCTATGGAGAACCTGAAGTACTGAAAGGTTACGGATTAAGAAATACCACAACAATGGCTATTGCTCCAACCACTTCAAGTTCTGCCATCTTAGGACAAACTTCTCCGGGAATCGAGCCTTTCTCTTCCAACTATTATAAAGCAGGTCTTGCGAAAGGAAACTTTATGCGTAAGAATAAATACCTTGCACAACTATTGAAAGAAAAAGGACTGGATAACGAAGAAACATGGAGAACAATCATGCTGAACCACGGATCGGTACAGCACCTGAACGAGCTTACTCCTGAAGAAAAGGCAGTATTCAAAACGTTCAAAGAAATTTCTCCAATGGAGATTATTTCTCAGGCAGCACAGAGACAGCAATATATTGATCAGGCACAGTCTCTGAATCTTCAGATTCCTTCTACAATGCCTGTAAAAGATGTCAACTACCTTTATATTGAAGCCTGGAAAAAAGGAGTTAAAACACTTTACTACCAAAGAAGTTCATCTGTTTCAAAAGAAATGATGGTTAACTTCGTATCATGTTCAAGCTGCGAGGCATAGGACCAAGTAATAAACACGCTATATTTACAAAAGCATACCGAAAGGTGTGCTTTTGTCGTTTTCAATGCTGATTCTGCCTAATTACTTTCCAATAAAATCATGAAATGCTCTGGGATTTTTGGTTTATATTTGTGTTTATTGTTTAATACCAAAACTACAGATATGAAATTCGGACAAGTAGAAGACCCATCAAAAATAGATTTCACGTTACCTAAGGACCATCCTAAAACCAAAGAAATACTAGCTCTCAATAAAAAGGGACTGGAAAATATTTCTATCGGATGTGCGAAATGGAATAAAACAGATCTCAAAGGATTCTATCCTAAAGGAACCAAGGATGAACTCACCTATTATGCCACTCAGTTTAATTCTATTGAATTGAATGCTACTTTCTACGGAATGCCAACTCCGGATCAGGTAAAGACCTGGAAAGAAAAAACACCGGAAAATTTTAAATTCTTCCCTAAAATCACCAATACAGTTTCCCATTTCAGAAGACTGATTGATGTAACGGATCCTGTGACTCATTTTGCTTCCGCTGTTATTAATTTTGATGAAAAACTGGGAATGGCTTTCCTTCAGCTTCATGATAATTTTAAACCTAAGGATTATGACAGACTTGAAAAGTTTGTAAAGGAATGGCCAAAAGAAGTTCCGTTAGCCATAGAACTCCGGAATACGGAATGGTTTACTGATGAAGAAATACTTAATACAACATGTGAACTCTTTGAAGCTCACAATATTACCAATATCATTGTAGATACTGCAGGAAGAAGAGATATGCTTCACATGCGTCTTACCACACCCAACGCATTTATCCGTTATGTGGGAGCCAATGCAGAAAGTGACTACGAAAGACTGGATGACTGGCTGAAGCACCTTACCAAATGGAAGAAAGAAGGTCTTCAGAACCTTTACTTCTTTGTACACCAGAATATTGAAAAAGCATCTCCTCTATTATCTGCTTATTTTATCAAAAAAGTGAATGAGGAATGGAAAACGGATATTCATATTCCGCAAATGGCAGCAGAAAGCACCGGAACCCTGTTTTAAGTCAATGTGGAAATAGACTGTAGCTTATTCCTTTACATAACGAAAAAATTCATATATTAGAGTATAATGTATTTCACTCAACATTATACTTTAAAACATAAATCATGGAAAAGGAAATTTGTACAATTAGTATTGCTACCAACTGGCTTGGTGATGACTATATTTTTTATGAAAACCATACGATAAAAAGAGTATATGATAATCACAGTCTGAATTTCAACAAGATTGAATGGCTTGAGCCCAAAGAAATCAGTAAACAAAATAAGGATAGATTGATTAAAGCCTGTCCTGAAGAGTTTAAAGAGCGGATTATGCAAATTCTGGATTATCCTTAATAGAAACAAAAAGGTAATGAGTATTTGAAACTCATTACCTTTTTTATTTATTTTTTCTAAGAAGCAATACGAGATTGAGAAACAGGAGCAGGAAGTCTAATGTAATCCAGATACCAAGCTTTGTATTCTCATAATTATAAGCATCCACCTGTTTTTTGGCAGCATCGGAAAGCTTCATACTTTGATTGATGTAGTTCTGCACTTCTACAATCTGGTCGATATTTTTATTGGGTACAGAATGTTGAGAAAAGTACACAAGGTTTTTCTTTCCAAGATAGCCTGCAATCCAATATTCATCAGACTTATCCATTTTGAGGTACTCTATTCTGTAGTACTCCGGGCGTATTTTTCCGATATGTTTAGGTTCAAGGGTAGTGTTCTGATCTGTTTTATTTACTTTGATTAAATAAAAGTCTAATGCCTGCGGAAGCTTATTAATCACCTGCAGCCCCACAGAATTATCCACAAATGCCACAGCACTTTTCTTGATAAACCAATACGTAAAAACAGAAATTGAAAAAACCACCGTTACAATACGAAACAGCTTTGCCCATCTGGCCACGCTTCCTGATTTAACCTTAAAGAGAACCAAGGAAAGAACAGAAGCTAAAAATATTATGAAAATAATGAGTGTCATATTTTACAAATATACTTCTTATCTCTATTTTATCTATATTTGCGCCCATATTTTAACTTTAGATAACCATGAAAAAAACACTTTCTGGCCTTATTTTCTTTAGCATAGCTTCATTTTATGCACAAGTGAAGTTTGAAAAAGGGTATATTATAGACCAAAATAACACAAAAAAAGAAGTTCTGATCAAAAATAAAGGGTGGGTAAGCAATCCTGACAGTTTTGTTTTTAAAACAGATGAAAACTCTGCTGAAGATAAAGGCACAACCAGTACAATTAAGGAATTCGGGATATATAATGATGCTAAATATGTTACTTATAATGGTGAGATTGACTACTCATCAGACGATATTTCCAGTTTTTCCCATACCAAAGAGCCAAAGCTTGTAAAGAGTTCCGTATTCCTGAAAGAACTCGTTACCGGAAATAAAAAACTATATATTTATAAAGGCCACATCACAAGATATTTCTATTCTGAATCGGATGCGATCATCCATCCATTAATTTATAAAAAATATTTTTTTAATGGAAATAGTTCCCAGGTTGCTACCAATGATCAATATCTTGATCAGTTAAAAACTATTTTTTCTGATAACAGTGATGTCCAGACATTAGTAAACAGAACACAATATACAGCGTCTAGTTTAACAAAAATATTTAAGGCTTATAATAGTAAAAATTCTGATAGTTCAACAACTAATCAAATCAATGATCAGAATTTTACAGAAAATAAAAAGCAGGCGAAATTCAATCTTGCTATCAGACCGGGAATTAATTTTTATGCACCGTTAAAATTAGAAGATTCTTACAGCAACCCTGGCTTTTCTTCAACATCAAATTTCAGAGTAGGGCTAGAAGCTGAATTGGTTTTACCGTTCAACAAAAATAAGTGGTCTATCATTCTTGAGCCAACGTACTCACAATATACTAATAAAAAAACAACTATCCGAACAGAGGACAATCTCTATAATATTACCATGGATAGTTATTCTTCTATTAATATTCCGGTAGGGATAAGGTATTCTATGTTTTTGAATGATAAATCAAAAATATTTGTTAATGCTGCCATCAACATATTCAACATAAAAACAAGTTCCCCATCTTCTATAGATGTAGATTATGACGGAAAAGTATTTGATAATATAGCCCTAGCTTCTAATCAAAGTTTCAGAGGTTCTTCACTTGGCGCTGGATTTACTTACAATAATAAATTCAGTATAGAAGCAAGATTTAATAACCGTACCAACATTCTGTATAAGGATCTTCCTCATGCAGATCTTAAATCTGTTTCCTTAATTCTGGGATATAACATTTTCTAATCTACATTCCATTCTTTATAAAACTGGTCGAGGAAATTCAGCATATAATTATGTCTTTCTTCGGCCATTTTTTTTCCTTTTTCAGTATTCATCATATCTTTCAGAAGCAGTAATTTTTCATAGAAATGATTAATAGTTGTCCCGTTAGATTTTTTATATTCTTCTTTTGACATTCCCAGTTTGGGTTTCATATCCGGATGATACATCAGGTTATTTTTAAAACCTCCAAAATTGAATGTCCTGGCAATTCCAATAGCGCCTATGGCATCAATACGGTCTGCATCCTGTACAATCTGAAGTTCAATGGGTGGGTTTACAGGCGCCTGATCTCTGTTTTTGAACGAAATATTTTCGATCACAAATAAAACCTTCTGAATGGTTTCTTCAGGTACATTCTGCCCTTCGAGAAATGCTCTCGATATTTTCGGAGCAATAGTTTCATCTCCGTTATGAAATTTAGGATCAGCAATATCATGAAGAAGGGCAGACAACTCTACAACCTCTTTGTCACAGTCTTCTGTTTCTGCTATCTGAACAGCCAGCTTCCAGACCCTTTCAATATGAAACCAGTCATGTCCGGCTTCTGCTCCTTCTAATTTTTCTTTTACAAATGCTACAGTGTTATCAATCGTACTTTTCATTTATCTGTCAGTTCATTTAAAATAATATCCCAGAGTTTGCTGTTGTAACTTCTAAAAAAATTAATATGTCCGATTTCTTTTTTATCAGATTCTGAAGCAGCCACCAGTCTGTACGTAGGTTTAAGATTTGAATAGGTATTATTTAATAAACTTAATACTCCTTTTTCCGTTAACCATACATCATCTTCAGCTCGGATTACAAATACTTTCTGGGTTAAATTTTTAGAAAAATCATCAATTTTTTCCAACAGCTTGTTGGTTGATTTCTTGTTTAAAATTAAGGTTCTCCAGTCATATGCACAATTTTTTGGAAGACTTTCTCCCAATCCAAACCAATGCGCCGGGAAATATCCTAACAGTGAAGTAGTTAAAGGCTGCGCAATTCCAAAGCCTAAATACGCTTCAACTTTTGTTCTACCTTTAAGGTTTCCTACAAAGGCATTTTGAGTTCCTACAAAAACAAATTCTTCAAAGATATTGGAATCCTCATTCATTCCCAGGATTAATGCACCTACGGAGTGCCCTAAGCAGTACTTTTTGTATTCTTTATATTCTGACTTGATATATTGAGTTACCGTTTTATAATCTTTTGACCCCCAAAGTCTCATTGAGCCATGGAATCCTCTCATATTTTTCGGTTTGGAAAGTCCAATTCCCCTATAGTCGTAGGTAATGACTGTAAATCCCTGTTCACAAAAGTAGCTGGCAAAAGAAAAATAGATCTGCTGCTTTACCCCTGTCGCCGAATTGATCAGTAATAATTTTCCATGGTCTCTTTCCGGTTTAAACAAATGGGCAGTTAGTGTGACATGGTCTTCTGTGGTTAATATTAGTTTTTCCATAGTATAAAAAGAAAAAATCCACTATAAAAGTGGACATTTTACTTATATTTTTATGTTAAGTTTCAGACTTTTGATATGTCGTAAATAGCTTTAGGAAAAGAAATCTGAGATTCTTGGCAATCCTGTCTGAGAGCCTTTACCTCCGGAAACCCTTGATGAAACTTCATTCCCGAATTTCACACAATCTTCGATAGAATTCCCATGGCATAATGCAATGGCAAATCCTGATGTAAATGCATCCCCCATTCCCATTTTATATACTTTTTCGTCTTTATCGTTTCTGTAATATTTCATTTCTGTACCATCAAAGTAAATGGTTGAATTGGTGTCATCCCTTACAAATACCTTATTGAAATATTTTTTAAGAACTTCTTCTCTTTTTTCTTCCCCAAAAATAACGTACAGCTCATTACTCTTAGCCACAATAAAGTCAACCATTTCTAAAATTTCTTCACTGACTCTCATGGCAGGTGAGGCATACAATCCTACCTTTTTCCCATATTTTTTAGCTTTTTTAACGGTATGCTCTACAACATCCATAGAGACTTCAAGCTGTACCAGCACAAGATCGGTGGTGTTGAAATATTTCTCTGCTTCATCTATATGCGATTTGCTGAGATATTTATTGGCTGCAGGTACTACAACAATTGCCGCATTCCCGTGAGAAGTCGTTACATAGGCAGTTCCCGTAGCTTCTTTATCTGTTTCATGAACAAATCCTACATTTACATTTTCGCTTACCAGATTCCTCATGATCTGCTGTCCAAGAGGATCCATCCCAACGCATCCGATAAAGTATACACTTGCTCCCAACCTGGCTGTACCTACTGATTGATTAGCACCTTTGCCTCCAAAATAACTATCTGATTTGACAGCTAAGACGGTTTCGTTAGGCAAAGGAAGTTTTTCGGTTTCAAGAACCAAATCTATCGATGAGCTGCCCACAACAATAATACGAGGTTGTTCTGATGAGAAATTCATTGTGTTTTGTATTAGCTTTAAAATTTATAACTGACAAAATTGTGTCTCAAAAATAACTAATTTAAAATTAACTTATCTCAATAAATTCAGTAATTATTTTCACGGGTTGTTGATCTTTATCATAAGCGATATAGCTGGCATAAAATCCTTCTCCATATCCGGTTTCAAAAGCAAAGATGGTTCCGGGATGTTCTTTTGCCGGTTTAAGAAAGGCATATTGATCTATTGCTCCGTTTTCATCAAAGAAATAATCATGGAAAAACTCTTCATAGATTCCCATAAAATCTCCTCCTTTATTCTGATACAATCTCTGTTCCAGTTCGTTAAGACTGTTTTGGGTATCGACATCCATCAGGCATCCCATCCCGCTTTCCACAGGATATCCAAACACCTCTCCTTCTTCAAGATCTTTTATTTTCTGTCCTGCTGTGGTTGCCAGTTTCCAATCTTTAACTTCAGAATTGCTGAATATAATTTCGGCATAAGCCACACAGTTACTTTCTCGTTCTTTGTGTAGTATTACAGAGAAATCACCTTTCGGAAATTCTGTGGTAAAAGGAAGCATATCATTAGTGATTAAAGGATCACAGGCCACCAGCTTTCCGCTGGAAAGATAGATCTTTCCTACTTCAAAACTTTCCAGCAACGGACTTTCTACAAAGTCTTTCGAGAATAGTTTTTTTATGTTTTCTATGTGTGTCATTGTATTTATTCTTTTAAACCATCAGGCTGGATACAATTTTCATCTGTATCCAGCCTGAGATTTCTGACAAATTTATTGTCTATACTTTATAAACTTTTCAGTTTTTCTTCAAGGATCGCAATCTTATCCTGAGCATCTTTTTGCTTTTGACGCTCTACTTCTACGATTTCCGGTTTTGCATTCGCAACAAATTTTTCATTGGAAAGCTTCTTCTCTACTGAAACCAGGAATCCCTTCAAATATTTCAGTTCTTCCTCAGTTTTAGCTTTTTCCTCTCCTAAATCTAAGTTTTCACTTAAAGGAATAGAAACTTCAGTTGCTCCTACCAGGAATGTAAAGCTCGGTTTATCTGTTTTCTGTCCGAAGTGGATTTCAGAAACATTAGCCAGTTTTCTTACTACAGCTTCATTGGCAAATTCAGATGCATTGGTATAAACCTCAACTGCTTCTCTTAGTGATATTCCTTTTGTCTGGCGGTAGTTTCTAACTCCTGAAATCAATTCAGCTGTGATTTCAAAGTTTTTAATTACTTCTTCATTAAAGCTTTCTGCATTCTTCTGTTGAGCAATAACCAGCGCATCATCAATACTTCTTTCTGAAATCAACTGCCAGATCTCTTCAGACTGGAATGGCATGAAAGGATGAAGGAGCTTCATCAATTCTTCAAAGAAATAGATCGTTTTATGATATACTTCTTTAGAAATTCCTTCGCCATAGTTAGGTTTAATCGCTTCAAGATACCAACCGCAAAAATCATCCCAAATTAATTTATAAATCAAATGCAATGCATCAGAAATTCTGAATTTCTCGAATTGATCATTAATTTCAGCAATTGTTTTATTAAGCTTGTTTTCAAACCACTCAATAGCCTGATTATCGGTTTCAATAGCTGGCTTCTCTTCATGATTCCACATATTGATCAGACGGAATGCATTCCAGATCTTCGTCATGAAGTTTCTTCCCTGAAGCATTAAATCTTCATCAAAAAGAAGGTCATTACCCGCGGCAGAACTCAATAGAATTCCTACACGTACTCCATCTGCTCCATATTTATCCATTAATTCAAGAGGGTCCGGAGAGTTTCCTAAAGATTTTGACATCTTTCTTCTCTGCTTATCTCTTACAATTCCTGTAAAATAAACATTCTTGAACGGAACTTCTTTTCTGTACTCCAATCCGGCCATAATCATTCTGGCAACCCAGAAGAAAATAATATCCGGACCTGTAACCAGATCAGAAGTAGGATAATAATAGTTGATATCTTTATTTTCAGGATCAAGTAATCCGTCAAACACAGACATTGGCCATAACCATGATGAGAACCATGTGTCTAATGCATCATCGTCTTGTCTAAGGTTTTCTGCGGTCAGACCCGAATTTCCTGTTTTTTGTTTGGCCAGTTCTAAAGCTTCTTCTTTAGTTTCTGCTACTACAAAATCATTTTCTCCTTCTCCATAGTAATAAGCAGGAATCTGCTGTCCCCACCACAGCTGACGGGAAATATTCCAGTCACGGATGTTTTCCATCCAGTGTTTGTAGGTATTTTTAAACTTCTCTGGATAGAACTTAACCTCGTCATCCATTACTACATCCAAAGCGGGTTTAGCAATTTCAGACATTTTTAGGAACCATTGTACAGAAACTTTAGGTTCAATAACAGCACCTGTTCTCTCAGATGTTCCAACTTTATTTACATAATCTTCTGCTTTCAGCAAAAGATCTTTCTCTTCAAGTTCTTTAGCGATCTGCTTTCTTACGTCAAATCTGTTTTTCCCTGCGTAATGTAAACCATGCTCATTAAGATTTCCATCATCATCCAGCGCATCAATCATTTTTAATTGATGTTTCTGTCCGATTTCGTAGTCATTGATATCATGTGCAGGAGTAATTTTCAAAGCTCCTGTTCCGAATTCAATATCAACATATTCATCCTCAATAATCGGGATTACTCTGTCAACGATCGGTACGATTACATTTTTACCTTTCAGGTGTGCATATCTTTCATCATTCGGATTGATACATACTGCTGTATCCCCAAAAATAGTTTCAGGACGCGTAGTAGCAACTGAAAGGAACTCTTCTGAACCTTCAATCTTATATTTAAGGAAATATAATTTTCCGTTCTGTTCTTTAAAGATAACTTCTTCGTCAGAAATATTGGTTTTCGCTTCCGGATCCCAGTTCACCATTCTATATCCTCTATAGATGAGTCCTTTATTATATAGGTCTACGAAACTTTTGATAACCTGCTGCGAAAGTTTATCTTCCATAGTGAACCGGGTTCTGTCCCAGTCACATGAACATCCCAGTTTTTTCAACTGCTCAAGGATAGTTCCTCCGTATTTGTGAGTCCAGTCCCATGCGTGGGTTAAAAACTCTTCACGGGTAATATCTGACTTATTGATTCCTTCAGACTTCAATTTAGCAACAACTTTAGCTTCAGTAGCAATTGAAGCATGGTCTGTTCCCGGAATCCAACAAGCATTAAACCCGCGCATTCTTGCACGACGGACCAGAACATCTTGAAGGGTATTGTTCAACATATGCCCCATGTGCAGTATCCCCGTCACGTTTGGCGGAGGAATGACCACGGTATAGGGTGGTTTGTCGTTAGGTTCTGAGTGGAAATATTTGTTTTCCAGCCAGTAATTGTACCATTTCTGTTCTGTTTCCTGTGGATTGTACTTTTCTGAAATCTGCATAAATTCTATTTCTTTGGCTTGCAATTTGCAAAAATAGTCTAAAGAAAAAAATTTTTAAGCATGAATTAAAATAATTTTTAACTTTGTTTCACAAAATTTATCTAACAAACGTATTAACATTCAAGAATATGAAAAAATTAATTGCAGGAATTGCACTATTCGGGACATTTGCTCTGGCATCTGCACAAACCATTACATTTGATAAAACGACTTTCGATTACGGTACTATTAAGCCAAATGCTGACGGTACAAGATTCTTTACAGTAACGAATTCCGGGGATAAGCCTTTGATTCTTTCAAATGTAAAACCTTCTTGTGGATGTACAACTCCTGAATTCAGCCAGGACCCTATCATGCCTGGAAAGTCTGCGAAGATCAAGGTTGGATACAATACAGCGATCCCTGGCCCTTTCAACAAAATGATTGAGGTTTTCTCTAATGATCCTGCAAACAACAGAAGTGTAATCTACATCAAAGGTAACGTAGATGCTAACGCTCCTGAACCAAAAGTACTGACTCCTGCTGAGCAGAAAGAGGCTGCCAAAGCTGAGAAAAAAGCTGCAAAACTTGCAAAAAAGACTGCTGCAAAGTAAGCTCTACTCAAAAAAATAAAGGAACCGTCTCTATTGAGGCGGTTTTTTTATTACATTTATGTTTGATTAGGTGGAAGATGATAGGTAATAGATGGCAGTAAATGTATGAACGCTGATCATATATATGATTTAGATTTTAGCTCCTTGGTTTTTTTTAAATGGCTGGGCTAAAACCCACCCTATTGAATTGTAATAACATCTTCACTTTTATCTTTTTACTTTTATCTTTTTACTTTTATCTTTAAATAAAAAAAATATGGACACCGATTTCTCAGATAACTTTAAGGTAAACGGAAAATTTTCGATAAAAAAGGCATCAACATCTTATAATGGAAAGCTCACTAAAGAAGAAGGAGAGCAAATGCTGATTCAGGAGAAGGAAAAACTTCGTGAGCTGCAGGAAAAATTATATGCTGACGGAAGTCAGTCCTTGCTGGTGGTATTACAGGCTATGGATGCAGCAGGGAAAGACAGTATGATTGAGCATGTTTTCGGAGGAGTGAATCCTCAGGGATGTAATGTAACCAGTTTTAAAACACCAAGCTCCAAAGAATATTCTCATGATTTTTTATGGAGGCATTATCTGGCACTGCCACAGAAAGGAATGATCGGGATTTTCAACCGTTCTCATTATGAAAGTATTTTGGTTTGTAAAGTGCATCCTGAATATAATCTGAGTGAAAAGACATGGTCTTCCGTAAAAGATTTTGACAGCAAATTCTGGGAAAACAGGTATGAGAGCATCCGCAATTTTGAAAAGCACCTTTCACAGAATGGAACAACCGTTGTCAAGATTTTTTTACATGTTTCTAAGGATGAACAGAAACAAAGACTTTTAGACCGAATTGATGAACAGGAAAAAAACTGGAAATTCTCAGCCGGAGATCTTCCTGAAAGAGCGTTGTTTGGCCAATATATGGAAGCTTATGAGGAAGCCATCAATGAAACATCAAAAGATTATGCTCCATGGTATGTAATCCCGGCAGACAGTAAATGGTTTGCAAGAGTAGCAGCTATTCAGATTATTATTGATACCCTGGAGAAAATGAATCTCAAATATCCTACTCTTTCCGATAAGGACAGACAGGAATTACAGGAATCCAAAAGACAATTGGAAAGTGAATAAAATAGGGTTGGATGATGGAAGCGTGAAGACGGAGATTTAAAATCATTACGTTTTGAGAAACTTCATTCTTCAAGCCTATGACTTCCAGCTTAAAAAAAACCACGAGAAAATCTGTAAGCCGGATTCTGTACTTCCGAAGAAGTGCCTGTTATTTATCTACGTATTACATTGCTGCAATACTTGAGCTGATTACCCCTCGGCTTTCAGGACGAGCCGCCCCTATTTTCATTGCTGAAAAGAACCGATATACTTATCATTGCACCGCAAAGAGTTTACCTGGTTTCACTACAGCCGAACTGTACCTGCTTTCTGTTGCACTTGTCCTACCCTCACGGGTGACGGATGTTATCCGCTTTGCTGCTCTATGGTGTCCGGACTTTCCTACCTCCCGTAAAACGGGAAATCAACAAGCCGATTTTCTCGCGGAGGCAAAGGTACACAAATTTTGTGGTAAAAAGGCAAAACGGTAAAATGGCTAAATGGTCTTAGTACTGAGTAAACGATATAGATATATCAATACTATTCTTGCGTTTTTTTACCTTTTTACTATTTTACATGATAATTTTCCCCTAATTACCAGTTTATTATTATCTTCGTGCCATTATATATCTATGGATTCCAGAGAAAAAGAATTTGCGCAGCTTATCAAAGATAATCAGGGACTGATTATTAAAGTATCGCGTTTGTATACCAATTCTCTGGAAGATGAAGAGGATCTTTTCCAGGAAATCGTGTTACAGCTCTGGAGAAGTTATGATTCTTTCAAAGGAAACTCTAAAATTTCCACATGGATGTACCGTGTAGCGCTCAATACAGCCATTACCCTCTTTAGAAAAAAAAGCAAAAGTCTTCCTACCAATGAGCTTGATATCAACCACAGAGATTTTGTGGAAGATGATGACGAAAAACAGCAGCAGGTATCACTTTTGTATACGGTAATCAAGACTCTTCCTAATGTAGAAAGAGCCATTGTCATGATGTATCTTGACGATCTGCCTTACAAGGACATTGCAGAAAACCTCGGAATCACTGAAGTTAATGCACGTGTAAAAATGAACAGATTAAAGAAAACCCTTAAAGAACAGATGGAAAAATATGCCTGAATTTGATTTAGATAGCTTTAAGAAAACATGGCAGGAACAACCTGTCCAGCCTAAATATGACAACAAGGAGATTCTTCAGATGTTGAATAGAAAATCACGTAATTATGTGAAGTATATTTTCTGGATCAGCGTTATTGAAT
The DNA here is from genome assembly GCF_005503635.1 of Chryseobacterium sp. 2VB. Taxonomy (NCBI): domain Bacteria; kingdom Pseudomonadati; phylum Bacteroidota; class Flavobacteriia; order Flavobacteriales; family Weeksellaceae; genus Chryseobacterium; species Chryseobacterium sp. 2VB. Next base: position 117,316 of record NZ_SCNC01000010.1, read on the forward strand.
TCCTGTTCTTTTCTGTATTTGGGTTGTTCTACTTTTTTCAGGAAGAAGAGTCGGAAAGTTTTCGTAAAATGCTGACAAGATTGGGTGCGCAGGAAGCTCCTGAAGTAGAAAGCAACTTCGGCCATGCCTATCTGGCTATAAAAATCTTAAGCTTGTTGATTACAGCTTATTTCGTCTTGAAATTCTATCAGAATTACCGGAAAATAAAGATCGAGGAAAATCTGAAAGGGCTTATCACACGAATCATCAAGTTCAAAAGAACGGTGAATGCCTTTATTCTGATCAGCATTGTATTGCTGCTGCTATTCACTTTTGTGCTGATCGCTTTTATATTATATATATTAGATTCCCAGAATATACAGCCTACCAGCTCCAGTCTCACCATCATTATTGTTGGAATTACTGTCAGCACACTACTGGCAGTATCTATGATCTGGGTTTATTACAGACTGGTATATGGTACTATTATTAAAAAGCTTGATAAAAATCTTAAGCAGCTTAAAGAGATAGATTCTCAGGAAAATTAATATACATAGGCATAGTTCGGGATATAATCAGTAATTTTATTCCACCAAATCTTAAACTATGCCCTTATCTTATGTGTATGGAACTTCTGACGTTTCATTATTAGGACAGACCATCGGAGCCAATCTTAAAAGTACTGTCGAAAAATACCCTCACCAGGAAGCACTTGTCTGCGTTCATCAGAATTACAGAGCGACTTATCAGGAATTTTACAATCAGACCACAGCTGTTGCAAAAGCTTTATTGTTTTTAGGAGCAAAAGCAGGTGACAGAATCGGGATCTGGTCTTCCAACCGTTATGAGTGGGTACTTTTACAGTATGCCACTGCCAGGATAGGAACTATTTTAGTGAATATCAATCCGGCTTACAGAACTCATGAACTGACCTATGTACTCAATCAGTCCGAAGTTCGTTTTATTTTTTCTTCTTTAAGCTTTAAAACCAGCAATTATAAAGAAATGGTTGAATATGCAAAAGAAGTTTGTCCAACCCTGGAGCATGAAATATTCTTTGATGAAAACTGGGAATATTTTGTGAATAACGGCCAGGAAATTTCAGACGAAGTACTTCACAGTTTTGAAGAACATGTACAGTTTGACGATCCTGTTAATATCCAATATACTTCCGGAACAACCGGTTTCCCGAAAGGGGTCACACTTTCTCATCATAATATTCTCAATAACGGTTATTTTATCGGGATCAGATTAAAATATACTGAGAAAGACCGCGTCTGCATTCCGGTACCCTTTTACCACTGCTTTGGGATGGTTATCGGAAATATGTGCTGCACAGCTCACGGAGCCTGTATGGTAATTCCGAATGACAGCTTTGATCCGGAGATTACTTTAAAAGCTGTTTCAGACGAAAAATGCACTTCTTTGTATGGCGTGCCAACCATGTTTATTGCGGAACTGGCAGTAAAAGATTTTGACAGCTATGATTTTTCAAGTTTAAGGACCGGTGTTATGGCTGGTTCCGTATGCCCTCCGGAGATTATGAAAAAAGTGGAAAGCCTGATGAATATTAAAGAAATGAGCATCTGCTATGGGATGACGGAAACTTCACCAGTATCTACTCAGACTTTAATAGGAACACCGCTGGAAAAACAGGTCAGCACTGTAGGAACCGTTCAGGATCACCTTGAGATCAAAATCATTGATGAAAACGGAAGGACTTTAAAACGTGGAGAGCATGGTGAACTTTGCACCAGAGGATATTCTGTCATGCTGAAATACTGGAATGATCCTGAAAATACAAAGAAAGTACTGGATGATGCCCGCTGGATGCATACCGGAGATATGGCTGTAATGGACCAAGACGGTTATATTACCATTTCAGGAAGAATAAAAGACCTCATCATCCGTGGCGGAGAAAATATTTCGCCTAAAGAAATTGAAGACTTTTTATATACGTATACCAACATTCTGGATGTTCAGATCATTGGAGTTCCGAGTGAGAAATTCGGGGAAGAAGTAATGGCCTGGATAAAGGTGAGAAAAGGATTTACCATCACGGCAGAAGAACTTCAGGAATACTGCAAAGGAAGGATAGCCCACTATAAAGTTCCGAAATACTGGAAATTTGTAGATGAATTCCCAATGACCATTTCCGGAAAAATAAGAAAGGTGGAAATGAGGGAAATTTCAATGAGGGAGCTGGGCCTGGAACATGTAAAACAGGGCTAAAATTAAAAAACAAAAAGCATTTCAGTCTGAAATGCTTTTTTATATTTTAAAGTTCTTTTCTTAATCTTGCGACAGGAATATTGAGCTGTTCACGATATTTTGCAATCGTTCTTCTGGCAATATTATAGCCCTGCTCTTTCAGGATCACCACCAACGCATCATCTGTTAGCGGCTTTCTTTTATTTTCTTTACTGATCACTTCCTGAAGATGGGTTTTGATCTCTTTGGTAGAAACTTCTTCTCCATCGTCATTGGTTAAACTGTCTGAGAACAGATCTTTAAGGTATACAATCCCGTTAGGCGTATCAGCATATTTGCTTTTTACCACCCTTGAAATGGTAGAGATATCAAAACCTGTAATATCAGCAACATCTTTTAAGATCATCGGTTTCAGAGACTTTTCGTCACCTGTAATGAAATAGTCCTTCTGGAACTTTACAATCGCTGTAATCGTTTGTAATAAGGTATTCTGGCGTTGATTAATTGCATCAATATACCATTTTGCAGCATCCAGTTTTTGCTTGATAAATAAAGCAGCCTGCTTGTGTTCCGATGAGTTTTTATCATGGGAATAGGTTGTCAGGATATCTTTATATTCTTCAGACACTCTTAAAGTAGGCGCATTTTTGCTGTTCAGCATAGGAATTACCTGCCCGTCTTTCACCTGAATTACAAAGTCCGGAATAATTTCCTGATTGATCGTAATTGTCTGGGTATCAAAGTTTCCTCCAACTTTCGGAGATAATTTTGAGATTTCATCCAGCGCATCTTTCAGATCATCTTCTTCAATATCATATTTCTGAATGATCTTGTTATAGTGCTTATTGGTTAAGGCATCAAACTGATGTCTTAAGATATTGGCAGCCAAAGAAACGGCTTTATCAGAGCTTACTTTCTTTTCGATCTGCAGTAAAAGACACTCCTGAAGACCTCTTGCTCCCACTCCCGGCGGATCCAGCTTCTGAACATAATTTTCAAGGATATCTTCCACTCTTTCTTTAGTGGTATATATTCCCTGTGAGAAGGCAAGATCGTCAACAATTGATTTGATCTCTCTTCTCAGGTATCCGTCTGTATCTAAATTTCCGATAAGGTATTCTGCAATCTTAAGATCTTCCTCACCGATATTCACCAGGTGAATCTGTTCTGTAAGATAATCATATAAGGACTGTCCTTCCGTTAAAAGACTCTCATTATCAAATTCTTCATCATCCGGAGAATAGTTGCTGGATGCGGTTTTATAGCTAGGTTCATCGTCATAGATATATTCGTTGACGTCGAAATCTGTCTCAATGCTGTCTGTACCCTCATCCTGATAAGCGTCTTCAAGGGAAGAATAGTCATCTTCCTTAGAATCTTCTTTTGCAATTTCCAAAGCTGGGTTTTCTTCCAACTCTCTCTCCAACTCCTCTTCAAATTCAAGAGTATGAAGCTGAATAAGCTTCATCAACTGAATCTGCTGAGGGGCCAGCTTCTGTCCTAATTTGAGTTGTAAGTGTTGTTTAAGCATATTCTTATTTGGCGTTTTAACATAACATATTCTACGAATTTAATAAATTTATTTGACAAAAAACACATTTAGCATGATTTTTGCATTACTTGTCCTAATATAATAAACTATTAAAGAATAAAAAAAGCCTTAACTTGTGATTAAGGCTTTTTTTATTGTTCTAGAATTCAGCACTTTTCGGTGTTCTAGGGAAAGGAATTACGTCTCTGATATTCGTCATTCCTGTTACGAAAAGAACCAGTCTTTCCAATCCTAAACCGAAGCCTGCATGCGGCACAGAACCGAATTTTCTGGTATCAAGATACCACCAAAGTTCATGCTCATCTACGTGCATATCTGCCATTTTCTGTTTTAAGACATCTAATCTTGCCTCTCTCTCTGATCCTCCGATGATTTCACCGATACCAGGGAAAAGAACATCCATAGCAGCAACGGTTTTGTTGTCATCGTTCAGTTTCATATAGAAAGCTTTGATTTCTTTCGGATAGTCAAATAATACTACCGGGCTTTCAAAGTGTTTTTCAACAAGGTATCTTTCATGCTCAGACTGAAGGTCTGTTCCCCATTTTTCAACAGGGTAAACAAATTTTCCTTTTTTATTTTCTTTAGAGTTCAATAAAATTTCGATCGCCTCCGTATAGCTTACACGCTTGAAACGCTTCGCTACCACATTCTGAAGTTTTTCGATAAGACCTTCTTTTGCTCTTTCTTTTTCCGGTTTTGTCTTTTGTTCTTCCGCAAAACGGTTATCCAGGAACTCAAGATCATCTTTGCAGTTATCCAATACATACTGGATCACATATTTTAAGAAATCTTCCGCAAGGTCGATGTTATCTTCAAGGTTGTTGAATGCTACTTCCGGCTCAATCATCCAGAACTCGGCAAGGTGTCTTGTCGTGTTGGAATTTTCAGCACGGAAAGTAGGTCCGAATGTATAAATTCTTCCCAATCCCATAGCTGCAGTTTCTCCTTCAAGCTGTCCTGAAACGGTAAGGTTTGTTTTTTTACCGAAGAAATCCTGTGCAAAATCAATTTCACCTTCTTCAGTTTTCGGCATGTTGTTCAGATCAAAGTTGGTTACCCCAAACATTTCACCTGCACCTTCTGCATCTGCTCCTGTAATGACTGGTGTGTTGATATAGAAAAACTGATTCTGGTTGAAGAATGAGTGAACAGCAAAACTTACTGCGTGACGCACTCTGAACACCGCTCCGAAAAGGTTTGTTCTGAATCTTAAGTGAGCCTGCTCACGAAGTTTCTCAAGACTGTGTTTCTTAGGCTGAAGAATTGTACTCTGAAGTTCTTCTGTAAAGTTATCTCCTAAAATAATGATCTTTTTAGCAATAATTTCCACAGATTGTCCTGCTCCCTGGCTTTCCACCACTTCTCCTACCACTTTCAGGGAAGAAGCCGTACTGATATTCTTGATGATTGCTTCATCAAAATTTTCGAAATCAACAACTATCTGCAAATTATTAATCGTAGAACCATCATTAAGCGCAATAAAGCGATTAGCACGGAAGGATCTTACCCATCCGTAAACAGTAATGTCATGATGTAATACTTTCTTGTAATCCTTTAGGATTTCTTTGATCGTTTGCTTTTTCATTTGTTGATGATAAATTTTTTATATAAAAATTAATGTCTGCAAAGTTACAAAAAAACAGCGCAACTTGATGATTGCGCTGTCTTTAAAAATCATTTAACTGGTATTTAAACTCTCCGTTCAGGAAATTCACCTTCTCTTCTTCGAACTCTTCTTCATTTTCAGGTACATTTCCACTCAATATTATCCTGAACTTCAATAAAATCCGGAATACCCGGAATGAACACTTCACTATCACTTTTAAAAAGAATAAAATATGATTTTATTCTGAGTTTTCATGGAATTAGTTATTGAAATGGTTATTAGTTTTTAGGTGATACGTTCGTGGTCATTACCGGGGCTTACATCCATTTTTAGACTATACTATACTTTTAAACTGTGGCGGATTCACCGGATTTATACTGTTTAATGATTTTTAAATGATCACTACACTTTATATTCTCAATTTCTAAACAAGTACTCCATTATTTACATTTAATTTTCTGGTTATTATTTCTGTTTTTATCCTCATTTGTTATTCATTTTTCTGATAGAATTCCAGACCTGAATTTTAAATAATCAGGAGTTTGAAACTGATATCTTGTATTGTGCACATACAAAATAAATGGTTGTGTTTTTACCTGAAGCAAAGATGCAGGAAGTGGAAGAATGATACAAGTGAATGGTTTATAGATTCATAAATTTATATACCTAAAAACATGAATTTATAAACAATAAATAATTAAAAGCCAGTTGATTAAATTAATATGAAGACATATTTTCAATTTCTTTCAGATAGATAGAAAGTGGTGTTCCGGTTCTTTTTTTAAAGGCTAAAGTGAAAGCCTGTTCATTATTATACCCTAATTCTTCGGCGATAAAAGGAATTTTATAAGACCTGAACTTTTTGTCATTGGCCAGTCTGCTGATGGCATAATCAATACGAAGATCATTGAGATAGGTTGCAAAATTTTTCCCTTTGTAAGTATTGATAATTTCTGACAGATATTTTGAGTTTGTTTTTATTTTTTTGGCCAGACTTCCCAACGTGATTCCTTTATTCAAAAACTGATCATTGTTTTCAAATATTTCAAGTTCATGTAAAATATTCCTGGCAATATCTTCAGAAATAGTTCTTGATGCTTTATCTTCTGTATTTTCTGTGAGAAGAGGTTCTGATAAAATTTCCTTTTTAATTTCCCCGTCACTTTTTTTCCCTACCCTGTTTTCATTAACGGATTGAATAAGATCCTGAGCGATCTTTTTATAGTTCTTTTCAGATTTTTTATATTTAAAATAAACGTTTATAAACAGCAAATGGGAAATCAACAAAAGACTCAGCACGATATAAAAGAGGCTTTTTCTTTTTGTAAGTTCATTGGTAATATCTTCTTTCTCCTGCTGCAACTCCGGAGTATCATATCTTCTGGGAAGCTCTCTGGAAATATACCTGAACTGAGTATACAGCACCTGATCCACTTTTAAAAAACGGTCCACATAATACAGCTGTTTTTCTTTATCATTATTTTCTTTATAATAATCAATCAGGTAAGTGTAAACATCTCTCAGCTCGGGATAAATATAATTCGTTTTAAGAACCAAAGAATCGATCCTGTGGAAAAATCCTGCTGCTTTTTCTTTTTCCTGAAGCCCGGCATAGGATTTTCCCAGATATAAAAGAGTGTAATTCTGGTCTCTTTTATCATTAGTATTTGTAAAGAAATATTTTTCGCACTCCAATAAGGCATTAATTGCTTTCTTATAATTTTTCAAATGCAGATGATAAGATCCCAGCAGCCCAAGGTTCTGATGATAGCGGTAAGCATCTTTGTTTTTTTGGGAATCCAGCATACCCTCCTGTATCAGCACATAGGCAGAATCCATTTTATTGATCTCTATATAGGCGTCTGCCAGATTCAATTTAAGGGATTTCTTTTCATCTTCATTCATATAATCGGTATCATAAGCATAGTGCCTCAGTACTTTTGCTGTTTCCTGATGTTTTCCGATATAATTATTCAGGTAGGCAATATTGATATGTGCCATGGCAATCTGCCTTTTATTTCCCTTTTCTTTTGCATATTTTAATCCCAGGATATAATTGTTTAATGCAGCCTGGAGATTATCAGTCTTGAAATACAGGTTTCCTCTTAATAAATAGGTTCTTGCGGGATAGGTATTTTCTTTGGAATTCCTGGTGATCTGTTGTAAGCTGTCAAGATATTTTAATGCATTGGGTAAATCTTCGTCAAAATGAAGCATAACATATCCTTCAGCAATATGATTAACCGCTTTTTCAGATTTTGCCTTTTTAAGATAACTTTGTGCAATAATTTTACTGTTTCCCTCTCCCACACGGTTACTATAGAATTCTTTTTCCAATTCCTCATAAGTCCGTTGTCTCAGGTTATTTTTTTCTATACTTTGGGCTTTTGCATGAGAAAACACCATTCCCATAATCAAACACAGTAGTAAATATTTTATTTTCATCAGTCATCCTGGCTATATTACAAAAATATTATTTTTCTTCAGTAGATACACCACAGCTTTTGCTTTTTTCGTGTATTTATCCATATTTTCATTAGAAGTAATGGAAATTAATCAACAAAAAGAGAGAACAGCCTTAAAAAACTGTACCCTCTTCAAAAATTATTTCCATTCTACTTTACCTTCCATATAATATACCCTTCCGTTGTTTTCATAGAGAAGATCATATCCTTGAGAGGTCAGATAAAAATGACATACCTTCATTTCATTGTTTCTATCTCTGAATTGAATTACTGCAGGACACATTTTCGCCCTATCCATTTTCTTTACAATAAGATTAAAATTCTTCTGAATATTTTTCCTACTATACAAGGACAGCATTCTGTCGTCAATAAAGCGGACATATTTCAAAGATGACAGAGGATAGGTAATTAATTTAAAGGGCTGTCCTGCGAGCTTCGCAGCATTCTCATTGAAAAAATTTGTGATCGAAATACTGTCCAAGGTAATACTTTTCACCACACTTGATTCATACCTTTGCCCATCCTCAAATTCCATACTGTAGATGGCTTCCATTTTAATGGCAAAACCTTTCCCGGATTTTCTTAAATCTGTCAGATCTGTAAATTCTTTTCCTTTTTTAATGACAATCAAAACATTCCCTTCTCCAAAATCACACTCATAATATTTTTTATAATCGAAAGGTTCTTCAATATGGGTTTTCAAGGTATCATTCACTGTATTTTGTGAAAAAACACGTATTGACAGCATCAGTAAAAATAAGATCAGCGTATAATTTTTCATGGCTTGATGATGTAATGGTTAAAACTTATTATGGTGGCTCTTCTGCAGCGCCTTTTTTGTTTTCTGATTCTTAAAATTCCAGTTGATAAGAGGAAGCTTCCTTCTTCCGTTCTCATTCCAACCACCAATCTGGATGCCCCGGAAATCCTTACATTGATTATACAAACCGATCTGGATTCCTCTGCATTTCTGCCCGATATTGGCCAATGGCGCTACAGAAACACCTTTCATCTCGTGATGCACATTAAAAAAGGGAGAAACAGACATTCCATTGGTCACCGCATACGTATTGATATTACTCGATACATTAATTTCCAGTCCGTTTGTGACGGTAGGTTCCATATTGATAAGCGACAACTGCAGACCGTTAATAGTATTCATTTTTTTGCGGGGAACTACCACATAATCATTATTACCTGGTAATTGTAGGTTGAAAAGCATTAATGGCGGCAAGAAAATGCCCACAAAATTGAATCCCATGCCTAAGCCATTTACCTTTTTAGGCTTAAAATGATCTTCATCATCATAATATTTAAATAAAATTCCGTTGACATTTTTTACAGTCTTTGAGGGTGAAGCGGCAATCAGTCTTGGTTTCAAAGAATCTACTTTCAGGCTGTCTGAGGCATACATCAGAGTATTGACTAAAAGAACTGCTATTAATAAGATCCGTGTTTTCATAACTCGTTATTTTAAAATTACAGTTCAAAATTATCTGCTGAAGATCCAGTTCCGAATGTGAAAAAAAATTAAAAAAAACATCCTGTTTGCGAAAATCGCAAAATGCGGGTTGGAAGCAGGAAGAAGGGTCCTTTCGACATCCAATACTTCCCTTCTCCCAGCTTCAAGCTTCCAGCCTTCTAAAAACAAACAATCAAAAACTCTTTCCACAAAAAATACTACATTTGTGAAAATCACAAAACTATGCACCAGGAGGCTTTATTGAAGGAAATCCGAAGAAAAATTGGTGAGAAATCTTTGAATGATGAGATCGCCAACATTCTTAATATCAGTTATGATGCCGCTCACAGAAGAACTTCTATGAAAGCCAGGTTCAGTTTTGAGGAAGCACTGGAGCTCGCCAAATACTATCAGATCTCATTGGATCAGTTTCTGGGAACGGAAAATCAATTGGTTGTCAAAAGAACACAGCCTGTAAAAACTACGGAAGATCTTTTAAACTATTTTGAAAACTCTCTGAAGATTTTGAATGTTTTTCAGAACATTAACAATTCCAAAGTATTTTATTCTGCAAAAGACATCCCGTTTTTTTATACCATTTCAGATTCAATGTTATCCCGTTTCAAGTTTTATGTCTGGATGAATTTATTAAATCAGGATAAGTTCTTAAGCCCTTTCCATGAGTTTACTATGGAATACCATTCTGTAAAAAACGAGATGCTGAAAGATCTTTATGATAAACAAAATGTAACGGAAATATGGAATGACACTACCATTATGAGTGTATTGAGACAAATTTCGTTCTATTATGAAATGGGATTATTAAAGAAAAATGAAGTGGATCTTATTCTGGAAGACCTAAGAACATTACTGGAAGAACTGGAGACTAAAACACTGGAAAAAAATAATTTTCAGATCTATGTCAATGATTTAGTAATTTTAAACAACAGTATTTTATTCAAAAATAAAGAACAGTGTTCCTTTTTTGTGCCTTTCAGCATGTTTGGATATATGATGACCAATGATAAAATGACGTGTGAAGATTCTCTGAGCTATTTTGAACATCAGATCAAAAACTCAAGATCACTGAACGAATCCGGAAACAGAGAGAGGAAAATATTTTTTAATAAGATGTATGAGCAGATCGACAGATTAAAACAAAATTTATCATGAACAGTCTTCGTAGCGGCGAATATTTCGGGGAAACCAATCAAATGGTCAATTTGGAAGGATTGACCATCACCGATACGGAGTATACTCATCCTTACGTAGACTGGCACTATCATGAAAATGCTTATTTCACTTTTCTTCTACAGGGCACCATGACAGAAGGAAACAGAAAAGAAACCTACGGCTGTTCTGCAGGGACATTATTGTATCATCATTGGGAAGATCCGCACTATAATCGTAAACCGGATATTTTCACAAGAGGCTTTCACATTGAGCTTTCGCAAAGCTGGTTTGATCGGTTTGATATTCAGAAAAATAAAGTGGAAGGAAGTTTTAATATCAAAAATCCTGCTTTAAAACTATTGGTTTATCAGATGTTCAAAGAAACCAAAACCAATGATATTTCTTTTGATCTAAATATTAATCAGTTATTACTGCATCTTTTCAACCAGTTAACTCATCAGAAGGAAAATACAGAAAGAAAACCTTTGTGGGTAGGCCGGATCAATGAAATTCTGCATGAAAGCTTTACAGAAAATCTCAGTCTTACAGAACTTTCCAAAACACTGAACATCCATCCTGTTCATCTCAGCAGGGAATTTCATAAACATTTCCATTGCAATCTGGGGGAATATCTCAGAAAATTAAAGATTAATAAATCAATGGAACTTCTCAATTCACCTTCTTCTTTAACGGATATTGCTCTGGAATGTGGTTTTTCAGATCAGAGTCACTTTATCCGATGTTTTAAAGAAAATATCGGAATTACTCCTTTGAAATACAGGAATCTGTTGAAAAATCATTGAAACTTGATTGTTTGAGATTCTTCATTACATTTCATTGAGACTGACACGCGTTAAATAACATCATTCACGATTTGGATACATCATTCCCCGATTTGGATACATTTCCCTTTTCGTAAGTTTTCATCTTTGTACCATCATTTAAACAAAAAAATATTTAAAAATGGAAACAAAAAAAGTATGGTTCGTGACAGGAGCTTCAAAAGGCTTAGGATTCGAGCTGGTAAAAAAATTACTCTCAGAAGGATTTCAGGTTGCTGCAACAAGCCGTACCGTTGAATCCCTGATCTCCAACATTGGAGAAAGTTCAGAAAACTTCCTTCCGCTCAGCGTAAACATCACAAACAATAATGATATCAAATCTGCTATTGAAAAAACAGTAAACCATTTCGGACAAATTGATGTAGTGGTCAACAATGCAGGCTACGGCCAGATCGGAACGCTTGAAGAACTTACTGATGAGGAAGCAAGAGAAAATTATGCTGTAAATGTTTTCGGAACTTTAAATGTGATCCGAAACGCCATGCCTTATCTGCGTAAACAAAGGTCAGGAAACATTTTCAATATTTCTTCTGTCGGAGGATATTCTGCTAATTTTCCAGGCTGGGGAATCTACTGTTCTACAAAATTTGCGGTTGCCGGATTTACGGAAGCTTTGGCTGAAGAAGTAAAAGATTTCGGAGTTCATGCTACCGTGGTTTACCCGGGATATTTCCGTACCGATTTTCTAACTAAGGATTCTGTGAAAACGCCTGCCAATCCTATCCAGGCTTATGAAGCAGCGAGAAATTCGGAACAGGTTCACCTTAATGAAATCAATGGAAATCAGCCTAACGATCCTGAAAAAGCAGCGGATGTTCTGATTCAGATCAGTAAAGAGAAAAATCCTCCGGTACATTTATTATTGGGTGTAGGAACGATGGAATTTCTGAATAACAAAATTGATATTTTAAAGAAAGATGCTGAGAAATGGGAAAGCCTGACTGTTTCTACTGCAATTTAATAAAATAATCATGTCTTTCGACTCCGCTCAGGATGACATTTCTAATACTGAATGTTTTAATTTATATTCCTGAATTCAATATAAAATTTTAATGAGGTCAGTCTTAGCGGAGCCGAAGACTTTTTGAATCAATGTGTTATCATTTTGAAAAAACAACTAAATTAGCTATTATGAAACAACCTGTTCGTTTTAATTCTATATCCGATTTTCATGCTTTCTGCGGACTTCCGAATCCTGAGCATCCGCTGATCAGCCTGATCGATTACAGCAAGGTCCGGTATGTTGTGGAAAATGAAGAATTGAGATGGATTCAGAATTTTTATTCCATTGGTTTGAAAAAAAATGTTACTCCAAAGTTCAATTACGGGCAGCAACAATATGACTTTAACTCCGGAGTGCTCTGTTTCGTTTCCCCGCAACAGTATTTAAGCCTGGAAATCAATCCGGATATAGAAGCAGAACCTACAGGATATTTATTGCTTATCCATCCTGATTTTCTGTGGAATACTTCATTAACCCGGAAAATAAAGTCTTACGATTTCTTTAGTTATAAGGTGAAAGAAGCACTTTTCCTTTCTGATAAGGAAGAGAAAATTCTTGTTGATCTATTTAAAAATATCGAACGGGAATATATGGCCAATATTGATAAATTCACACAGGATCTGATTATTGCCCAGATTGAATTGTTACTGATTTATTCAGACCGCTTTTATGAAAGGCAGTTTTTCACCAGAAAAAAATCAAGCCACGAATTGTTATATAAATTTGAAGACATTCTTTCTCAATATTTTGAAAACGGAAACCTCCTTGAAAACGGAATTCCCACAGTGAAATGTATTGCCGGGCAGATGAATATTTCACCTAATTATCTTGGAACGCTTTTACGTCTTCACACCCGGCAAAATACACAGCAGCATATTCAGAATAAATTAATTGATGCAGCAAAAGAACGTTTAAGCACCACCAGTTTGTCTGTCAGTGAAATTGCTTATGAGCTGGGCTTTGAGCATCCGCAGTCTTTCAGCAAACTTTTTAAGCAAAAAACAAATCAGTCACCAGGAGAATTCAGAAAGCTTTTCAATTAGCACTGCTTTGTAATGATCATTATAAAAAAGCAATGTTAATTTCATTCTATTTCACTCTAAAGAAGTTTATTATTTTTGATTAAATACTTCTTTGATATGAAATCATTTCTACTATTGATCTTTATTTTTATATTTTGTCTACATCACGGGCAAAACAACAATATTGTCAATCCTGAAAAAATTGAAAATCCGGTTCAGAAAAAAAATAATGGAAGGATTCTTTTTCTTTCACAAAATACGCCGCTGGAAAACCTGAAAGATTCAGATATTCTCACTTCTGCGGTATTTCAGGAAAACGGAGATCTTGGTATTCATGCTTTTTTTGATAACTCGCTGATCAATTATCTTCATCAGCTTGAACCCGGCTGGACTATGGATGAATTGTTGAAAAAAGGAAATTATCAGTTCTCATTTTATGTAGACGGAAAACTTATTTATCAGGAAAATATCAATACAGGAGCGGGAACTTCCGACCATAAAAAATTCAAAACCAGCTTACGAATTCCTCTTCTCAGCAGCAAAAATGAAGATTCCTGGGGAAGGTATTTATGGATGCGTTTTTATATGGCTCATAACGGAATTGATGCGCTGACAGCAGGAAATCATATTTTAAAAATTGAAATCAGACCTTATATCAATACTTCTACGATCCAAACGGGATCAGTCATTGCAGAAGGACAAATCAATCTTACTGTTCCTGCTCAAAACACTACAGAGCAGCAAATCGCCATTCAACCTATTCAGTCCAATAGCGGTTGGAATATTTCACAGGAAAGAATCAATACGGAAAGCATCAGAACTCTGAATAAGAAAATTGCAGAAAACAGGTTCAAAAATATCACCGGAATAGCTGTTATAAAGGAAGGAAAATTACTCCTTGAAGAATATTTTAACGGATCCGGAAGAGATTCATTACAGGATACGCGCTCTGTGGGAAAATCATTTTCTTCTGCTTTAACGGGAATTGCAATCCAGGATGGATATTTAAAAAGTGAAAATCAAACTCTGAAAGAATTTTATGATCTTAAACTTTTTAAAAATTATTCTTCTCAAAAAGAAAATATTACTATAAAAAGCTTACTGACAATGAGTTCAGGATTTGACGGAAACGACGAAGATTCTGAATCTCCGGGAAATGAAGAAAATATGTACCCGACAGAAAACTGGGTAAAGTTTACGCTGGATCTGCCTTTGACAGGGAATAAAACCGGTAAAAACTGGTGTTATTTTACGGCAGGTGTTGTATTATCCGGAGATATTTTGGATAAAACAGTTCCAAAAGGTTTAAAAAATTATGCAGATAAAACATTATTCCAGCCACTCGGAATCACCAGCTATAAATGGCAGTTTACACCACAGCAAAAGCCTTCTTTGGCGGGAGGACTCCGTATGAGACTACTGGACCTTGCAAAATTCGGGCAGTTGTATCAAAATAATGGCGACTGGAATGGAAAAACGATATTGAGTAAGGAATGGATTAAAAAATCCTTCACCAACTATTTTCCTGATCATCCTGATTTCGAAGGATATGGCTATCTGTTCTGGAGAAAAGTCTACACATCCGGCGGCAACCGTTATGAAGCTTTCCAATCCAGTGGAAATGGAGGAAATAAGATTATTATTTTCACTCAGATACCAGTTGTCATAGTAATTACAGCGCAAGCCTACAACAAGCCCTACGCGCACCGGCAATCTGAAAAAATAGTACAGGATTATCTTTTACCCGCCTTAAAAATGAGTAATGAATAATCAGTAATGAGTAATGTAGAAAAGTGAGAAAGAATAGCTTATTGCTTATTGCTTATTGCTTATTGCAAAGCTATTCGTCTTTCTTTGAAGGAACCAGAAAAACATCAATAAGACCTTCAGGAAGTTCCATTTTGATGGTTCTTTCTTCTCTGTCTACCTCAAGAATCCAGTCTTTGATCATTGGAATAACCACTTCTTTTCCATCCAGATTGGTAATGAAATACACCTGCGCTGTCTGATCGTTCACAGATCTGATCACGCCACAGTTACTATCATTCTGATCAAGAATTTCAAATCCGATGATTTCGTGGTAATAGAATTGTTTTCCTGAAAGTTTAGGCAGTGAAGCAAGCGGAAGGTAAACACTTTTACCCAGCACCTGATCTACCATAGCTTCAGAAGAGTTTTTGAATGCAAGATTCAGAGCATCCAGTTTGCTCCATGATGATTTTTCAATAAAAAATGGAACCAATAATCCGTTGATTTCAACGAATATTGATTCCAATTTATTGTAAAGCTCGGGTTGGTCGGTATCCAATTTAAGGATAACGTTACCCGCAAGTCCGTGTCTGCGTGTGATTTTTCCTAAAAAATAGCAATCTTCTTTACGCATAACAGGGTTTGTTCTTAAGCTTCAGTGTTTTCTTCAGTTTCAGCAGCAGGAGCTTCTCCTTCTGCAGCTTCAGCAACAACTTCTTCAGCAGGTGCGTTAGCAGCTTCTTCAGCAGCTTTAGCATCAGCTTCAGCTTGTGCAGCAGCAGCAACTCTAGCTTCGTTTACTTTTACTTCAGCTTCTAAAGCAGCTTTCTTAGCATCAGCTTTAGCAGTAGCTAAACCTTCTACTTTACCTTGTACTTTAGCATCTTTAGCTTCTACCCAAGCATTGAATCTTTTTTCAGCTTCAGCTTCGTCAAAAGCACCTTTAGCTACACCACCTTGTAAGTGTTTTTTGTAAAGAGCACCTTTGTAAGATAAAATAGCTCTAGCAGTATCAGTAGGCTGAGCACCATTGTTTAACCACTTTACAGCAGAATCAACGTTCAATTCGATAGTTGCCGGGTTAGTAATTGGGTTGTAAGTACCTAGTTTTTCGATGAATCTACCATCTCTTCTAGCTCTAGAATCTGCAACCACGATGTGGAAAAAAGGTTTTCCTTTTTTACCGTGTCTTTGTAATCTGATTTTTACTGACATAATGTTTGAATTTTACGGGAACTCGTCCCAGTTAAATATTTAAGAGTGCAAAGATAGTAAAAAAGTTTGAAGTAAAAAGCTCCAGATGAAAAGTTTTAGAAATTCAAATTATTTTTTTAACTAATCAGCACAAAAGAGAGTACTGTTGAAAGAACAACAGAAATTAAAACAGCCATAAAAACAACAAAATTATCTCTTGTCTTTCCTGTAATCCCATAGATCACCAAATAGTTGATGATGTAAGCAGGCACCAGCAGAAAAAATGAAAACTGTCCGGTAGATGTAATTAATCACAGCCTTAAAAAAAAGACTCCCGGTAACAGAAGCTATTACAAGTCCTAAAAGGCTTTTGAAAATTATTTTCTCATCTATCTTATCGTTTTCTCTAACTTTTGAAAACTGATCAAATTTATTCAGAATAAAAATCTTCAAATCGCTGCTGCCAATTATTTCTGAAGATATATTTTCAAGGATAACATCCATCTTTTCTCCCTTCTGTACCCTTTTGTGTATTTCAAAAGAAATTCTTCCTTTTTCTTTAACTACTATTTTTCTGTATTCTGCTGCTTTTACAAATTCATCATAATTGAATTTCTGACTGATGGCCTCACGCAACTCATCATTGACTTTTCCAGTATGATCTGTCATATGAACATAAGCGGCATGCAGATCTTCCTCATTATAATTTCTGTAAATATTCTTCATTTCAGACTTCTCCCATATAGAAAAGCCCCAGACATTTCTGGTTTTCTTCAATAGTAAGAGATTCTTTCAGTTCGTCTACAATCTTGGGAGAACTCCAGTAACACCCGATATTATTTGCAGTGCAGGTAAGGTACATATTCTGAACTGCCATTGAAGTAGCTGCTATTTCTTCCCATTCCGGAACCATACCGCTGAAGTTGACAACAATGGAAACCACTACATCAGCTTTATTGATTTTGAAACCAATATCATTGTATTTTTTTTCCAGGAAAAGCTGTTCGGGGGTACTGGTTTTATAGATAGCCTGCATTTCTGCTGCCAGCTTAGTTTTTTCATCCCCTTTGAAGATTTTAAAACGCCATGGCTTGGTACGTTTGTGGTTCGGAGCCAATGTTGCTGCATGTAAAATTTCCTCCAAAACTTCCTGAGGAATTTCCGCATCAGTATAATCTTTCGGGAAAATACTTCTTCTCTCCTCTATAATTTCTTTTAAAATGGTTGCTTTACTCATACCTGCAAATTTACAACATGAAATTCAATCTTCATTTTAAAATGTTAAGGATGTACAGCCATTTTACGGTTTTTATACGCCTGATAATTGCTTACGATAAATGTTGCGGCAATGATTAAAGTAATCAGAATGCTCAGCCATTTTTCATAGACTTGCCCTTTTGCCGGGTTCAGCATAAATAACACAATAAAACTTATGGAATATACTACCCCGGCAATGATCCATCTGTTGTCAGGATCCGGATATTCCTTCACCGTACTTGCTTTATTGTAATTAAAAACAGGAAGCAGTTTATGTTGATCCCAAATGACCAATATCAGTACGGCAACCATCATTAAGGAGGTGATTATCCAGGTTCCCGAAAAGGAAAGACTGAGGGTAATAACCCAGATATTACTCAATATAGCCAGAAACATCAATGCTCCCAGTGTTGCAAAGCGCTGTGTCATCAGTAAAATTCCGGCTGCCACCTGTGCCAGTCCTAAAAAATTCCAATACAATCCGGATTGATATAAAGCTTCAAAAAAATATCCTATCGGGTTATCAGTTGAAATTCTGGTAAACCTCTCTCCCATAAGCTTTATTAGACCTGATGGGAAAAAAGCAGAGCCTACGAGATAACGAAGGTGAATAATGATCCACTGATTAATTCTGCCTTTTCTTAATTGTTCAAATTTCATAGTATAGTATTTTGCATAACAAGGTACTAAATAAAAATAAAACTTCAAATATAAATCTGAAGTTAATCCTTATCCTGATGAATAACTGTATGCTTGAAAAGAGATATCGCTGAATCTTATTTACAGTACCTCTACAATCTTCTGATGGATTTTATTCAGGGTAAACTCGTCTCCGGGTTTCATTCCCATCATTTTTTTTGCCATAGGACTTTCAGGAGAAATGGCATAAAACCGGTCTCCTTCAAAAAAGAACTCTCCTAATGACACTGAAATATAAAACCTTGCCTTGTTGGTAATGACCAGTGAGCCGAGCTGCACTCTTACAGTAGCTGTATTGAGAACTTTTGCCATATTCCTCCTAAGATCATTCAATGCTCCGAGCTGCCGCTGCATCTGATAAATTTCCTCCTGCATCTCTTCTCTCATGCTGTCATATTTTGGTGTCTTTTTAATATCGCGGCTCGCTTCCAGGGTAAATTCTATAAAGTTTTTCAATTTTTCAATTTTCTCTGCGATGGTGGTCTTCACAAAGTCTCTGATATCACTTTTTTCAAATACAATCTTCTCCATATAATCTATTCTTTATATAAAGATAATATTTTTAGAATAATATTTCAATGACTTAACACAAAATAACGCTTCCTCAATCAACATGATGGGTAAAAAGAATTTAATAAAAAAGCCCTGTACATTGTACAAGGCTTCCTATTATTTTTCAGCAAGTTTCTTCAAATCTCCCAGTCCCAGGCTAAACATTTTGTCCATATTACTGTCCATCATAGGCTTCATGATTTTCATCATGGTATTCAGCTCATTATCTATCATCCAGGTCACTTTTGTACCGCTGCCCTCAGGAGTCAGTATGATATTACTTTTAGCAGTTCCCTCAAAAGGTTGTATGAAATGAAGCTGGGTTCCCAGTTTTTCATTCGGGATAATTTCTGTGATAGACTGTTCTCCTTCACTGCCGTCACCTTTCCAGTGATAAGAGTTGCCAGGCTGGTTACCCGCACCTGAATAAGTGACAGAAAAATTTTTGATTTCTTTAGAAAAAGGATCCCAGGTATTGTATGCTTGTAAAGAGCTGGTATGCTGCCATACTTTTTCCTTTGGAGCATTAATGACAATTGATTTTTCATAGTGATAATCTTTACTGAAAGCCAGCATGGCAATGACAGCATAGATAAGAATCAGTACGATGATAATACCGATAATTTTTAAGAGTGTTTTCATAGTCTGTATATTTAAGGTTACTTATTTAATGATGACTTTTTAAATCTGTTCTCAAAATTAAATATTCCCACATCACTCCTTCTTTCCATATGACAAGATTAATTAAAGATAAGGTATTTTTGTCATACCACACCAGTAAGGCATTATTTTTGAGCGTTTCAGCTGTGATTCCCGATGAATCATTAAATTTACCTTATCTAAAAAAGATCAAAAAAATGAATATTTTAACAGAAAAATTTAACACTCCATATCATTCGGCTCCGTTCAACAGTATTAAAAATGAAGATTATCTGTCTGCATTTAAAGATTTAATTCAAAAATCTGAAGCGGAAATTGATGCTATTGTCAACAATCCTGATGCTCCCACATTCGAAAATGTTATTGAAGCTTTGGCCTATTCGGGAGAACAGCTGGATGTGGTTTCTAATATTTTTTTCAACTTAAATTCGGCAGAGACCAGCGATGAGATCCAGCAGATTGCCCAGGAGGTTTCTCCGATCTTAACGGAATATTCTTCAAAAATTTCTCAAAACGAGGCTCTTTTCAACAAAATCAAGAAAGTATATGATGAAAAGGGAAAATATAATCTTAACGAGGAACAGGAAATGCTTTTGAATGAGACCTACAAAGGTTTTGTAAGAAGCGGAGCTTTACTGAATGAGGAAGACAAAGAAAAATTAAAGAAAATCAGCATGGATCTTTCTGTAAAATCTTTACAGTTCGGACAAAATGTTCTGGCTTCTACCAATGCTTATTTTAAACATATCACCAATAAGGAAAATCTAGCAGGAATTCCTGAAGCCATCATGGATCAATATGCCGAAGAAGCCAAAGAAAGAAACCTTGACGGTTGGGTGGTCACGTTACAGTATCCAAGTTATATCCCGTTCATGACGTATGCTGAAAACCGTGAACTGAGAAAGGAACTGGCTTTGGCCAATGGTAAAAAATCTTTCGACGGTGGTGAATTTGACAATCAGAATTTGATTAAAGAACTTCTGAATTTAAAACAACAAAAAGCTGAACTTTTAGGATATAAAAACTACGCTGATTTCGTTCTTGAAGAAAGAATGGCCAAGTCTCCGGTGAAAGTTTTCGATTTTTTAAATGAACTTCTTACCAAAGCAAAACCTTATGCTGATAAAGAAATTGAAGAATTAAAATCTTTAGCAAAAGCCGACGGAATTGAAGAAATGCAAGGTTATGACCATGCATTTTATGCTGAAAAACTTCGTAAGGCGAAATTTGATCTTAATGATGAAGAATTAAAACCTTATTTTCCATTACATCAGGTTCAGGATGCTGTATTCGGGCTGGCTGGAGAACTTTTCGGACTGACATTTGAGGAAAGAAACGACATTCCGAAATATCATGAAGATGTAAAGGTATATGAAGTAAAAGAGAACGGAAATTACAAATCATTATTATATGTTGATTATTTTCCAAGAAAAGGAAAAAGAGCCGGTGCATGGATGACCAGCTACAAAAACCAGTATAAGCGAAACAGCGAAAATTCCCGTCCGCATATTTCAATTGTCTGCAACTTCAGCAAACCGACAAAAGATACCCCTAGCTTATTGACCTTCCAGGAAGTGACGACTCTTTTCCATGAGTTTGGGCACGCTCTTCACGGAATGATGGCGGATACTCAATATCCTACTCTTTCCGGAACTTCTGTGAAATGGGACTTTGTAGAACTTCCTTCACAGTTTCTGGAAAACTTCTGCTATGAGCCTGAGTTCCTAAAAACTTTTGCAAAACACTATAAAACAGGAGAAGTTCTTCCTGACGAAAAAATTGAAAAAATTGAGCAGTCGAAAAATTTCATGGAAGGTTACCAGACTTTAAGACAGCTAGGTTTCGGACTTCTGGACATGAATTATCACACTAAAGTGGCAGAACTGGAACATGAAAGTGTAAAAGAGTTTGAAGATAAATATACCAAAGCAACCACTCTTTATCCTTCGAATTCTGAAACAGCGATGAGCCCAAGCTTTTCTCACATTTTCCAGGGAGGATATTCGGCAGGATATTATTCTTACAAATGGGCGGAAGTTCTGGATGCTGATGCTTTCCAGTATTTCAAAGAAAACGGAATTTTCAATCCTGAGATTGCAGCCAAATATAAAGTATTGCTTTCTTCGGGCGGAACAAAAGATCCAATGGAGCTTTACAAAAGTTTCAGAGGCAGTGAGCCTAAAGTGGAAAGCCTGTTGAAAAGAGCATTTGGATAGGATATACCTTGAAAATTATGACAGAAGAAATCAACAAGTTAGAAGCTGTTTTTAATCAATCTTTAAAAACAGTTTTTGAACGTATAACTCCTGAAAAGATTGATGAAATTCTTGACAACAGAGATTCTGCAGAGTTTTCTGATGAATGGATGAAAGCCTATCAGGCAATTGAAGAAAAATCTTTAGATGAGGAAACAGAAGACAAAATAAGTGATATCCGGAAGGAAATTTTTATTTCCACCTTCAGAACCACCGGCTCTTCAGATCTTCCCGCTTATATTTCCGATGATTTTGGTTTGATCTGCTCTTACCATATTCATCAGATTGAAAATAGCTGGGTAACCAATTTGCTTTTCACTTATCTTCATCATCAGATTCCAGATGGTGAACTGCTGAAAACAGAGAAAACAATAAAAGAATTGATCCCATAGATCAGAAAACACAATAAAAGAACAGCGTTTGCTGTTCTTTTTGTTTTAAATTAGCCGCTCGAAAACCTCAAAATAATTCCTGATCCATGACCATTCAAGAACAAATCCAGGACTATATCAACAGTCAGCCGGAACTGAAACGCAATGATATGCAGGAACTCCACAACATTATTGTAGAGCTCATGCCGGAATGCCAGCTGTGGTTTCTGGATGGTAAAAACGATGACAATAAAACAGTTTCCAATCCTAATATCGGATATGGATTTTATACATTACAATATGCTGACGGAAAGACCAGAGATTTTTACCAGATTGGGATGAGTGCCAATACTACAGGAATTTCCGTTTATATTATGAATATCAGTAACAAAACTTACCTGTCAAAAACGTACGGAGAAAAGATAGGTAAAGCTGGTGTAACGGGATATTGTATTAAATTTAAAGCTTTAAAGGATATTAATATTGAAATACTGAAAGCTGCCATACTGGATGGACTCAAAGAATAACTTTTTTAATTCTGTAAAAAATAACCTATTTTTTCCAGGAAAGCTAAATTTGTACAGGAAGCGATCCATTTTGTAATTTTAAATAATGAGCACGATAAAACAAAGATTAGAAAACGTAAAAAAACTTCAGGCCAAAAGATGGGAAAACGAAGATCACTGGGATACTTTAAACGATCTGCTGATCAGGGAACTGGATGAAATCTTACTGGCTGAGCCTGACAACACTCCGGCTTTAATTAATATGGGTGCTGTTTATTCCGATATGGGAGAAAATGAAAAAGCACTGGAATATTTAAATACAGCATTAAATTTAGGTTCTGAAGACAAAAATCTGTTTGTCAACCTTTCCATTGTGCTTGTTTATATGGGAAAACATCAGGAAGAGTATCTTGAATATCTTGAAGAAGCTGAGGATAAAACTGAAGATCCTCTTACTTTTAAAGCATATTTTGATCCGCAATCCCTTTAAAAATCATTTTAATTACAATCATGTTACTGGCTATATTATTACCCTTTTTATCTTTTATCGTCCGGGGAAAAGTTTTCACCGGAATCATCTGTCTGATTTTACAAATTACCCTTATCGGATGGCTTCCTGCGGCAATCTGGGCTGTACTTTCTTTAAATAATGAAAGAGCAGACAAAAGAAATGACCGATTGATCAAAGCCATGCGGGAAAATAAAAGATAAAACTTACCAAGACTACACAAACACCTGATTTAAAATCAATTAATAAACATTATCTATTGTTTTTCAGTTTCTGATTTATAAATTTCATCAAAAAAAATTGCGAAACCGAAAAGTTGCACATATATTTGCAACCATATAGTTTCATTTAAAAATTATCACCTATGAGAAGAGATATTTTTCAGGCTATAGCAGATCCTACACGAAGAGCTATTATTGCACTGATCGCAGTACAGGCGATGACGCCCAATGCCATAGCAGAGCATTTTGATACGACTAGACAGGCCGTTTCAAAACATCTGAAAATTCTGACAGAGTGTGAATTGGTGACTCAAAATCATCAGGGAAGAGAAATTTATTACTTTCTAGAAATTGATAAAATGAAAGAAATAGACCATTGGCTGGAACAGTTCAGAAAGATATGGGAAAGCCGTTTCGAACAGCTTGACACGTTACTGGCAACTTTGAAAAGCCAGCAGAAATAAAGTTTAATACGACAACCAAACTATAAAAATATTAATATGAAACATCTTCTTCAGTTCGATTTCCTTGCAGATAAGGAAAAGAACACCTTAACCATCAGACGTGAGTTTATAGCGAACAGACAATTGGTCTGGGATTGCTACACGAAAAGTGACCTTCTTGATCGTTGGTTCGCCCCCAAACCATTTACTACCAAAACAAAATCTATGGAATTCCGTGAAGGTGGACACTGGCATTATGCAATGGTAGAACCTGACGGAAAAGAATACTGGAGCTGGGTTGGCTATCACAAGATCAGTCCAATTGATTCTTATACTTCAAGTGATGCGTTTTGCAATGAAAAGGGAGAAATCAATATAGATCTTCCCCAGGCAGAATGGACAGTAACTTTCACGGATAAAAATGAGAATACCCTTGTAGAAACAATTGTACACTATCAGTCCTTAGCTGATCTGGAAACCATTATCGAAATGGGAATGGAACAGGGAATGATGGCAACTCTTGAAAAACTTGACGAATTATTATTAACATTAAAACCATAAAAATGAGCCACAAAATCACAGTTTCTGCAGCCATCAATGCAGATGCACAAAAAGTATGGAATTATTACACCCAACCAGAGCATATCACCCAATGGAACTTTGCTGATCCTTCCTGGCAATGTCCTTCCGCTTCAAATGATATGAAAGTCGGAGGAAAATATGCCGCAAGAATGGAAGCAAAAGACGGAAGTTTCGGTTTCGACTTTGAAGCTGTTTATAATGAAATAAAAGAAGGCGAAAACTTTACCTATACCATGCCGGACGGAAGACAGGTACATGTTGACTTTAAAGAAAACAATGGCCAAACCCATGTAGATGTAGCTTTTGATCCTGAAAGCCAGAATCCTGAAGAAATGCAGAAAGGAGGCTGGCAGGCAATTCTTGATAATTTCAAAAAATATACGGAATCAAATTAAAAATTTTCAATTGAGAGTTGGTATAAAGCTGGATGTTTTACATTCAGCTTTTATTTTTAAGGGATCGGAAACCTCTCATCTCTGATATTGTCGTAAATTTATATTTCAAAATGTGAAATATCTGAGATTAATATCAGAAAGAACTACAATCCTTGTCAAGATTTAAAACCTAGAACCACAATTTTTTGAAGCTATGAAAGAAAATAAATACGATAATCCTTCATTTTTTGATCAATACGAGAAAATGCTCCGTTCTCAGATAGGATTAGAGGGAGCAGGAGAATGGCACACCTTAAAAAATATGCTGCCTGATTTTCAGGGAAAAAATGTTCTTGACCTTGGCTGTGGTTTCGGATGGCATTGCCGCTATGCGATAGAACACGGAGCAAAATCTGTAACCGGAATTGATCTTTCAGAAAAAATGCTGGCAAAAGCTATGGAAATCAATAATCTTAAAGGAATTCAATATGAAAGAAAAGCCCTTGAAGATGTTGACTATCCTGCAGAACAATTTGACATCATATTGAGCTCTCTCACCTTGCATTATATAGAATCATTCGATAGTAGCGTTCAAAATATTCATAAGTGGCTTGTTTCCGGCGGATCATTTATATTTTCGGTAGAGCATCCTGTTTTCACGGCAGAAGGCGGTCAGGATTGGGTATATGATAAAAATGGTGAAAAAACCTGCTGGCCGGTAGACCGTTATTTTGTGGAAGGAAAAAGGAACACTACTTTTCTGGGAGAACATGTCATCAAATATCACCGTACTTTAACTTCTTATTTAAATACATTATTAAAAGCAGGTTTTAAAATCAAAGAAATTATTGAACCTCAACCAGGCGAAGAGATGTTGAAAGAAATTCCGGAGATGAAAGAGGAACTCCGCAGACCGATGATGTTGCTCATTTCAGCTGAAAAATAATTTTCAACCAGAAATTTGAATTTATTTCTCTTAGAATCTGATGATCTATCAACATTAAAATCCAGTATCATTTTCTGTTTCTCAGTTCCGGAAGAACATGATCCGGAACTTTAAGAATACAGATCATTACCAAAATCAGACAGAGAATATTAATCAGCAAAGCAACAGAGAAAGCATTGTGATAATGTTGTGCATCAGGTTTTTCTCCAAGAAAATAATAGAAAACACTTCCTACAGCAACAATTCCGATAATGGCAGCAATCTGCTGAAAGGTATTATAAACACCTGAGGCATTGCCAATCAGCTTTTCAGACATTCCGGACAGGGCTATATTGGCCAGGGAAGGAATAACTGATCCTATTCCCATTCCATGTAAAAATAACAGCAGACAAAAAACAGGAAAATTCGTCTGCCTATTGAATAAAAACAATTGAAGGATTAGGATAACCATAATACAGCTAAGTCCTGCTATCAGGGATTTCTTTCCATACTTCAAAATCAGTTTTACAGAAACGAACGATGCCAGGATAAAACCTAACCCTTGAAAAACAATAATCTTCCCTGCATCCAACGGGCTGATCTTTAGTCCGTTCTGAAAGAAAAGGGATAAAATATAAAAATAGGAATCCAGCATAATAAAAAAGAAAGAAACCGCTATGATTCCTAGATTAAAATTTTTACATCTGAATAATTCAAAATCAATGAGATAAGAACGATTATTGTGAATTCTTTTCTTCTGATTTTTTATAAAAGTGAATAAAATCCCGCCAGAAATAATCATTAAAGAAACATTTTTGAAATGCAGCCCTTCATGCTCAGATGTGGTTAAAGCATAAGTAGCACAGAACAATCCTGCAGAAAGAATCAGAACACCCGCCACATCAAAGGACTGTTTCACAGGAATTTTAGATTCTTCCAATAATTTCAAGGTAAGAAAAACTGCCGGCAGGCCAATTGGAATATTGATCAGAAAAATGAGTCTCCAGGGTTCATCCATCATGCTCAGAGACGAAAAATAACCACCCAGAAACTGTCCCAAAACAGTTCCTATCCCAATGGTTATCCCGTACCCGCCCATCGCTTTGGTCCGTTCGTGATGATCAGGAAACAGAATCTGTATCATAGAAAGTACCTGGGGCGCCATCATTGCTGCACTGATTCCCTGTACAAATCTTGAAATAATCAACTGACCTGCTCCTGCAGAAAATCCGCAAACCACCGAGCTTATCATAAAAGCCAATAACCCGATCATATAGATCTTTTTTCTCCCGTACAGATCACCCAATCGCCCTCCTGTAATGAGTAAAGAAGCAAAACCGATAAGATAAGCTGCAATCATCAGCTGCATTTCTCCGTTGGAAGCCTGAAGATCACGCTGTATGGAAGGTATGGATACATTAATGATAAAAATATCCATAATTGTCAGCAACTGACCAAATAGCACTACCAATAATTTCAAATACTTACGCTTCATTTTTATATAGATATATCTATTTTCAATAATTTAAAAAATTAAGGTAATAAGCCCTGTATCATTTTTTTCACCTGATCAAATGAATCGTTCTGTCTGTTGATTGTGGAAGTAACAACCGCTCCTTCTATTAAAAGGAAAATATTTTCTGTTACTACATCCGGATCTGTCAGTTTTGTTTCTGCTGTGTATTCGTTAACGATTGCTTTAATCAGCTCTTTTTGTTTTTCTTTATGTTGTTTTGCAAAAGCAGAAACGGCAGGATTTCCCTCTCCGGTTTCAGAAACAATTTTAATGAAATGACAGCCTGCAAACTTTGAAGTCTGCTGGAGTTTCTTCCGGTAATCAATAAGTGCAAGAATCTTTTCTTTCGGGTCTGAAATTTTGGATGTACTGTTTTCAAATCCTTCAAACCATTCATGCTCTTCTTTAACAAGATAAGCCTGGAGAAGATCATTTTTAGAGGAAAAATGATTGTATAAAGACCCAATGGCAATATCAGCTTCCGCAATAATCTGGTTGATTCCTGTAGAATTATACCCTTGTTTGTAAAACAGATCTGAAGCAACCCTGATAATCCTTTCACGTACTTTTTCCTTTTTCATCTTGAAAATTTTTACAAATGTAGATAAAAAATAGATAAGTCTATCTATTTTTAAAATTGAGATAAAAATTATTTTAGAAGATCAATACAATCTGTTCAAAATGGAGGTTCTGTTTTTTACCCCAAAAGAATTGATGAAAATATGAATTTGCTGCAGCAGAGTTCGAAGACCCGGAAGGAAACAGAATTGCAATGCAAAAAACAGCACAATAGCATACCATTCATTGCATATTATTTTTTTTAATACAGTTGATGCATATTTTGTATATTTAAACAACCATTTGAAATCTAATTTGGTAAATAACTATGGCGGAAGAACTATATTTCATCAAGACCAATCCCACTATTGCCAAAATTAATTTGTACAATAAGCTCAGCCGTGAAGAAGAACATATTCTGAAATTTCTTCAGCCTGAAGCGAAAAACAGCCTTGAAACCATTAAAGAAAAAGTAAAAAGTTCTGTTGAAGAGCTTACTCAGGAAGAGCTTCTGCTTATTTTTCAATGGTTTCACAAAGTATATTCTTCAGATCACGAAGAGACCAAAACACAGCTTTTCATCAATGGTATTGATCTTTTTTATGAAATTCCAACAACCGTTCATGCCGAAAATTTCCTTCAGATCCTTTCCGATTATGAAAAACTGCTGAAACAGGACATGAATTATATTGTGGATGCTAAAAATTTCAATCAATTTCTGATCTACGGAATATTTCTGACAGAGATGATCAACAGAAAACAAAATTCTGATAATATCCTTTGTGAATATCTGAAACCGGATAACCAGTCTTTGTACCTTATGGCAGAAGACCAATGTGGCTTGAAAGATTTTGATCCTGCCATCATCCCGGATCTTCAGCATTACTTTACCGATCTTTATGATCTGACCAGATTTTACAAGGGATCTATCATCAAGCTTGAGCAGGAATAGAAAATTATGCGGTTTATGTAACATCCTGCATTCAATAATTGCCTTTTATAGTATTGAACCAGGATAAAAACTATAACATAGCCGGCAGTTTCCTTTTACGATGCGGAACTGCTTGCTTTTTTATGAAACTTTCTGACATCAGATTAAAGAACAGCAAAAGCTTTATGAACAACTTTACATCAGATACTCAAATCATCATCAGAAAAGGAGTCAGTGATGATCTTCCGGAAATGCTGCAGCTTTTTACGGCAACCATAGATGAAGTATGTAAAAAAGACTATGATACTCAACAGCTTGAAGCCTGGAAATCCGGGGCTCAGAATGAGGAGAGATGGATGAAAGTGATCCGTGATCAATATGTTTTGATCGCGGTCATAAAAAATAAGATTGCTGGTTTTTGTACGCTTGATCACGGAAATTATATTGATCTGCTTTTTGTACACAAAGATCATCAGCATCAAGGTATCGCAACCATGCTTTATCGTCAGATTGAAAAAGAAGCTTTGCTGAATTATGAAACAAAGGTTACTGCAGATGTAAGCAAAACGGCCAGACCATTTTTTGAAAAAGCAGGCTTTCAGGTTGTTCAGGAAAAAACGGTCTATGTAAAAGGAGTTCCTTTGACCAACTTTACAATGATCAAAAACCTCATCGTTTAATTTTCAGGCTTATGGAATTACATTCTGAATACAAAGAGTATAGAATTTCAGTCCCTCAGGAATTTGAAAATGTATTTACTCATTTTTATTTTGCTGAAAATACTTCCGAATCCTCCGTTACCAAGACGCTTTTACCTACTTATCAAACAATTCTGTTATTTTGTTTTGGAGAAGATGCTACGATGTCTACGCGGGAAAAAACGATGATAAGTGTGGACAAATGCATGGTATTCGGACCGGTAAGACAAGCTTTTGAATACACACTTCCCGCAGGATGCTCTATTTTGGTTGCCAATTTTAAGGATGATGCATTCTTCAGATTTTTTGGAAAAATATCTATTGAAAAATCGCTAAAACATCCGGATGAATTACTGGAAAAAAATTGTTTTACAGACCTTTGGCATCAGCTTACAAGATTAGATTCAGTCACAAAACGGGTAGATTACATTCTTGAATTCTGTAAACCTTATCTGCAGGATCGGGACATTACAGGACAGCTTTTGAGCAGTTTTGAGAATGATCTGTTAAATCCCGTTAAAGTAATTGCAGAACAGACTCAGCAGACAGAAAGAAACATCCAGCGAAAGCAGAAAGAGCAGTTTGGCTATTCTTTAAAAGAACTTACCCGCTACCATCGATTTCTAAAAGCTATACAATTCATTGAAAAGGAAACAGAAAGGCAAAACCCTGTCAAGTGGTTTACGATCATTGATGAATGTGGCTATTATGACCAAAGCCAGCTCATCCATGATTTCAGACATTTTATCAACATCTCGCCGGCTCAGTATTTAAAATTCCAGCAGGAAATCTGTAATCCCAGGTCCGGATAGACCGTTTCGTTTTCTTACAATTTTTGAAAAGAGCACTGCGCTACTTTTGTCTCATTAATCTTAACAATCAAAACAATGAGACATTTAATCATTTACGCGCACCCTAATGAAAACAGTTTAAATCATCATCTTTTAAACACAGTTGTTGAAACCCTTCAGCTCCATAACGAGGAAGTTGTTGTGAGAGATCTTTATACCATAGGCTTTGATCCTATACTTTCACTGGAAGACATGCAGGGACAACGTGTGGGAAAAGTTTCGGATGATGTAAAAACTGAGCAGGAGCATATTTCATGGGCAGAACAGATTACTTTTATCTACCCAATCTGGTGGACCGGACTTCCTGCGATAATGAAAGGATATATAGACCGTGTTTTCAGCTATGGTTTTGCTTACCGATATGACCAGGGTATACAGAAAGGGCTTCTGGAAGGTAAAAAGACGGTGATCATCAATACCCATGGAAAATCCTATGAAGAATATGAAAAAACAGGAATGGATAAAGCATTGACACTCACTTCTGACAATGGCATTTTTATCTATTCAGGGCTTGAAATTATCAGGCATTTATTTTTTGATAAAGCAGATAAAGCTTCTTCCGAAAATCTGGAAATCTGGAAAGGTCAGATTAGAAATCTATACTCTGAACATGTTCTTAACTATTAATTTTTTTCATGAAAACAATGATAGAAAAACAGAGAATAAGCCCTATTTTAAAGACTTCTTATCAGGTGACAAAGAAAATAATACAATACAGTTTTTACATCTTTATCCTGTATTTTATTTTTAAGGGATTTATGGCATGAAATTAGCTTCAAAAACCGCAAGTAAAATTGTTTTGAACCATTATTTTAAGCCATTAAGATTGATGGATGGTTAAGTTTTTCTTTTAAAACAAATCTTGTTATAACCCTGCAATGCGTCTTAATGGTTTAAATATTGGATCCTCAGGAATTCCCTGTATATTTGCATCACAATGAAACATCTGAACAGTATATTACGTCTTCCATTCTTCAGTGAATATTACACTCCGGGCTATCGTTCGGGAAGACTTTCTATATCTGTAATCCAATAAAAATAATCTAACGTATATATAGAGCCCGGACAGTACCTGTCCGGGCTTTTTTTCATTTTAAAACTATTCAACATGATTCATCCATTACAAGAAAATGTGGCTATCATCCTACCGGAAAACGGTCTGGAAGAAAAACTGGCTGTGGCCTCTAAAGAAAACAGAAAACTTTCCATCAAACTGGGATTTGATCCCACCGCTCCGGATCTCCATCTGGGACATGCGGTAGTATTGAAAAAGCTGAAACAGTTTCAGGATCTGGGGCATCAGATCATTATTGTTGTAGGAAGCTTTACGGCAAGGATTGGCGATCCTACAGGAAAAAATAAAGCAAGAAAACCTTTAAGTGCCGAAGATGTTCAGCATAATGCCCAGACTTACATCAATCAGCTTTCAAAGGTTATTGATGTAGAGAAGACGAAGATTGTTTTCAATTCCGACTGGCTGGATGCTCTTGATTTTTCTGAGGTCATTCAACTGCTTTCAAAAGTGACCGTGGCTCAATTGATGCACCGAAATGATTTTAATAAAAGGTTTACAGAAAATACGCCTATTGCCATGCATGAACTGGTTTACCCGATTCTTCAGGGTTTTGATTCTGTAAAAATTGAGTGCGATATCGAGATGGGAGGCACAGACCAGCTGTTCAACTGCACGATGGGAAGACAGCTTCAGGAGGTGCATCAAATGCCCGCTCAGATTGTCATGTGTACGCCCTTACTGAGAGGTCTTGACGGAAAAGAAAAAATGAGTAAATCCCTGAACAATATTATCGGACTGACGGATGAGCCTAATGAGATGTTTGGAAAAACCATGTCTATTCCTGATACTTTGATTGAAGAGTTTATCAACCTGACTACCGATTTTTCGATGGAAGAAAAAACAGCGATTTTTTCCCGGTTAAACGAAGGCGAAAACCCAATGAATATTAAAAAAATCATTGCTAAAAATATCGTCAGCCAGTACCATGATTCTACTTCAGCTGAAGATGCAGAAAAGTTCTTTATCAACCAGTTTCAGAATAAAAATTTTGAAGAGAAAGTGTATGAACCTGTAGCTATTGGTTCATTGAAAAGCATCAAAAATAAAATTTCTATTGTTGAACTTTGTCACCAGCTTAAAAATGACCTTAGCAAATCTGCCATCAGGAGATTGATTGAGAGTGGAGGAATTCAGATCAATACCATTAAAATAACAGACGCAAATGAAGAGATGGAGTTGATGCCTCAAACTAAAATTAAAATCGGGAGAAGGGGCTTTTTTGAGCTGGTGTAAGGCTGGAAGACGGGAGCTGGGAGATGGAAGTTTCCGGCAGACGTCGAACATATGAAGTTTTTTGATTGGAATATTTTTAAAAAAACAGAAGTTACAATAAAAAATACAGAAATGCTCTACAGCACAATAATAGCTTCCAGCTTCCTTCTTCCAGCTTCCACCCTTTACAACCTTTAACCTATGCAAGAAGAAATAGGACTGAAAATTGCATTCAAGTAAGAGCTTATTTTTTTATTTTTGACTATGAATCTTAACCTGCGCTATCAACAAGCTGATGATACTGATATTGATTTTCTTCTCGATCTAAGAATGAAAACCATGAATCCTCATTATGAAAATTCCGGGCTTTCTACCGACAGGGAAACAACTTTGCAAAGAGTTCTGTATCAGTTTGAAAAAGCCAATATCATTTTTTTAGATGACCAACCCATCGGGCTGTTAAAAGTAGACAGAACATTTACCAATATTGAGGTTCTGCAGCTTCAGATTGATCCCAGTCAACAGGGCAAAGGGCTTGGAAAAAAGATCTTGTCAGATATTTTAGAAGAAGCTTCTTTAGCAGGGAAAACGGTTTCATTAAGTGTTTTAAAAACAAATAAAGCACAGCATCTTTATCAAAGTCTTGGGTTCAGAATTGTGGGGGAAGACCAGTATTCTTATTTTATGGAAACGGAAAGACAATAGATGCTTTTTTTAAGTTTTGACTAAAGCCGTTGAATGTTCCCCTTTGATTTAAACACAAATCTCACAAATAAATGAGCATAAATAGCCACGATCATCTGTGAGATTCTTAATTACATTTCATTCCATTCAGAATGACACTCCGGAAACAAGCCTTGATTACCCGTTAGTCTTTACTGGTTTGCCATGGTTACGTAAATCAATCTTCCGCCTTCTTCTGAGGAAAGCAGTATTTTTTTACCATCGGTAAGTTCAACCATAGAGC
The DNA here is from genome assembly GCF_005503635.1 of Chryseobacterium sp. 2VB. NCBI lineage: Bacteria > Pseudomonadati > Bacteroidota > Flavobacteriia > Flavobacteriales > Weeksellaceae > Chryseobacterium > Chryseobacterium sp. 2VB. Next base: position 150,738 of record NZ_SCNC01000010.1, read on the forward strand.
CTGGTGGAATTTCTTTCTGTTCTGTGACATCCTTCATTCCTGATAAGCTTTGGTTGACCAATACCCATCTTCCCTGGTGGAACGTAAAATATCCTACCGGCATTTTATCCTGCATCGTCAGATTTTCATTGCGTATCACTTTCCTGGAAACATGCCATTTGAAAAGATATTGATTATGATAAACCATGAGCCTGTGATTTTCCGGTTTCCAGACCTCATCATCAAATTTAAAATATAAGTCTAAAACGGGTAATGTTCCCTGATGTGGTATTCCGCAAAACGGGCATTTGGGATTACTCGTATTATCAAAGACGTACCATTTTTCTGTACAATCCGGATTAAGACATGGTTGGATCAGATCTACTGTTTTCAGTAAAGCAGTTTCCCACTCATTGGCTGTGGGACGCCTGATGGGATCATGTAATCCGTCTACGAATGTTTTCCTGAACAGTTCTGAAATATATGGCCCTGTAACGGTATATGGAATCTTTTGAGGATCTCCCCAGAATGCATCCCACTTTCTGAGATGATCGGACTTCACATGATTGGAATTATTTTGCGGATGTTCTACAAACATTGCTTTTTCTCCCATGGACAGAATTTCATCTTTTTCAGAATCCAGATCCCAGATTTTACCTCCACGCAGCGGATGCCTTCTCAGCAGATACATATAAATGAGAACCGCAAGAGCATGCAGGTCTGTTTTTTGATTGGGTAAATGCCTGTCCGGATCCTGAAGTTTCAGATGTTGGGTTTTCAAAACTTCAGGCGCAATAAAATCAGAAGTTCCTATCACTTCCGGTGGAAAGAGTTTGGGTACCACAAGGCCGTCAATATCGATGATACAGGCAGATTTTGTAACAGGATCCACCAGAATATTATTGTAAGATAAATCGGAATGTGCAAGCCCCATCTGATGCAGCTTTTTTACTCCCCGGCTGATATTGACTGCAATCTGAAAATAGCTCAGCCAATCTCCCAATTCTGACCGATCCAGTCTCAACGGATACTGCTGATTCCGGAACATGGGAGCGGTAAACCACTTCCCCACTTTATCCTGTCCCTGGATATTATCCGAACCAATATAACCTTTGGCAAAATAAAATTTATGGTGATAAACAGGAACTACAATTCCTGTGAGTTTATTTCTTTCAACAATATCATAAGGCCATCTGAATATTTCGTTCAGAAAGTACTCTGAAGCATTTCCACTCTGTAAACTTTGCAGATAAGTGGAAACAATTCTCATGATTCTTTCTTTTTGTCCTTCATCCAGCGGATTCCGGTAAAAAGCAACTACATATTCTTTATCAGGCGAAAAATAAACATCCTTCACCCCGCCCCGGATAGGGTTTTCATCTACATATTCATAGGATTTGGCTGTGTCCAGAACAGAAACAACCTTAATGGTCTTTTTCATTCGTATTAATAGATTATTGCCAATGTACGGTCATCGTGGTTTCCTCTGCTCCAGAAATCGCTCCAGATTAAAAGTTCTTCATCAATCTTTTCATCGTTGATAAAATCTACTTTCGCCCTGTCATCATTATTCCCGGCAAGGTCTTCAAAAAGTGCTTTCCAGTTTTCTGTGTCTTCCAGTTTGTTTTCGGTGGTAAATTTAGGATCATAAATACCATCTGTCATCAGCACCAGATAAGAAAAATCTTCTACACAGGTAATCCGGAAACGGGAAGCTATTGTATCATTAAAAATTTCTTTCATGGTGATGAAACGTGTCCCTCCACCAAACTCTCCCACATCCATCCGGTTTAAAAGCTTAACTTCAGAAAAGTCTGTATTAATAAGATTGATCGGGCAGTCTCCCACTCCAAAGCTCAGAATGACATATCCGAAACTGAACTTTTTAAGTAAAGTAAAAATAAGAGTAGCGTGCAGATCATTTACTGAAAAATCATTTTCCACTGCTGTTTTTTCCAGTGTGTGATAAACATGTAAAACACCTTCTGATAAGATATTGATGATATCCTGCTTGGCTTTCAATTGTTCTTCATCAGAAAACTGATTGATATATAAAACATTGATGTTATTTTCAATCTGATTTAAAGTCTCCTGTGAGTTAAAAAACCGGTTGATTGTTTCCGTTGCCAGTCTGGAACCTTCTCTTGCAGCTTTTGCTGAGCCTGCTCCATCTGAAACAGCAATAATATTCCAGCCATCGGGAAGCCTATTTACAGCAAAATCGTCTTCACGAAATTTGCCTTCATGCGCATGGGAACGTCCTCTTTTCGAAGCGACAACATTTTTTTTGTCTGAAAAAGAACCTTTGAATGAGTCTTCTTCCGGTTTATAAAAAGCGGCGTTTGTATCGCTTGGAATATTCTTCCATAAATCTTTTGGATCTGCATTGACGAAGAGCTGTATTTTCTTAGTCTCCATCTGATGCTGATCATGAATATGATAAAACTGAATATCCAGATGGTACATATTATTGGTAACCGGGATTCCTGAGATTCTATTGTTTTCAAAAGTAAGCCCTGTTTCTTCAATGTTTCCGATATTCTGAATCTGTATGTTCGGGAAATCTTCCATATCGAAAGTGAATTCATAGAACTGCTTTGCACTGGCATTTTTCAATACCCAATGAGCATCTTTGAACTCTTCTTTTTCTTTAAAAACAACAGCCTGTTCCATCGTCTTTGGTTTGGATTCTGCGGCAGACTTCCTGAAAAATTTCCCCATCATTAGCCCAGCGTTCTGTTAATATCAAATCCTCCTCCGGAAAATCCGTAATAATCCGAAGTTCCACACCAAGGACATTTGCTGTATCCTTCCCCTCTCAGACAGTGAATTCCTCCACACGAGCAGGTAGCTAATGCAATAGGATTGGCACAATGAGGACATGAAGTACCTCCATCCAGTTCTTCGATATTGATTTTAAGATGCGTTTTCTGATTGGAAGAAAGTCTGTAGTAGGCTTTTTCATCAATTTTATACGCTCCGTCCAATCTGTAATATCTTGTAGCCATTCCCGGTATGCTTGATTCTGCGAATGCTTTTTTAAACTTCATCAGATAAAGCTTTTCCGTTTCCTGGCATTTTCCGTTCAATACTACAAAATTATTATCCGGGAATCTCTGTTCCATTTCTGGATCTACTTTCTCCAGAATCATGGAATCTATTTTAGACAAATTAATTCCTTCTTTTTTGGCTTCTGTGACACTCTGGCTGGTTGTTTTAATAGAATCTGTTACCCATTTGAAAAACTCTTTGTAAGAATTCTCATCAGAATTATTGAACAGTAAAACATGGTCTGCCAGAGATCCGAGAAGTTTATAATTGGTATTTTCTCCAATAGAAACAGCAATAGTGTTAGATTTTCCGTTGTATTTGTTATTCCATCTTTCAATGGCTTTGGTCGCATCATCAGTGGGCACTCCGTCTGTAAAAAGAAACACTATAGGTTTCCAGTCGCCTTTTCTTTCATACGTTGTTTTCACAATATCCCTGTCAATACAATCCATTAGTTTAATTAAACCCTGGGAAAGTGATGTACCACTTCCGACCGGAATTTTAGGCGGATAAAAACTGATAATATCCTGCATCGGCGTAATGATTTCAGCTTCTCCCGCAAAACCAATCACGGAAATGTAGACAGTTTCAAGTGAATAAGGATCTTTTTTTAATTCCCTGATAATATTAGCGATCCCTTCCTGCACCTGCTCAATAGGTTCTCCTACCATAGATTCGGAGACGTCTACTAAAAAATAAATAGGCAGTCTTCTCATGCTGTAAAGACAATTTTTTAAATAATAATAGTAAGCTCCGATGGTGGCGGAGGTAATGTGATGTTTTCTCCTGTATTCTGAGATTGTCCTCCCTGCGTAATGGAAGAACTCACCCATTTGAAAAAGGAAGAGAGGGTAATGGCATCCGTAGTATCAAGCTTTACCACATGATCTGTGAGTTCCTTCAGAAACTTTTCATCAGCTTTCGGGCCTGCTGCACATCCTACGATAGCACCAAATTCCAGTCCTCTGATCACCGGGATCATCTGCCTGTATTTCTGAATATCCGAAGGTTTTCCATCCGTAAATATAAAAAGCAGCGGCTGCCAGTCTCCCTTTGTATCGGCAGATTCTTTTACAATTTCCTTCTGCATCAATTCTGAAACCATTTCCAGGGCTGCTCCTGTATGCGTCGGGCCACTGTCCGGACAGGTAATTTCCATGGGATAAAAGCTCGCCAGATCTGTTAAGGGTATCATATTTTTAACATCTCTATCGAAGGTTATAACACTCAAATGCAGGCTGTCCATTGCCTGCGGATCTGCACGAAGCATACTGATAAGGCCGTTGAAACCATTATTCAGTGCCTGAATAGGCTCTCCGTTCATAGAACCTGAAGTATCTAATAAAAAATAAGCTAATAATCTCCTGCTCATTATAGACAAGTATTAATTCTGAAGCCGTCGGCGGAAGTCGGAGACTTCCGCCGACGGCTTTTATTATGGTTTAATAAAATTCGAAAATCTAGTTGGAATACGCGTATTGCTGTCTCAGAATATCGATAAAATTATCTGTATTGTGTGGTTCTCCCACAGCACGGAATTTCCAGTCTCCGTTGTGGCGGTATGCTTCTGCAAAAACCATTGCACATTTACCATTCATACTTGAATCACCGGAAAGGCTGTATTTTGTAATTTCTTTTCCTGAAGCATCTACGGCACGGATAAATGCATTTTCAATCATTCCGAAGTGCTGGTTATTGGTTCTTCCCTGATAAATAGTAACAAGGAATACTATTTTCTGATAACTCTGATCCAGCTGATCCAATCTTACAATGATCTGTTCATCATCTCCATCTCCTGCACCGGTTCTGTTGTCTCCGGTAAGCCATACATTTCCGCTTGGATGCTGCATGGAGTTGAAGAAAACCACATCTCCCTGGTAAAGCCCCATCTGTCTTCCGTCATTGGTCTGTACCGTTCTTCCCAAATTGGCTACTTTTCCGTTGCCATCTAAAAGAAATGCTACTGCATCAAGGTCGTATTCTGCTTCTTTACTGAATAGTTTTCCAAAAAAACCGCTGCTTTGTTTTCTTACATCCCATCCTAAACCGATGGTTACTTTTGAAAGATCATACACGCTTTCTCCGCGGTCATTCTTTCTTAAATCTATCGTTTGTCCTTTCTGTAAATTAATTGCCATAGTTATAGTTTTTGTGTATTTGACGATTTATTTGATGATTTGCCCTTTGTAGTATTTTTCAAGGAAGAAGCCAAGATCTGCTCTGTATCCTATTCCTGAAGCTTCAAATTTCCAGCTTCCGTTTCTTTTGTACAGTCTTCCGAATTCTACACCGGTTTCAATAGAGAAATCCTCATCCAGTTCGTATTTTGCAATTTCCTGGTTAGAATGGTTATCTACTACTCTGATATAGGAATTTCTTACCTGTCCGAAATTCTGTCTTCTTCTTTCAAAGTCTTCTATGGTTACCACAAAAAGGATCTCTTCTACTCTTGAATCTACTTTATCAAGGTCTATAATGATCGCTTCATCATCGTCACCATCACTGTTTTTACCACTCGGATCATCTCCTGTATGGATAAGGGCTCCATCCGGAGAATTTAAGTTATTGTAAAAAACGAAGTATTCTTCGCTTACTAATTTTCTGTCAGAATCAATCATGATTGCAGAAGCATCCAGGTCAAAATCGTAGCCGGTTCCTTCATTCGGATCCCAGCCTAATCCAATCGTCATTTTCGTCAATCCTATCTCGATCTTTTGTCCTTTCTGTAGATTAATTGCCATAGTGTTTTATATTATGATTATTTTTTGCATTAAGATAGAAGTGATTTATGAACTGACCAAATTTATTGATGAAAAAATGCTATAGACCGCTTAATTAAAACGATTTAAGTTAAAAAACAGCTATAAAAAAAGGTCCAATTAAAAATTGAACCTTGTATTATGTAAAAACGAGTAAATTAATTTTCAAATTCTTTATCTGAAACAGCATTGTTTCTTGCTTTGGCCAGCATGGGAATGGAGATTAATCCCATCACCAGCATAATCACAATCTGCAGCGGTAAAGAAATAAAGGAATAGGTAAGCCCCATTTCACCTCCAAAATCTGCACTTTTCCCTACTGAAATAAACAGCGCCATAAAACCATACTTCATGGCAAGGTTATACGCTCCGATTCCTCCACTGGCAGGAATAATCATTCCCAGTGTTCCCACTACAATAATGAAAAATCCATCTGCAAAGGTAAATGCTGAAGTTTCAGGAAGGGCAAAGCACACCAGATAAGCTGCTAAATAATAGCAAATCCAGATTCCTAATGTATAAAGAATGAATTTCCCTTTTTCTTTTAATTTAAAGATGGAAGTTATCCCCTGAAAAATCCCGTCAATAAAGCTAACCACTTTTCCTAAAAACGGAACTTCTGCCAGTTTCTTTCTAAATACAAAAAATAAGACTGTTCCTATTACCAGAATGGAAAGGATCAATATTATTTTAGTAGGATTAATATTGACTCCTGAGTTTTTATAGAATGACAGAATGGCTTCGTATTTAAACAATAATGTCAGTCCTAAGAAACCAAGCATACAGATCAGGTCTACTACTCTTTCCAGAATAATAGTTCCGAAAGATTTATCTACAGGTACTTTTTCCACGCCATATAAAGCGGTTGCCCTTGCTACTTCGCCACTTCTGGGAATCGTAAGATTCATCAGGTAACCAAATGAGATAGACCAAAGCGCATTGGAATTGGAAATTCTGTGTCCCATCGGCTCCAGCATCAGATTCCAGCGGATCGCTCTGAACCAGTACGCCAGAAGACCAAATACGGAAGCAAACAATACCCAGATATAATTAGCTTTTGCCAATGACTTTTGAATGACTTTAAAATCCAGACCTCTTAAGGCAAGCCATAAAAAAAAGCCTGCAAAAGCAAGCGATATTACTATTGTAAGTATTGATTTTACCGGACTTTTTGATGTTTTCTCCATGTACTACGTAAGAAGATTTGTTTTTTCATCCGGGAAAACGATCTTTGGCTGGAAGTCTTTTGCTTCTTCCGGAGTCATCTGAGCATAGGCAATGATGATAATGATATCATCTTTCTGTACTTTTCTTGCTGCAGGACCATTCAGACACACTTCCCCTGATTTTCTTTTCCCTTTGATCACGTAGGTATCAAAACGTTCTCCGTTGTTCACATTCACGATATAGACTCTTTCTCCCACTACCAGACCGGCAGCTTCTATAAGATCTTCATCGATCGTTATACTCCCTATATAATTAAGGTCAGAGGCAGTTACTCTCACCCTATGAATCTTAGACTTGAAAACTTCTATTAACATGTTGCAAATTTATTAATAAAAATTAATAAAACAGGCGTTTATTATCATTTTAAAACTCCCACAAACACAGGGGTTTAATTTAACAAAACACAAGAAATATAAAAATTACTTATAAATTTAATAATCATATGGTCAAAAAAATTAATTCTTCATACACAATTTAGGATTTAATAAATACGAAAAATAATATTAACTTTTTGCTAAAGTCAATACACATAAGCATTTGGCATGATTTTAGTAACCTGTAACGTAGATTTTCTGTGAAAAGTGGAATTATCATATTTTAACTGATTTCAGTGAAATGCAAAAAAATTTCACAAGTTTTAATAAAAAAATTGCACAATTAGAAAATAGTACTATATTTGCTATAATTACGAACTAACTTTAATATTAAAAATTATGAACAAGTCTGAATTAATCGACGCAATCGCAAAAGATGCAGGTATCACTAAAGTTGCAGCTAAAGCTGCTCTAGAGTCTTTCATTGGTAACGTTACAACTACATTAAAGAAAAAAGACGGAAAAGTTTCTTTAGTAGGTTTCGGTACTTTCTCAGTAGCTGAGAGAGCGGCTAGACAAGGTATTAACCCTGCAACTAAAAAACCGATCAAAATTGCTGCTAAAAAAGTTGCTAAATTCAAAGCTGGAGCTGATTTATCAAATGCAGTTTCAGGTGCTAAGAAAAAATAATCATTCAGATTACAAAAATTCAGGGCTGTTTCTTAGAAACAGCCTTTTTTATGTTCAATGATGATAGAAAATTAACCATTAAGAAGTTTTAAGGGTTTAGAAATATTAAGTTTTGGCTCCTATGTTTGCAAAAGAATAAATTTACATACAAAGCAAAAGGGGTGAGAGAACAGTTTTGGCTAAATAACTCAGGAAGTATATTGTGCTTTAGAAATGTC
>NZ_SCNC01000011.1:0-150928 GCF_005503635.1 Chryseobacterium sp. 2VB
ATATTGCGTCAAGTTTTTGATACACTTACATAGATTTTAACACAAAGTCCACTACGATATTTTATTATAAAAAACGATCGCGAAGGCGTTTCACTCAGCAATGTACACACTAAGGTCTTTGGCTGAACGGAGTGCCTTTGCGAACTGATAAATTCTGTATATTAATAGACCTTGCGAACTTTAGCTTTAATTATGATTGACGATTGACTTTGCGAAGCAAAAATTGACCATTGACAAAAATCTTTTTACAAAAAAATATATTACGTCAAGTTTTGTCGCATTACGGCTATAGCTTTGTCATATCAAAATTACAGAGCTATGGAATTGCCATTTTACTTAAACTTTAACGACTTTGAAAGTAATTATTACGATAACCTTGAAAAATGGTTTGAAGAATATCATAATACCAGCGAAACAGATTATCTGGAAGCGCTTGCTGAGCTTTACAGGCCCTATGTGTATTATAACTTTGCAGATGACATGCTAAAGCCGGATGCTTCCATTGAAGTGAAAGACTGCTTTTTTCCTTATCATGAAAAAATAGGAATCTCTTTCTGTATTGATTGTGATAGTGAAACTTCTCCATCCAATGGAATGAATCAGGTATTTGAATTTAAAAATATTTCCATGATGGAGTATGCCCAGCATATTCTGGATAAGATCAATAAATTCTGTTCAAAAAATGCTCATGCTCTTGATGGCAGTAAAAATATTCAGGACTATATTAATAATTACAGTATTATTACTTCAATGGAAGGAGTAGGGTATTGTATCAGCTACAACCGTCATCAGAAAGCCATTCCATTTTTAAAAGCTTATCTTCCCTATTATGGACAGACCGTTAATATGGCAGTATACAGGGATTTTCTTTTTTCTGTTGTTCAGATTGCAGAGTTTATAGACCAGAAATTAAAAACTGTGCATGCTTTTAAACAGACTATTTATGCACGCTCAAGAGCGGAAGCCAAATTCAATGTGCAGCTGAGCCGTCAGTTTCTGACTTTGTGCAACTAAATTTTACACCAAACATTCATACTTAATTATATTGCGGAAAACTTATGTTTTCAACCAAAAATCCCGGTCAGTAATGATCGGGATTTTGTATTGCAATTGTATGAATACTTGCTTATGTGTATTACTTGTTTTTTTTATAAGGAATATTCCATACCAGGTCGGCTGCCAGATAATGAACGCCTCCATGATGAATACTTCTGCTGTCTCTGATCAGATCGTCCATATATCCTATGTCTACAGTAAAAGGAGAGTTCGGAATTGTAAACATATAGTACGCCGCAATACGCATTTCACGATATCCAAACGAATTCCATTCAGAATCCGGCTCATTGAGATGGCTTATAGAAAACAGGGCTTCTGCACTCAAGGCCAGTTTCTGATTGTTTTTTGGAGATAAATTATAGGTGAGCTGATTCTTGATCCGTGTTCTCAACTGAAAATCCTCTTCGACTTTATGAAAGTCTGCATCGAAAAACTTCCTGAATTCCTGGCGTACGGTACTTTTAAGTTTCCATTTGCAGTCGAGATCAAAATTATAGGCATATCTTCCGTAAATTCTGAATTCCTGTTCCGTATTTTCCATAGCATAAGGAGCCGTATTTTCATATTGTGGTTGACGTCTGTAACTTAATGCATAACTATACTGCTGGTGTGGAGCAAAGGAATGGTAAACTTCATGATTTAAAACAATGATCGCTTGCTTCGAAAACAGATTATGATCATCCGGACTGCTTTTTCTTCCGATGGCAACATAGCTCAAAGTTTGCTTTTTTCCCAGGGAATCAAGTTGTCGCTTCACCCCGAAGGCTCCCCAGAACGCATTGTTGGCATCTCCTAATCCAGGTGGACTGATCTGCGCTTTGATCGATGTTCCTATACATCCCATTAAAAATAATGCTGCAAAAAATTTCTTCATGCTCAATAATTTGGATACCTGTTTTAGGGGTAATTTTAAATAACTGCGAAACCATATGACGGATGAGAATACTGTTGATACGCAGAGAGAATCTTTCGTGATAGCAAAATTAGAGGCTTTGTTCATAGAGTGTTTATTCAAAATCTTGTAATACTGTTTAAAAACAAGACAAAGTAAAGACCTGATTTAGGATAGAATTAGGAATAAGACTTCTAATGGAAAAACTGGATGTTTCAATAATATTTTAATTGTGGATAAAATGTGAGTAACTTGTTAGTAATTTATGGAAAAGCACTGTGTATTTATTGCTTTATTATATAATTGTTTGATTTTGTATGGTATATAAAGTAAATTGCCACAATATAAATACTGTGGCAAATTGGTTTATGGACTGGTTTATTTACTGTTAATTCTGTCTTACTCCGCACATAGCATCCCATGTTGTCCAGAAATGGGCATTAATAGCTCCGATAGGCGGATTGGTACTGTCTGCAACAATTCCTACCATAGAAGCACAGTTGGAATTACAGCCTATTTCATTATGACTTCCAGCCTGAGGTGGAATCTGGCGCCATGTACCGGTTGAACCGCTTAATAATTCTACTCTGATTTCAAAGATCCCGGAAAGATTGGGCGTCTGAATCTGTTTGGTAGGATTTTCACTTGAGATGAAGTCGCTCCAGTCTCCCTGTGAAAAAGTTACACGCCATGTAGAAATCATTTTGGAGGTATCGTTTTGTGGGGAAAGATACACCCAGAATTGTGCTCCGTTTCCAAGTACTAACTGACCTGAAGAATTTGCATTTACACTTGTTGATGTCATTTTGGTTTGGTTTTTAGTTTGTTAGATTGTATTTCAAAGTAACGAAGAACAAGGCACCTGCAGTAGCGTATAAATGACCAATTATTAAACTGAGTATAAATACTTATAGGAATGCATGTAAAATAATCCGGAAATCTTGATCATAAAAAAGCCTGTGCTATTCATTAGCACAGGCTTTGGTTTCTTGCAGAAAGGAAGGGATTCGAACCCTCGATACAGTTACCCGTATACTACCTTTCCAGGGTAGCTCCTTCAACCACTCGGACACCTTTCTTTTTGAGATTGCAAAAATAGTGTATTTTCTGGAATATCCAAATTATTCTTACAAATTAATCTGTAATTTCTCCACAGAGGCTTCTGGTGAAATTATCAGCAAAGCTTCCGGAGTAGTTAGGGTTATCTATTAAGTGCATGGCTTTGGTAATCGCTGTTTCCGCTGTCATGTCTCTTCCGCTGATCGCTCCGATTCTGGAGAAAATATTACTGTTTTCATACTTTCCGAATGAGATGCCTCCTGAAATACACTGGCTTACCACTACAATTTCAGTTCCGTTATCCCGGATTTCCTGAAGCGTTTCCTGCGTTTTTGCACTGCTGAAAATGGTTCCCGAACCAAAAACCTGAAGAATAAGAACCTTCATTTTAGGAATTTCCCTGAAGTGACTCAGATGCATTCCCGGAAAAATTCTCCAGAATAAAATATCTTCGGAAATATGTTCATCCACATGAAATTCTACGGTCGGATCACAACGGAACAGATTATCTTTAATAATATTCAAATGAACTCCTGATTGCCCGAGAATAGGATAATTCGGGCTTGCGTAAGCATCAAAATATTCTGCGGAATATTTCAGCGTTCTGTTTCCTCTTAATAATTTGTATTCAAAATAAATAGCAACCTCCTGAATGACTGCTTCGTCATTTTCATAAAGGCTGGCATAATAAAGGCTGGTCAGAAGGTTTTCCTTGGCGTCTGTTCTCAGGTCTCCAATCGGAAGCTGGGAGCCGGTCATGATGACAGGCTTTCTTAATCCTTTCAACATGAAACTAAGCGCAGATGCCGTATAAGACATGGTATCCGTTCCATGAAGAATCAGGAAACCATCGTAGTCGTTATAATTTTTTTGAATATAATTGGCGATCACTCTCCATTCCTCAGGTCCCATATCTGAAGAGTCCAGCGGTTTGGCAAAAGGATGAACAAAGACTTCGCATTCCATAAGCCTCATTTCAGGCATCTTTTCGAATATATTTCCAAAATCAAAGGCGCGGAGACTTCCGGTTTCATAATCTTTTTCCATTCCGATGGTTCCACCGGTATAGATGAGCAGGACTTTTCGCTTCATGTACTAATTTTATTAAGAATTGTAGCCCGATTAGGGTTCATAGGTCAAAATTACGTTAATTTGCAAAGATTTGAAAATGAATGAAACGTTTATCATGAAATTTTATAAAAATAGGATGAGAAATGAAAAGGTTTCATAGGGGCTATTGAAAAAAATAACGAAATGCAGATGAGTGATTTATCGCAAACTTTTGAATATTTAAAGCAGTTTTTAACGGAAGAAAGACTGACGAAAATTGAACATTTCTCGCAGGAAAGTTCAGACTTTGTACTTCCGGTTGTAGAAGATGTCTACCAGTTCAGAAATGCAGCTGCAATTGTACGCTCTGTGGAGGCCTGCGGTTTCCATAAAGTAGTGGCATTGCAGGAAGAATACAGCTTCGAACCCAATCTTCGCGTAACAAAAGGGGCGGATACGTGGGTTGAAGTAGAAAAGCTTCCCAGAAATATGGAATCTTTTCAGAATATTAAAGACAGAGGATATAAAATAGTGGCTGTTTCATTGGAAAAAAATGCTAAAATGCTGCCTGAATATGAAGTGACGGAACCTATTGCTTTGGTTTTCGGAACTGAAATGGAAGGGGTTTCCCAGGAAATTTTAGATTTTGCCGACGAGACACTGGCTATTCCAATGTATGGATTTACGAGAAGTTTTAACGTTTCCGTCGCAGCTTCAATCTGTATGTATGAATTAAAGCAAAAACTGATAAAGTCTGATATTGATTATAAGTTAAATGAGGAAAAGCTTCTCAGAATGAAAATCCTTTGGGCTGTCAATTCAATCAGAAGCGGACAGCAGATTTTTGAAAAATATCTGAGAGAAAATAATATTGACTGGAAATAGTAATCTGAAATAAAAATGAGAAGGTTTTGTGCCTTCTCGTTTTGTATTTATATCATATTGTAATAATTCCATGCGGCCACAAAAACTCCCGCCGTTTCCGTTCTCAGTCTTTGATTTCCTAGAGAAACCGCTCTTACTTTGTTTTCTGCCAGAAATGCAATCTCCTTTTCAGAAAAATCACCTTCGGGGCCTATTAAAAAAGTAAGCTGCTTCAGCTGAGGAATATTTTTAAGATCAATTCTTTCCAGATTCTGATGGCAATGCGCTACAAAGGTATGCTCCGGATCAATATTTTTCAGAAAATCCGTCAGTTTTACAGCATCATTGATAACCGGAAAATGAAATCTCAGGCTCTGCTTGGATGCTGCAACAGCCTGTTTCCTGATTTTATCGATGTTGATGTTTTTACGCTCCGTTTTTTCAGTGATAATAATGCTTATTTCTGAAATCCCCATTTCCACCGCTTTTTCCACAAAGAATTCAATTCTGTCAATATTCTTGGTGGGTGCAATCGCAATATGAAGTTGAGGATTGAATTCCGGCAGATTTTCTTTGATCTCAGAAATTTCAATCCCCGCTTTCTTACCTTCTATAATCAGTTTTCCGGAAGCCAGTTTTCCCTTTCCATCCGTCACGTGAATCGTTTCATTATCTTTCATGCGAAGAACTTTTACAATATGCTGCTGTTCTTCGTCGTTGATTATAACTTTATTTCCGTTGATGTCTCCGTAGAATAGTTTCATATATCCTGGTTTATAAATGCTACTCCTGTTTTGATGGTTGTATATATATCTGTATCACATTCCCGGTAAGAACACATGTATATTTCTTCTATCCATACATTATTAATGAAAATCAGATTTAAATATTCCTGTTTTCTCAAATTATTTTTGATGGATAAATAATCTCCTTCTTTTGGAGTATAGGGAAAACTAAAAAGATGTTCAGAATTAATTAATTGTAAAACTTCTTCTTTGATATCCTGAATATATCCTGTCTCAGAACTTTCTCCGTTAAACTCTGAAAAAGTTTCTGAGCCCTCATGTCTTCCTGTGATAGTTTCTAATACCCAGTAATATTTTGAGTTCTTTTTAGAATGTGTTCCCAGTACTTTTTCTTCCAAGAGTATTTTCATAAATCGTATTTTGCCGTTGCGGAAGTTCTCAGATCGGTAAATTCTCCACGTTCAAACTTCAGTTTTGCTACCATGGCAATCATGGCTGCATTATCTGTAGTATATTCGAATTTTGGAATATAAATACTCCATCCCAGTCTTTCTTTATTGTCTTCCATTGCCTTTCTAAGTGCGGAATTGGCAGATACACCTCCTGCAATAGCGACCTGATTTACATTGAGATCTTTAGCTGCTTTTTCAAGTTTATTCATCAGGATTTCAATGATGGATTTTTGTACAGAAGCACAAAGGTCATTAAGGTTTTCCTTGATGAAATCCGGGTTTTTTCTGATTTCTTTCTGAATGAAATACAACACGGAAGTTTTAATACCGCTGAAAGAATAATCGTAGTTTTCAAGCTTCGGTTTGTTGAATGTAAAAGCATCAGGATTTCCTTCCTTGGCCAACCTGTCGATGATAGGGCCTGCGGGGTAATCGAGGTCAAAAATCTTTCCGATTTTGTCAAAAGCTTCTCCTGCTGCGTCATCTATAGTTTTGCCGATGATTTCCATATCAAAATAGTCTTTTACCAATACAATCATGGTATGCCCGCCGCTTACGGTAAGGCATAAGAAAGGAAAGGTAGGCGGCACAGGATTTGCATCCTCGATGAAATGGGCCAGAATGTGGGCTTGGAGGTGATTTACTTCAATCAAAGGTACATTCAGGCTCATCGCCAAAGACTTAGCAAATGATGTTCCTACAAGAAGAGATCCTAAAAGTCCCGGTCCGCGAGTAAATCCTATAGCAGAGATAGCATTTTGTTGTATATTTGCTTTAGAAAAAGATTTTTCAACAACGGGGATAATATTTTGCTGATGGGCTCGTGAAGCCAATTCAGGGACAACGCCGCCATATTCTTTGTGGATGGCCTGGTTCGCGGCAATGTTTGAAAGAATAGAATTTCCCTTGATGATAGCTGCTGAGGTGTCGTCACAGGACGATTCAATACCTAAAATTATAGAGTCGCTCATAATAATGGCAAAGTTAGAGAATAATAACGAGAATGAGAATAAAAAATCAGTAGCTGAAAACCTAGGGGATCAGGTACAGAAAACTGTTGAAAATGTAGAGGGAAAAGTAAGGGAAACAGTAAAAGAAGCCTCTGAGCTTGCTTCGGATGCGATACATCATCCTGTAGAAACAGCTGAAGAATTTGGGAAACAGGCTGTAAAGGATGTTACCAGCTATACCTGGTGGGCAAAACTGCTCCTGATTCTCTTTTGGCTGGGTATTTTCCTTGTAGGTGGAGTTCTTATTGCCATCAACCTGCCGGTAACGAAAAGATGGGCTGCTGATCAGGCTCTGAAGCTTGTTAATAACGATTTTAAATCTGATTTTTCTACAGAAAGTGTAGATGTCAATTACTTCGGTGATGTAACCATTAAAGGCTTAAAAGTAAAAGATTATAAAGGTTTTGATTTTATTACAGCCCGTGAATTTCGTGCAGACTCAGACTGGATGTCTCTGGCGGTAAATGCCATCTCAGGAAACAGCAATTCTTTAAGTTTTAACTCTCTGGCTCTTGTGAATGCCGATGTAAAAGTTATTACTTATAAAGGAGACAGTATATCCAATTTTGTAAGGTTTGTAGAACTCTTTGACAATGGTAAGAAAAGAGATCCCAAGAAACCTCCTTTTCAACTGAATTCCAGAATTCAGATTATTGATTCTAAGGTTTCCATCGTTAATGAAAATTCTCCCGGAGATCAGGGAAAATGGCTTACCGCAACAAAATTCAATTTAAAAGCACCAAACGTAAAAGTCAACGGACCGAATGTTTCGGCGCTGATTAATAATATGTCATTTGTAACTTCAAGGTGGGGAAAATCTCACTTTGTGGATACCTTTTCAACAGAACTGTCTCTAACGAAGCAGTTTTTGTCGTTAAAAGACCTTACCCTGAATACAGATTATACCTTACTTCAGGGAGATATCAAATTTAATCTACACGACGGATCCTGGGCAGATTTTGCAGACAAAGTACGCTGGGATATGAATATTAAACAGGGAAGCCAGCTAAGCGGATATGATATCAGTTATTTTGTAACCAACTGGGATAATATTAAACCTTTTAATCTTTCAGGGGTAATGACAGGGCCATTGAATAAATTTCACCTGGAAAACTTTCTGATCAGAAATCCTGACGTCAATATTGCTACCAAAACGATGAAGGTTGACAATCTGCTGAAAGGAAATTTTGCTATTGAAACAAAAGATCTTTCCACAGATTTTACCTACAAGGATTTAAAAGCCATGATGCCTTCATTCATCTCCAAAAAGATGAAGAACTTTGCAGATGATTTCGGAAAACTGAAATATAACGGAACCGCAAAAGTGAATCCGGATCAGATTTATGTGGATAATGGTAACTTAATGACAGGAATCGGGCAGGCGAAAATTTCCAAACTTACCTTGACTGGCTACAGTACTGCTATGCCGAAATATTCCGGTTATCTTGATGTAAAAGATCTGAATACCTCAGTCATTACAAAGAATAAAGCAGTAGGTTTAATTTCCGGTAAATTTGATCTTAACGGACAAAGTTTTGATGTCAATACCATGCGTCTGACTACGAAATCTCAGATTGCCAGTATTGAAATTATGGATAAAACGATCAATAATCTGTATCTGGATGGTTTATTGGATCATAAAAAATATAACGGACTCATCACTGTTAATGATGAGCAGGCTAAAGCTACAGTCAAAGGATTGATCGATTTCAGTACTTCAAGGATTGCTATGGACGTTAATGCAGACGTTACTTACCTGAACATGAATTACTTTACCAACAAGCCCGGCACTCAGGTGGTAAGTGGTCAGGTTGAAGGGAAAATGGCCATGTCTTCTATCAACGATCTTACTTTAGATGTGAATGCCAATAACCTTCACTTTGCTTCAGCTACTCAAAAATATAATATTCCGAATGCCAGGTTAAAAACGTTTGTTGAAGCAGGAGGTCGTGTCATTGATGTAGATGCTCCGGGAGCAGCGACAGGTAAAATCTCAGGAAAATATAACCTTGCAGATCTTGCAGGAATGGTAGAAAATGGAGTAGGGAAAATATTAGTAGGACCGCCGCCAAGAAAATTATACCGTGGACAGAATTTTGCGTTGAAGTTTGATGTCCAGCAGGGCCTTGTTAATTATTTCTTACCCGAATTGAGATTACCACAGGGAGCTCTTGTAGAAGGGGAATATGATGGGAATTCCAACAACCTGATCCTGAATCTTGATGCGGCATCTTTAAAATATATAATGACCAAGGAAGAGGAGATTACAGATGCTGACCAGGCGCTGGCATCTTCAAATCCTGATTATAAAATTAATGACCGAAAAAATCTCAGCAGAGACAGTGCAATGGTGGATAGTGTTAAAGTGAGAATTAACACAGGTGACCTTAACCAGCAATTGTATGCTAAAATCAACAGGGTCATTTATAATAAAAATGTAATTAAAGATTTTGAGCTTAAAGGGAATAATGAAAATGGAAATACACTTCATTTAGCAACCGTGTTCAAGCATGGAAGTCCTGATGATGAGCTTAACGAAAAGCTTAAGGAATACGCCATCAACGTAGATCAGTCTACGGATGCAGCTGGTGATTATGTATTCAGGTTTGAACCTACCGAGGTAAAATTCAATGAAGTTACCTGGGCTATAGATACAAGTCCTGAACTGAATCACTCTATTACCTACAGAAAGAAAACCGGAGATTTTGATATCAGGAATCTGAGGGTATATTCCGATAAAAGTGCTTTGTTTATTAAGGAAGCACAGTTTAAGTCAGCAAAAGACTTTTATGTAGATGCAGACATCAACGATTTTGCGGTAGAGAAGCTTCTTGAAATGCAGTCCGGAGGAAATACTATGGATATTAAAGGTCTTGCCAACGGAAGCGTTAAGATCAAAATGGATAAAAGTACACTTCAGCCACTGGTAGATCTTAACATTGATGATATTAAGATGAATGGTGATGATATGGGAGATATCTCTATTTCTGCCACCAATGGATTCTCGCTGAATGTGTATGATATTGATGTGAAAGTTCATTCTGCCGGCGTACTTGGAAACAACAGCCTTAACCTTACAGGAACAGTTAATAATAATACTTCTTCCCCGATTATTGATCTTACTGCGGAAATGCGTGATTTTGACCTTGCATTTACCCAGCAGTTTGTGCAGACGGTTTTCGGAAATCTTCGAGGAAAAGCTACAGGAGATCTTAAAATCAATGGAAAGCTTAACAATCTTGATTATAGCGGAGATATTGCATTAAAAGATTTTGGATTAAAACTATTGTTTACCGGGGTAGATTATTCATTTGATGATACTGTGATTCAGCTTTCCAGAGGACTTGCTATCCTCAATAATATTGAAGTACACGACGGAAGAACCAATTCCAAAGGGAATATCTCCGGAGCGATTCAGTTTGAAACCCTTTCTTCCATGGGGGTATCTCTCGTAATGAGAGCAGACAACCTGTTGATGCTGAATACCACGCAAAAAGATTTTGATCTGTTCTGGGGAAGAGTGTACGGACAGGGAGATCTGTACGTGGACGGACCTGTATCCGGATTAAGTATAACCACTCCAAATATGAAGGCGCTTAACGGAAGTACCTTTACCTTTAATTCCAGCTCAACGTCCAATGTAGAAGAATTTAAAATGCTCAGGTTCCTGAAAGAAGGAAAAGATGGTCTGATTACGCTTGAAGAAAAGAAGAAAACAGGAGCCAATATGAATATTGACTTCAATCTCGCGGTAGATAAAGGAACCACCGTAAATGTGCTGGTAGGAGACGATGTGGGAAATATAACGGTAAAAGGATCAGCCGATCCGTTGAGATTCCATATGAACAGACAGGGGAATATAGCGATGAGCGGTACCTATAAAGTAGATAACGGAACATTTGTCTCTAAGGCCATTCTTAATAAAACATTCCAGATCGAAAGAAACAGCAGTATAAGGTGGGATGGTGATGCGATGAAACCGATGCTGGATATTAATGCCAACTACATCAGAATGGTTTCCAATGCGGGAGAATATCTTAGTATGGGGAAACTGCAGCCTATCAGTATTCTGCTGCAGGCCCATATCACCCAGTCGTTGGTAGACCCTCAGATTGATCTTAATGTGACGGCAATGGATGTATCCAGTCAGGTAAGAGAAACACTAGCTGCGAAAATGAGCCAGGAAGGAGAGAAGGTTCTCCAGTTCGGATCTGTATTGCTATTGAGTACCTTTAACGTATCCAATACAGGTGGGTTCGATGTAAATGTAGGAAATGTAGCGGAATCCTCAGGATATAATATACTTCTGAAGCAGTTGGGATCTGTTCTTAATACGATGAGTAACGAATTTCAGATTGACCTTAATTATGTAAAAGGAGATCAGAACTCGAATTATGGAGACAGGGCCAATGCGGGAGTAAGTGTAGCCCTTTCCCCGAGAGTCAATATCAAGACTGGTTTGGGTATTCCGTTATCAAAAACGGATGGTGCACAAAACAATTATCTTTCCACGGAAGGATCTGTAGAATATGATCTGTCTAAAAAGAATGATGGCTCATTGGTGATACGTGCGTATTCCAAGCCTACAAACATCGGAATGGTGAGTACAAACGGTTCTGCTAATCAAGCTTATGGAGGAGGGGTAGTGTGGAGTAAAAGCTTCAATTCTTTGTTTAAAAAGAAGAAAAAAGACAAAAAAACTTCAGACTCAAAAGGTGAAATAAAAACAGATTCTATAAAATCGAATGGTAAATAATTAGAATATTTTAATGATTTTTATCATCTGTGTTAATTATTGTTAATATTTGATATATATTTTTTAGTTAAATTATTTTTCGTAAATTTGCAAAAAATACATAGATTTTTTAAAGAAATTGTAATTTAACTAATATGAACTATCAACTGGACGAAATAGACAAGAAGATTCTTGATTTCTTAGTAGAAAACACAAGAATGCCTTTTACTGAAATTGCAAAGCAGATGGATGTTTCTGCTGGAACAATTCACGTAAGAGTGAAAAAGATGGAAGATGCAGGTATTATTTTGGGATCATCTCTTAACATTGATTATGGTAAGCTGGATTATCACTTTACAGCTTTCATAGGTATCCTTTTGACAAAATCAAACCGTACTCAGGAAGTATTGAAAGAATTGTCAACTATTCCTAACGTAATCGAGGCTAGCGTTATTTCAGGAAAATATAATATTTTCTGTAAAGTAAGAGCTAAGAATACTGATGATGCCAAAAGAATTATTTACCAGATCGACGACATTCAGGATGTAATGAGAACTGAAAGTATGATCTCTATGGAGGAATTCTTAAGTGACAAAAACAGACTGATCAACGCAATCTCTGTGTAAGTCAAATTTTAAACGAATAATTATAAAAGAACTTATGAAATCTCTCATAAGTTCTTTATTTTTGTAGGTATGGAAGAATACAGCTATTTTGACGAAGACCCAAAGAAAGGATGGGGATTTATACTGGCATTTGCAGCCTTGATGTTGTTTACTATTATGGGACTTGGTATTGATGTGGATGAATATCTGCAGCATGAATACCTTCAGATTCCGAGGTGGTACTTCTATGTGATTTTTTCTATTGATGTCCTGATGATGATAGGGCTTGTGCTGATGTTCTTCTATAAAAAGGCAGGAATCTTTATGTTTCCGGCTTTACTGGTGCTGCATTTCTTTATGCACAATTACTATCTGTCTACATTTTTGTATACGGATGTCACCAATCTTTTTCTGTTTACAGGATTCGGAATGCTTGCCATTATCCCAAAATGGAAGTTTTTTAAATAAAATTTAATCAATACGATAAGATAATAAACCGCTTTTAAATCTAATTTAAAAGCGGTTTTCAATTAACAGGGATTATGAAAAAAATTATCTGAGTACCAGGGAATTAAAAATTTCTTGTTTTAAAGGGTTTTTTGACCAGTCATCCCAGATGCCTGTATAAGGATTATAGCCACATTTCAGAGGTTTTGATATATTCAGGCCTTCTTTGTTTTTTAACGTGTTTTCAGTATATGCCCTGCAGTCTGTGCAGACATAACGGAACTCACAGTCTTTGCATATCTCAATTTGATCTTTGGTGAGGTTCCAGTATTTTGTGAATTCAGGTTGATTGATAGCTTCTTCAAGACTTTTGTTATCAACGTTCCCAAAACTTTCATTCATCAGTGGACAATTTTTGATGTCACCTTTTCTATCGATACCTATCTTTTTATACAGGCAGGAATTGTGGTTCACTGCTTCTATAACTTTAGTAATATTGGTATTGAAGTATTTGAGTTCTACTTTTCCACAGGCAGATATTTTCAGGTCTTCTTTCAGAAAACGGAGCGAGAATCTGTATTCATCTTTAGCTTTGAAAGGAGGCTTCGGACAATTATAAAAAATAAGACTGTATATTCTGACTGTATTTTTTTGAAGAGCCTGTATAAAAGATAGGTTGACTTCCTGGTGAAACGGTGAGAAAATTTCTATTCCTGACAACACTGAGGTTTTAAAAATTTCATCAATTTCTATACAATCTTTTAAGGGTAAAGGTTTCAAGCTGTAAATAACCAAATGCTTAATCCCAAGATTTTCTATTGACGGATATATCTTCTTTATGATCCCGATATCTTCCATTTCAATAAAGAGATTGGTGATAGCGCTGGGCTCATGATGTTCAAAAGAAAGGGGAGGAAAATTTCTGTCCCAATCATTCTTTGTAATAAATCCATATTCTTTTTCCAACAGAAGATTGATGTATTCCTGAATAATTTCTCTGGATTCTTCATCATAACTTGTCATCAGGTCTTCAACGGATTTGTTTTTCAGCTCTTCTATAATTTCATACAACTCCAGCGGATACAGTTCCGATACATTTCTCTGTAGATCTGAAATGAGAATTCTGGTGGCTCCTTTGGTGATAAGGATGTTTGAGAATAAATTGAAGTGTTTCATAGTAGCCGGTTCAATGATTTGATAGGTCTTTCTCTTATATAATAATTTGTCTGATATTTTTTGCACTCTAAAACATAGACGACATCATTAGGCTTTTTAAGCTTTTGATCATTGAACGGCTCTATATGTTTGAAGGTAAGCGGAAGTTTGTTTTTTTCTTTAACTTTAATTTTCATAAATAATCTGCTATTTTTTTAAATAGGGGGTAATTACAATGATAATCTACATTAGCAAATTGTCCCACAGGATTAATTTCTAAGAAATAATATTTATCATCACTTTTAATAAAGTCAAGTGAACCACAATTTAGATCCAATATTTGCATAAGCTTATGAATTTTTAATTCAATATCCTGAGGAAGTTTATATGGTATGTTCCTATTAGGCTTTTTTGTGTTATATTTTCTGAAATCAGTTTTTGTTTGTTCATCATTTTGAGAAAAAATAGCCATTGAAAAGCATTCACCATTGATATAAAATGTCCTTATTTCGAAATCCTTTTCTATTTTCTCTTGGAAAAAAGAAACGAAAAAACTTTGTCTCTCCATTTTCTTTACTATAGTTGTATACATGATACCATTCTGGTTATCAAATATATTATCTAATATTACATTTCCCGTAATTGCTTTTGTAATTGTTTGGTTTAATGGGATTTCGTCCGTAGTTTCAGCTAAGAAATAAAAGGGTACATCAAAACCTGTTTTTTGGGCATACTCCAATACTAAAAGCTTATTAATGTGAGCTCTGGTTTGTTTATTCACATGGTTTTTAGATTCTAAAGTACGAAGTACATAGTCTTCAAGCCAATGTTGGGCTTCATTCATATGAATATTTATAGAGGTATTATTGTATTGTAGACGTTTAAATTGTAATCCACCTCTTCTATACCACACACTATAAATATCATCAAGAAAAAAACTATTTTTCTGACTTTGTAATAAAAATCTCTTTTTTATAATTTTTATTTCAAAAACTTCATCTTCATGAATATGAATAAAGTCTTTATTCATTGAAGTGAGATAACGCATAACTTCAATCGCTGTTCTGTCATTATCATTTGAGAAAATCAGTATCATTTGGTTTTTAAACTATCGGCTAAATCTTTTGCTAATTTATTTCGGTATGCTAAACTTGGAAGTCCAATATCTTTTCGGTTATGGTTTACTTTTGATGAATCTTTTATATTTTCATATCCCTGATAAACTCCATAGGTATAAGGGACTTTGTGATGTAAGTTATTTCGATCTATCATAGCAGCATAGTCTCGAGGTCTGCATTTACCTGATTTTACATATTGTAATATTTTAGTTTTGAAATAAGTATAATATTCATCATAATCTGCCATATGTAGTAATAATACCCCCATAGGCATAAAAACATTTCCATTCCATAAACCTATTTTTTGCATCGTTGGGAAGTCATGGTTTTCAAATGTCCATTTAAGAAGCTCAGCATTCTTTTTATCATTCTTAAAAATATCCAATTTGTTTGTTCGTTCTCCATATTGGTCGCGCTTAAATGCAACAGTAAAGGAATCCACCAATTTTCTATCAAGACTTTTTTCCCATTTTGCGACTTGTTTTTCTATTTTAAGACTATCAATATTATATTTCTTATAAAGTTTGATGAAATGCACATCTTGTTTTTTATATCTCCAATAAGGAGCTACTAAAGGAATTAGTTTGTAAAGACTTTTTTTTCCTCCGAATTTTTTATGGTATTTGTCGGCAAGTCTGATGTAGGTTTCATATTCTTCAATACGTTCCTGATTCAAAGGGTGATATCTTCTAAACAATTTCTTATATAAGCCTACAGCTTTTTCAGGTTGTTTTCCTATCCTGTAGGTACTATCAATCTCGTTTACTTTATTATAATATTGAATATAATTTCGATTTTTGCAGGAACTAGAGAATAAACAAAGAATCAAATAGCTTATATATTTTAAATGAATATTTTGATTTTGTTTCATATTGCATTATTATTGGGAGCAGAAGGATTTATTAATTTGGAAGTAACTTATAAAGACAGGACTGTAGATTGATTATACAGTCCTGTTGATTTTACTTCCTGTTAATAAGGAGTGGTTGTACTAGGACCTTCAATCGTTAAAGTCATTGTCTTAACACCATCTTTGTAATAAGCTGTATCAGAACAATTATTGCCACATTGACTAGGCTCTGAAGTTCTTGCTGTATCATCTCCCCCGTGAATGTTTTGCAGGTTTTTCAATTTCTTGTTTTCCAAAGAAGAGAAATCTCTCTTCATTCCATTTAATTTTTTCATGTGTGTAATTTTTAATTGTTTTTATATAAATCATTTGTGTCAAATTAACCCTTGACTTTGGGTGAATAATTCTTCCTGTTTATTATACACTGTACACTTGTATTGTAATCCGAAATGAGAATTCTGGTAGTTCCCTTGATGATGAGGATGTTTGAGAATAATTGAAGTGTTTCATAGTAGCCGATTCAATGATTTGATAGGTCTTTCTCTTATATAATAATTGGTCTGATATTTTTTGCACTCTAAAACATAGACGACATCATTAGGCTTTTTAAGTTTCTGATCATTGAACGGCTCTATATGTTTGAAGGTAAGCGGAAGCTTATTTTTTTCCTTAACTTTAATTTTCATAAATAATCTGCTATTTCTTTGTCCAATGAATAGTTACAGGTATGAGACAATCCCAGAAACTGCCCAATAGTATTGACTTCTAAAAAATAAAATTCACCATCTTTTCCTTTGATAAAATCTAATGATCCGCAATTAAGATCTAATGCCTGCATCAGAAGGTGTATTTTTTCTTCAATGTCAAATGTTAATTTATAAGGAACATTTCTATTGGGTTTTTCTAAATTATATTTTCTGAAATCTGTTTGGGTTTGTTTATCATTTTGAGAAAAAATAGCCATCGAATAGCATTTTCCATTGAGATAAAATGTTCTGATTTCAAATTCTTTATCAATCTTATCCTGAAAGAATGTAATGAAGAACTTTGCTTTCTCTCTTTTGTGTACCGTTGAGGTATACATGATACCATTTAAATCTTTATCAATGTCATCCAAAATAGGATTTCCGCCAATGGTTTTTATAATAGTCCTATCCAGGGAAACCTGATCAGTATTATCTGCCAGAAAATATTCCGGAATTTTTAAACCTATTTTTTTAGCTTCTTCCAATACCAGGAGTTTATTAACATCATTATTACTTTCTTTGTTGATATATTTTTTGGACTCCAGTATCGCTCTTACATAATCTTCCAGCCAATGCTGTACTTCATTCATATGAGCATTTACAGAAGGGTTTTCATACCTTAAGCGTTTGATTTTTAATCTGCCTCTCCTGTACCACACACTTGCGATCTCATCCAGAAAAAAAGAACTTCTGCTACTCCTTAACAGTATTTTTTTGTTCTCCACTGTAATTTCAAAAATTTCATCTTCATGGATACGGATGAATTCCTTTTCCATTTCAAGAAGCCATTTTATAATTTTATTAGTGGTTCTTTCATTGTTGTTGGAAATAATAAGAATCATTTTTTAAAGTAATCTTTTGTGATTTTAGAAGAATGTTTAATACTAGGTATACCTATTTTTTTTCTTTCCTGATTGGCTTTTATTGTGTCCACAATAGCATCATAGCTTAGATAAACACCATATATGATTCCTTCTTTACTTATTTGCAGATTGTGACGGTCTACCATATTGGCATAGTCTTTTGGGATACAGTCTCCTGATTTTATATATTCCAGCATTTTTGCTTTGAAATATGGATATTCTTTTTCATCTACCATATGGCTGAACAAGGGATGCATGGGCATAAACACACCGTCATTTCCAATGAGTCCTATTTTTTGTACTGAAGGATAGCCATAGTTTTCAAAGGTCCATTTCAAAAGTTGTGCATTTATTCTGTCATTTTTTTCCATAAGCTGAGGGTTTCTCCTGCCTTCCGCCTGATCACGGACAAAAGCAATGCTAAAAGAATCTACCAGTCGCTTATTTAAACCTTTTTTCCAGTCTGCAATTCTTTGTTTTACTTCGGTGCTATCTATGCCATACTTTTTAAACAATCCGAAATAACTTCCATATGACCCTTCGTAAGGAGCAATCAGAGGAATAAGCTTGTATAAACTTTTCCTTCCTCCGAAATTCTGTTGATGTTGATCTGCCAGTTTAATATATGTCTCATATTCTTTAATACGTTCCTGATTTTTAGGAGTGTATTTTTTGAACAACTTTCGGTATTGCTTTATAGCTTTTTCGGGTTGGTTAGCTATCCGGTATAGACTATCAATTTCATTCACTTTGTTATAATAAACAATATAATCATTGCTTTTACAGGAAAGAGCAATGAAAATAATAATGAGTAGGTATATCAAAATTGAATTTTGTTTCATTAGGTAACCATTATTTATTGGATTGATGATGCTCTTATTTGTAAAGGGAGGAATTATGTTCCTCCCTTACATTACATATTAACACTTTTTATTGATCTTAGCAGACAAATAAGGTTGATTTGTGTTCATGATCTATCCACGTTTCTTTATCATAACAATCTCCCTGGTTGGTAGGGACGTAGTTGACAGCACTTCCTTCTCCACCTTTGATGTCCTGTAGACTTTTCATTTTCTTGTTTTCCAAAGAAGAGAAGTCTCTCTTCATTCCATTTAATTTTTTCATGTGTGTAATTTTTAATTGTTTTTATATAAATCATTTGTGTCAAATTAACCCTTGACTTTGGGTGAATAATTCTTCCTATTTATTATACACTGTACACTTGTATTGTAATCCGAAATGAGAATTCTGGTGGCTCCATTGGTGATGAGGATATTGGCAAATAGGTTGAAATAGTTCATAGGTTAGTAAGACCATATATTTTTATACTAAAACATTTCATAATAATCTAACAAGAGGTTTCACAGGTTTTATGCTCATTAAAAAGTCAGTTTGATATTGTATACAGACAACATAATTCTGTTGATAGGTATCTTGTATCTCAGCTGAATCATTTCTGAAATTTTCTATATATTTCAGAGTAAGAGGTAACTTATTTTTTTCTTTGAATTTCTTTTTCATAAATATTCTGCTATTTCTTTTTCAAGTGCATAATTACAAATTGCGGATAATCCTAAAAACTGACCAACCGGGTTGATTTCTAAGAAATAAAAATCATTTTTGGCTTTTATCAAATCAAGTGAACCACAGTTGATATCCAGTTCCTGCATAAGGATATGTATTTTTTCTTCAATCTCTCTTGGAAGATTATATCTAACATTCCGATTCGGAACTTCGTGATTATATTTTCTATGATCAAGCTGAGTCTTCTTATCATTTTGAGAAAAAATAGCAGTAGCCCAGATTTTGCCATGAAGATAAAAGGCCCGCACTTCAAAATCTTTTTCAATCATTTCCTGAAAAAAGGTAATAAAGAAATTTTCCCTTTCCTTTTCTGTAACAAGTGAAGTATACAAAATACCTTCAGAAAAGCCACCAACTGATTTCAATATTATGTTCTCAGCAATAGATTTCGTAATGGTTTTATTCACAATTAGCTGCTCTGTGTTTTCTGCCAAGTAATAGCTCGGGACTTTCAAATCTACTTTTTTAGCCTTTTCAAGTACCAGAAGCTTGTTTAAATGGCTGTTGCTTTGTTTATTAATATGCTTTTTCATTTCAAGCATTTTTATTACATAATCTTCAAGCCAATATTGAGTTTCATTCATATGAGCATTAATGGAAGGATTCTTATATTCTTTTCTCCTAAATTGTAACCCTCCTCTGCGATACCAGACACTGCTGATATCTTCAATATAAAAACTATTTCTTTGGCTTTGCAAAAAGATTCTGTTTTGATGTGCTGTTATTTCAAAAATTTCATCTTCATGGATACGGATAAATGGCTTACCTAAAGCTTTAAGCCATTTAATAACTTCATTTGTGGTTGTTTCCTGATTAGCGGAAAGGATGAGAATCATTTTTTCTTAACTTTATCTTTTCTGATTTTAGATGAATGTTTTATACTGGGAAGGCCAATACTTTTTCGGTTACGATTAATCCGTACAGAATCCTGACTATTATTTCGTAAGCTGTATCGTACCGCAGTATTTCTATAGTAATCATACGTATCGGACATTAAGGCATATTCCTGAGGAGAACAATGGCCTGATTGTACATATTCGAACAATCTTTTCCTGAATTCAGGATATTTTTTAGAGCCAATCATATGGCTTAGCAATGTAGGCATGGCTATAAAAACATCGTTGTTTCCTAATCTTCCTATTTTTTGCCCATCAGGAAATCCATAATGTTCAAATGTCCAGAAAAAAAGGTCTGCATTTTTTTCAATATTCCTGTATACAAGAGGTATATTATCCGGTCTTCCATCCTGGTCACGGATCATGGCTATAGTAAAGGAGTCCACAAGCCTTTTATTCAGGTTTTTTTTCCAATCTGCTACTTTTTGATCGACTTCCAGACTGTCTATCCCATATTTCCTGCAGAGCGGGTAAAGTTTTTTATAGTCATTACCATAGGGAGCGGCCAGTGTAATAAGTTTGTATAGACTTTTCTTTCCACCAAAATCTTTATGATAATGATCTGCAAGTTGAATATAATTTTTATATTCTTCAGTAAGCTCCTGATTTTTGGGTTCATACTTCTGAAACAATCTTTTGAATTTTCTTATCGCTTTTTCAGGTTGATTAGCCATTCTGTAAATACTGTCAACTTCATTCACTTTGCTGTAATATGTAATGTAGTTCAATTTCCTGTTTTTGCATGATAAGAAAGAAACTAAAATAATTAAAAGAATATAATACGTATATGGTTTCATAAGCCTGTAAGGACGTTATTTATATGGTAACTTTGAAAGGAAAAAAAGGAGGGTTGCCCCTCCTTCATTAGTTTAATGTTGCTGTTGGGCTACATACAGTAATTCTGCCTATATAAGTTCCTCCCGGTGCTGTATAGGTGTCGTATTCTTCACAGCCTTCTCCAGCGGGAACATTAGATTTAACATTATAGCTGCCTCCCTGAATTGATTTAAGATCTTTCAGTTTTTTGTTTTCCAAAGAAGAGAAGTCTCTCTTCATTCCATTTAATTTTTTCATGTGTGTAATTTTTAATTGTTTTTATATAAATCATTTGTGTCAAATTAACCCTTGACTTTGGGTGAATAATTCTTCCTATTTATTATACACTGTACACTTGTATTGTCAATCTGAAGAATACATTTTGTCAACGTTGATGGGATAAAACTATAAATATTTAGATCACTTTATAGGGATAAAATGTGTAAATGATTTGTATTTTGCTTTGTGTACAAATGCAAATTTTACTCTGAATGGGAGCTGGGCTTTGGTGAAATATTTGAAATTCGAAAAAGTATAAATTACATACCGGCTATAAAAAGAAAGCTAATGACTCTAACAATAGTTTGTACGGTAATATTTTCTATTGTACAATACCAGAAAATAAGGGATGTAAGCCTGGAAATAAGATGTTGAATAACTTGTTTTGGGTACTATTTGTATGCTTCTTGTGATTTGTTTTATTTAAAATCAACTTTTTTAGCACCAAAAACCACGTAAGTATCCCCTCAGTTTTTATAAAAAACCTCTGGTTTTAAAACTTTGGATATTAACAAATGAATTTTAAGTATAAAAAAAGCTTTTCAATCTCAAGATGAAAAGCTTTCAGTTTAGTATAAAGTAAAATATTTATTGTTACTCAGAAAACACCCCCTGGAAAAAAGATTCTAAAGCGGTATCATGATCCAGACCGAACTTCTTTTTCAGACGGTATTTGGTCATTCTTACACTTTTGGGTTCTACATTGAGGAGGTTGGCAATTTGTTTGGTGTCCATTCCCAGATAGAGGTAAGCACAGTATTTCAAATCCAGAGCAGTAAGTTTTTGTTTAGCTTTTTCATTGATATTTTTGAAGAAATCAGGATGCAGTTCCTGAATGGTGAATCTGATTTTTTCAAAATCATTGTCAACCCGATTTTCTCCTTTTACCACCTGATGAATATTAATATCAGTATCGGAAAGCTGGGTCTGAAGCTGCTGCAGAACCTCATTCTTATGCTGAATATGAAGCTGGCTCGCCAGTACCTCACTTTGAAGTTTTTGCTGCTGAAGGGTAAGTAGTTCCTGTTCTGCCCTTAATCTGGCCTGCTCTTCCTCCTGAAGTTTGACCTGCATCTCTGCTTCATGCTTTTCTGTATCAAGCTTATTTTCCCTTTCTATAGAATATCGCAGTTTAAAATGATAAGATCGGAACATAAAGAAGGCTCCAATCAATCCTATGATTCCCAGTATAATATAAAGAAGTTTTTCCTTTTTCAGACTGGCCGTTTTTTCGGTGAGAGATCTGAGTTCAGATTCTTTTTTCTGCGATTGATACTGAGCTTCCAATCTTTTTGCAGTTTCAGCCTGGCCTTCATCAAAGAGAAGATTGCTGTATTCTGTTACTTTTGTCTCATACTCATAAGCTTTCCGGTAATTTTTCTGTTTTGCATAAAGCTCTGCAAGGTTTTTTACCACATTGATCATCACGTGATAATAAACCGGTTGCTGGGTAAGCAGAATCTGTTCAGCTTTCAAAAGGTATTGCTCTGATAAAGCATCATTCTGATCCCGTGAAGCGAGATTGCTTAAAATACCAAGCGCACCTGCCTGCATACTCTGATTAAGAGTGGTGTGCTGTGTAAGGGATAGGATTTCGTGGGCATTATTCTGAATTTCCTTACGGATTTCGGGAGTCATAACCGGATAGCTCAGATAATAGTTGGTAAGATTCAGCAATGCCATTGCATGCACATGGGCTGAGACATGACCGGGAAATTGATGGTACAGGCCAACAGCTTTCTTACACATCTCTATGACGGGTTTCAGATCTTTTAAGTTTTCGCTTTTCTCATATTGAAAGGAGTAGCAGACAGCCAGCGCTGAATAGGTAGAGCTGAGTAAATTTTTGTTTCCCGCCTTTTCAGCAAGCTCTATGGATTTTTTGGCATATCTGGTGGCATTGTCAGCATCGTTCCATTCCGTATAAATTCCATACAGGAGATAATTGAGCTTTGCATTTAATAAGATTTCAGAAGGTTGTTTTTCAACGGTGGGAAGAACTTTCTGAACAAGCCTGATTGTACTTTCAAGTTCGCCAAGTGCATTTCTATAATAGATATTCAGATAGCTGGCATATAATTCAGCCGTTTTGTTATGACTCTTTTGAACAATTGTATTTGCAGCATCCAGAATAGGTGGAATCTTATCATATTCAGACTGATTAAGCTTGATGATTCCCTTTTGAGTAAGCGCTTTTACTTCTTCAGCATAATCATTTTCTTTTTTAGCAAGATCAATTTGCTGCTGAACATATTTCTCAGCTGTAGCATATTGATCGCTGACTCTGTAATATTCGGTAAGTTCATTGTAAATTCTGAATTTTTCTGCGGTAGAAATATGACCTTCATTCAACTGGTTCTTAAGACCATCAATAAATGTATTCTGTGCGGGATATAAAGTGCAGATAAAAAGTATACAGTATAAAAGTAAGTACTTTAATTTCATAAGGTGAAAGTACAAAAATTGTAGACACCTGTCAATTTCCTGTCTGAAAAAGTAGAACTATGTTTCGATTTTAATTTGTTGGATATTAGTTGTTTAATTGTTTTTGTAGACATTTTGTAGTCATCTGTAATCAGCATTGAAGATGTTTTGTAGTTGCTGAAAAGAAGCCTGAGATCTTTTTCTTCTGCAATTTTGGGCCAGAAAAAATCAAAGAGTATTAATTAAAAATTTTACAGCTATGGACAACAAAACCTTATCAATTGTTTCTTACATTACGCTTTTCGGATGGCTGATATCCTTCTTTATCGGAAAAGAAAAGTCGAACAGCCTTTTAAAATACCATCTGAAACAATCATTGGGATTAATTCTTTTTTCTATTTTTTTATCTGTCATTCTCAATATTGTATTGATGGTTACTAAAATCGGAATTCTGGGAATATTAGGTTTGATTCCTTTGGTGTTAATGATTATCGGGATTATTAATGCAGCCAACGATGTTGAAAAACCTTTACCCTTGATCGGAAAAATGTTTGAAGATAAGTTTTCTTTCATTAGATAATATCTGATGATTAACAGGGTAAAAAAGACCATTTTGAAAATAATAAAATCAGACAGCCAAAAAATGGTAAAAATAGGATAGCTATAATCATGAAACTGGCTGGTCTTATAACGAATATAATGTGCTGATTTGACAGGATAAAGGTAATTTTAACGCCCATTTTAAAAAAGAAAGGAAGTATGGATTTTGAAATTTTGAAACAGCAAATTGAAGACGCTGCAAGGAAAGCTTTTTTAGAAGTGTATGAAAAGCATGGAGCAGAAGGTATTTACAGTTTTGCTTTGTACAGTGATGAGGGAGCAATGACGATTTGCCCTGCTGCCAATACATTGAAATCTATGGAGAATACGGATGACGAAGATGCTCTTTATTATAAATATGAACCGGCAGAATGGACCTATGAAATGGAAGGAGCCAATAAAGAATTTGATGAGATCTGTACCCAATTGAGGGCAGAGCTTACTAAACATGATGACGATGGTCATTGGTTTGAAGGTTTTCAGATGAAGTTGTACTCTACCTGTATCGAAGTGCTGGAAAAACTTAAAAAAGAGAACTTTTTCACAAAGATCACGGGCAAAGAGATTTTCCTGATTTTCACAGTCTCAGACTATGAGTTTGAGAAGGAAAAGCTAAAAGATCTTATCGTCAGACTTAACGATAATGAATACAAAATTGAATATCTGAACTGGATGGCTGCCTGGGGCAATTAAAAATATGATGCATAAAAAAACACTTTAAATATATACCTATGAAGCCCGATAAAAATAATTGTCTCAGAAGCCCTCTTATACAGTAATAATAACAGAAGAATCTCATCCAAAATACAAAGAACAATTACATTACTTATGAACAACTACCAATTTTATAAACAGGAAGGAAACCAATATATTTTTAAAAACCAGCCGGTATTTGTATCCGTGCTCTGTATTATTTTCCTGATTGTAGCAGCATTACTCTTTAATAGCGTAAGAACTTTCAGTTATGTTATTATTGCTGTAGTAGTACTTATTATGATCAATTTCTTTACCAAGAAATTCGTTATTGATATGGACCGGAAAACGATTACCGGAAAACACTCCATTTTTGTTCCGGTAAAAACCTATCCCATAGAGAATTTCAGAAATTTTCATGTTTTGGCCACAAAATATATGGGTTTTATCACCACAAATGTAATGCTGTCTATGTATTTTGAAGTAGATGGAAAAGAAAAGCAGCTTACCATAGGTCAGGCTCTTACTCAGAAAGGAATCCAGAAAATGGTGAATGAGACGGAAGATATAATGAATCTAAATAATCCTGAGAATGGATATCAGAGACCGCTATAGATTTGAAGAAAACGGAAGTGAAATAAGCTTTATGCCGAATTACAGTTTCCTGCGCACTCTGGTATGGTGGCTGGGATTGGGAGTGATTGCACTTCCTGTTATTGTGTATTATTTTAGGGATAAGATGTCTGGCGACCAGTTTAAAATAGCAATGGGGTTATGGGCTATTTATATGATTTATTTCCTGTTTGACCTTCTTTTCATAATTCCTGTGAAATATATTTTTGATAAATCAGAAAAGTGTATTTACAGAAAACTGTTACTTTCCAAAAAGCTGATGAACTTTGATGAAATGACCTATTTTATTAACGATGAAAGAGGTGGGTATTACTATTCCATCGGAAAGAAAAGAAATCAGTTTGTAAAAAACTACAGAATCAGCAATTACTTTTCCGGATCTAAAGCTTCTGAAAGAAGAGAAGATGAATACATCAAAGAAATATTATGTCCTGTTCTCATCGCTGTTGGAATTCCTTTGAATCAACCGGAACAATAATAATCAGGGTAAAAACTAATACAATGAAGAGTGGGTGTATAACCATTCCCCTCCGCTGGAGGGGTGGCGGAAATTCAAAGAATTTTTGACGGGGTGGTTTTATACACAATAACAAAAAACTCCGGCGGTTTCGAAGAAACCGCCGGAGTTTGTCTATATAATACCTTATTTTAAGCTAAAATTCTCTTTACAGCTTCTTTTACTGCAGCCGCATCAATTTGATACTTTTTCATCAATTCTGCTGGTGTTGCAGACTCTCCGAAAGTATCATTTACCGCTACAAATTCCTGTTTTGTAGGTCTTCTTCTTGCAAGCATACCTGCAACAGATTCTCCTAAACCGCCAAGATAGTTGTGCTCTTCAGCCGTTACAATTTTACCTGTTTTTTCTACAGATTTTAAAATGATCTCTTCATCAAGAGGCTTGATCGTGTGAATGTTGATCACCTCACAAGAAATACCTTCTTTCTCAAGTTCATCAGCCGCCACAAGAGATTCCCATACAAGATGTCCTGTTGCAACAATCGTTACATCAGTACCTTCCTGAAGCATGATTCCTTTTCCGATTTCGAAAGGCATATCTTCAGGGATGAATACAGGAACCACAGGTCTTCCGAATCTTAAATATACAGGACCTTCAAAATCTGCAATCGCTAGGGTAGCAGCTTTAGTCTGGTTGTAATCACAAGTGTTGATCACGGTCATTCCGGGAAGCATTTTCATCATACCGATATCTTCAAGAACCTGGTGAGTAGCCCCATCTTCTCCTAAAGTAAGACCTGCGTGAGATGCACAGATTTTTACATTTTTGTCAGAATAAGCAATAGACTGACGGATCTGATCATATACTCTTGAAGTAGAGAAGTTCGCGAAAGTTCCTGTAAAAGGAATTTTTCCTGTAATACTAAGACCTGCAGCAATTCCCATCATGTTCGCTTCTGCAATACCGATCTGAAAGAATCTTTCAGGAGCCTTTTCAATGAATTTCTCCATCTTCAAAGAACCGATAAGGTCTGCACAAAGTGCTACTACATTAGGATTTTTGTCCGCTAATTCTGCTAATCCTGCTCCGAATCCTGAACGGGTGTCCTTTTTTTCTGTATATGTATATTTCATTTTTTACTAAAGTTTTTGATCATTGATAAATGATGAGTGATTAATCATATTATAAAGTTCCAGAAGCATCATTTATCAATAATAATTTATCATTTATAATTAATAATCAGCCGGAGCTTCCAGATACAATTGCTTGAATGCCGTGTCTAACTGCTCATCATTAGGAGCTTTACCATGCCAAGCATGAGATCCCATCATGTAATCAACTCCGTATCCCATTTCTGTATGAAGAAGGATGGCTACAGGTTTTCCTTTTCCGGTTTCTGTTTTTGCTTTCTCAAGGATTGCAATGACTGCTTCAAGATCATTACCGTTCTTTTCTTCCAAAACAGTCCATCCGAATGCTTCTAGTTTTGCATGAAGATTTCCTAAGCTTAATACATCATCGGTATCTCCGTCAATCTGGCGCCCGTTGTAATCAATA
The DNA here is from genome assembly GCF_005503635.1 of Chryseobacterium sp. 2VB. Lineage (NCBI taxonomy): Bacteria > Pseudomonadati > Bacteroidota > Flavobacteriia > Flavobacteriales > Weeksellaceae > Chryseobacterium > Chryseobacterium sp. 2VB. The sequence continues at coordinate 27,591 of NZ_SCNC01000011.1, forward strand.
GTAGAAATGATGTTATCTACTTTTTTAGCAGAAGCATACATCAATGCCTCCCAGATCTGACCTTCCTGAAGCTCACCATCCCCGTGAAGAGAGTAAACAAGAGACTGATCACCATCTAATTTTTTACCCTGAGCTACTCCAAGTGCTACAGAAAGCCCCTGTCCAAGAGAACCTGAAGCGATTCTGATTCCCGGAAGACCTTCGTGAGTAGTTGGGTGTCCCTGTAATCTTGAATCTAATTTTCTGAAAGTGCTCAGTTCTTCAACAGGGAAGAAACCAAATCTTGCTAAAGTAGAATAGAATACCGGAGAAATATGTCCGTTTGATAGATAAAAATGATCTTCATTTTTGCCTTCCATTGTGAAAGGAAGTTTATAGTTCATCACTTTACCATAAAGGGCTGTAAAGAATTCTGTACAACCTAAGCTTCCACCCGGGTGTCCTGAATTAACAGCGTGAACCATTCTTAAAATGTCTCTTCTGATCTGCGTAGTAAGAGTCTTTAACTCCTCAATACTTTTACTCATTATATCTGATTTATTTGTATGCGAATTTACAATTTTTTACCGGCTTACGGAAATGCAAAAGCCCGGAGATAAAACCCCGATCTTTGTATGATTTTAATATTTTTCCGCTTTTAACAACCTTCATTAAGGTAAACGGAGATTTCGGTCACTATATTATTAACAAATTTAAAGCTTAACAGCGTTCCTGCCTGGCTGTCTTCAAGATTAAAATAACCGGTGTCTTTAATCGGTTTGCCATTAGAGTCCCAATCCGGGCGCACACTAAAGTTGGGGTAATTTCTGTAGGCATTGATCAGGTCGTCGCGGGTGCTTCCAACTCCGATTCCACTTTTGGTTTTGAACTTTTTACTAGTTGTTGTCATATAGGTAATCGAAGGAACACTTGGATTGGCCTCATTAATGTAATTATCAAAAAGATCAATCTGTATGGTTTCTCCATTATACTTTACCATGTTTTTTTTCTCTCCACCCGTGTTAACCAGCTTTGTTCCTGCAATTTTTTCAGCTTCAGCCTTCGGCATAAAGACTTTAAACGGCCCGATTCTTAATGTTGATAGTTCAAAATTGTCCTGAGCACTCATAAAGCTGAATGTTAATAGGAAAGCGAAAAATGAGATAATTTTTTTCATAGTTTTTAGGTTTGTATTTTTTTTATTTTTATTAATTTTTAATTCTGTTTATTTTATACATTTCAAAGATATTAAAATCGTAAAAGTATCTGTGTAAATAAAAGGAAAAATTATAGTTAATTTGTTTTAGCTTAATGTCTTTATACAGGCATATTTTTACATTCTCTACAGATTTATATTCAATTTTCTGTTTTTTGTATGCAATAATCTGATTAATTTAATTAATTTTATAATTCCAGATTATTTGAATTATTATTCCTTGCTTAATTATTTTTTAGCTTGGTCTTATTATTTGAATGAATAAAAATTACAAACCATTATATATGAAAATTAAACAATTATTTTATCTGGGGATATTTATAATATCCGTTTCCTCCGGGAAAGCACAGGATTTTTTTACAGTAATTAGTGAAAGATCCATTAAAGCAGATCCTAAAAACAGAACAGTACAGCCGGAAAAGGCACTGACATACACACTGGATGTAACCGGAATGAAAAGCTATTTTAATTCCGTGCCGGAATTGAAAGATAGTGATCGCAAAGATAATGCCCCTATTATTGTTCTGCCAATGCCTGACGGCACCAAAGCAAAATTCAGAATCTGGAAATCTTCAGTGATGGCTCCCGGGTTAGCCAGCCAGTTTCCTCAGATTGTTACTTTTACAGGACAGGGAATTGATGACAAGTACGCCACCATAAAACTGGATTTTACAGAACTGGGATTCCATGCACAGATAAAATCTATAGTAGCCGGAGATTCTTATATTGATCCCTATGCAAAACAGGATATCAGCAATTATATCATTTATAAAAAAAGTGATTTGATTGATAAAAATCCAAGGTCTTGTGGAGTAAAGGATGAGGACGAGTCTCCCCTGGGAAAAAAAAACGCTCAAAAGACCATAGCACCAAGCGTAGGAAATCAAATTAGAGTTTTCAGACTTGCGGTGGCTTGTACGGGAGAATATGCTGTAGCAGCAACGGGTACCGCCACACCTACTGTAGCACAGACACTTTCAGCTATAGTAACCTCTGTAAACAGGGTGAATGGAGTTTACGAACAGGAAGTTGCTTCAAGATTGGTGCTGGTGGATAATGAAGCCAATGTGGTCTTTACAAATGCCGCTACAGATCCGTTTAACGGAAATAACAATGCCAGCACGTTAATTAATGAAAGCCAGACTCAGATTGATTTATTGATAGGAAATGCAAATTATGATATCGGACACACCTTCAGTACGGGTGGCGGAGGGTTAGCCGGATTGGGAGTAATCTGTAATGCAACCAATAAAGGAAGAGGGATCACCGGTTCACCTAATCCTGTTGGAGATCCTTATGATATTGATTATGTAGCCCATGAAGTAGGGCATCAGTTTGGTGGTCCGCATACATTTAATGCTATTACAGGGAGTTGTAATGGTAACCGTATTGCATCTAATGCTGTAGAACCTGGAAGCGGAATTACCATAATGGCTTACGCCGGAATTTGTGGAAGTACCAATAACCTGGCTCCTAACAGTATTCCGACTTTCCATACCAAATCATATCAGTCTATCACAACAAAAGTTCAGTCAACAACATGTCAGGTTACGCTTCCTGTTAATAATTTTGCTCCAACAGTAAACGCCGGAGGTGATTATACCATCCCGAAGAGTACACCATTCAGATTGGAAGGTTCTGCGACAGATATCGATAATAATCCGCTTACGTACAGCTGGGAGCAGAATGATGTAGGCCCGGCAGGCGACTGGAATGCTCCTACAGGAAATGCACCTCTGTTCAGATCATACGTACCTGTAACCGTTCCTTACCGATATTTCCCAAAACTTACAGATGTAATCAATGGTACGGTTTCCAAAGGAGAAGTTAGACCATCTTATGCAAGAACGATGGAGTTCAGACTGACCGTAAGAGATAATAATGCGGGTTGCGCCGGGGTAGCCAATGATGATGCTGTTATTACCGTTGATGGAAATTCCGGACCTTTCAATGTAACTGCACCTGCTACAGCGGTAAGCTGGGCTGGTAATTCCACTCAGACGGTAACATGGGATGTCGCCAATACAACGGCATTTCCTGTGAATGCTGCTACTGTCAATATTTATCTTTCAACAGACGGCGGTCTTACCTATCCTACACTGATCCTGGCTTCTACTCCGAATGATGGTTCTGAAGCTGTTACTATTCCTAACGTAAATACCACACAGGCAAGAATTATGGTGGCTGCAGAAACGAACGTATTTTACAACATTAACCCTGTCAACTTCACCATTACTCAGACATTGGGTGTGAACGAGACTGCTGCCAATAAAGATGTATTTGTAGTATATCCTAATCCAAGTAAAGGACTTCTGAATGTGAAATTTACCAATTCAAATGAAGTATATGATATTACAGTATACGACGTAAGCGGAAAATTAGTGTTCACTCAGGCAAATAACAAATTGAATCATGATAAAACAGGGTCTTTTGACTTGTCACATCTTGTTCAGGGAGACTATCTGATCAAAGTTAAATCTAAGAACTTAGAGAAAACAATCAAGTGGATTAAAGAATAATCTATTTCATTGATTCCAATAAAAAGAAAAAGGCTGTCTCCATTGAAAACAGCCTTTTTTATGTTTTTATAAGTGTTAAACGACTTTTAAGTGCTGCTTGTTTTTTACCAGCCACAGACCAATGAAAGTCAGCAATCCGTTAAGCACAATCAGTTCTACACCGATTCTGTAATCTGTATACGTGGTAACAGCAAGATTGATTAAATAGGTAAGGATAGGGGCAAAAATAGTTACCGCAAGAATTGAATATTTTCTTGAAATCTGGAACCTGGTGAAAATTCCAAAAGCAAAAAGTCCTAAAAGCGGTCCATACGTATAACCTGCAATTTCCATGATCAGGTACACAATGGATTTATCATTTAATGCCTTGAAAACCATGATCAGGATAAAGAAAACGACAGTGAAAGTTAAATGCACTTTCATACGAAGACGTTTCTTCTCATTTTCAGTTTTGGTTTTATCCTCATTAAGGTTTAATAAATCTACACAATATGAGCTTGTTACAGCTGTTAAAGCACCGTCTGCGGAAGGAAATAAGGCTGAAATTAATCCGATGATGAAAATAACAGAAATAGCCATAGGAAAATATCCCTGAAGCGATAAAGCCGGGAAAAGATCGTCTCCCATTACGTTTTTAATGTTTCCTGCCGGATCTTTAAATCCGAAAATATTCGTTACCGTTTCACCGTTTATAGTCCCATATTCCGCTCCATGCTGCAGCGCAAAAAGGTATAACAACCCTCCCAGGAACAGGAATGCAAGGTTCACGATAAGAAGTGTTCCAGCGAAGGTCAGCATGTTTTTCTTTGAATTCTTAAGGTTGTCTACAGAAATATTTTTCTGCATCATTTCCTGATCCAGGCCTGTCATGGCAATGGTAATGAAAATTCCTCCCAGAATGGTTTTCAGGAAAAAGGTTTTGGAATTAGGATCAAAATTGATGAAATGCGTATAGTTTTTCTGTTCCAGAATCGTATAAGCTTCACCGAATGATAAATCCAGGTTGGATAAAATATAAACAATACAAGCTACAAGGCTGATGATCATAAATGAAGTCTGCAGGGTATCTGTAATAACAATCGTTTTTACACCGCCTTCAAAAGTGTACAGAAGTACCATCAGCAGAAGTACAAGGGAAGTTACCCAAAACGGAACTCCCAACCCTTCAAGTAAAAATATCTGTAAAACATTCACTACCAGGTATAATCTTGCGGTAGCTCCAATCGCTCTTGAAATAATGAAAAAGATAGAACCTATTTTATGGGCTTCCACGTTAAATCTTTTCCCCAGATACGTATAAATAGAGGTTAGATTCATCTTGTAATAAAGCGGTAAAAGTATCGCTGCTACAATAAAATATCCGATGAAGAAACCGATCACCATCATATAGTACTCAAAACCTCCGTAAATATATTCGGAGCCGGTCATTTTTCCGACGGTTCCCGGAACTGAAATAAAAGTAACCCCGCTCAGACTGGTTCCTATCATCCCGAATGCTACGAGCCACCATTTACTCTTTTTGTTACCGATAAAAAAAGACTGGTTATCAGAATTCCGGCTGGTGAAATAAGAAATCACCAAAAGACCGATAAAATAGACGAAAACAAATAACAAAAGGATAGTTCCTGGATTCATTCTTGATTTTTAAATTTTAGCAAATATATAAAAAAGATCAGTCGTGAATCATGAATTTAAAAACCTGTTCATTTCCTGGCAGATTACAATTGTTAATTTACTTTCAGCCAATGTTTTTCATTAAAAATAAAAACCCTTCCAGAGACTGTCCGGAAGGGTTGTATCGTAAGGGTGTAATACAGTGACTAATTCACTAAAACATCCTGAAGTTCCTCACTTTTCTGGAAACTTGCTTTAGCAAAAGGACAGAGGGGAATAATCTTTTTATCATTTTTTCTGGCAAAATCTACGGCTGCCAGAAGCATTTCCTTACCTACACCTTTTCCGTTGTAAGCTTCTTCCACCTCGGTGTGGTCTATAATAAATCTTTCTTCTCCTGCCCAGGTATACGTCATCATTCCTGCGCGTCTTCCATCTATGAAAGCTTCAAAACTTCCGTGTTTTTCGTCGTTGTTTTGTTTTACTTCGATCATATTATGAGAATTTAGTTAGTATTTCTATGTCGTTGGTTAATATTTTGTGAACAGGGCATGCGTCTGCAATAGTGTGCAGCCTTTTACGCTGCTCATCATCCAGAATACCTTCAAAGCTGATCTCTCTTTTGAAAACTGCTCTTTTTGTTAATGGGAAATTTTCAAGCTCTACTTCTACATTGATGCTTTCCACATCCCATTCTTTTCTTTCAATATACATTCTCAATGTAGCTGCGGTACAGCTTGCCAATGACGTAGCCAGAATTTCCAGCGGATTGAAACCCTTGTTCTGTCCGCCTTTATCAATCGGTTCATCCGTAATGATTGTGTTTTCGCCGGCTGTTACTTCTGTATAATATTTTGTTTTTCCTAAACTTGCTTTTACCGTTACCGCCATTATTTTTCTGTATTGAATTTATAACTTAATGCACCCGAAGGGCATAAGTCTATTTGATTTTTAAGTTCTTCAGGACTTGCGTTTTCTGCTTTTATCCAGGGTCTTTCTTTAGGATTATAGACTTTTGGAAGTGTTTTTACACATATGGCAGAGTGGATGCATTTCTTAGGCTGCCAGATGACAGTAATGTTTCCATTAGGATATTCGTGTGTTTCCATATCAATTTTCTTTTAATGTTTTTTCGATTCTTCTGTCCGGAATCAGCCATATAAGAGCCACGATATAATAAAAACCTATGGCAATATAAGGATAAAAAAATGAAGTAGCGATTCCCAGGACATAAAATACAATTGAGATATACTCTTTATATTTCGAATGGATGGCTTCTTTCAGTTTTGAATCTTCTCCTTCACAACGGATAATAACATGTTCCAGAATAGTGTAGGCAATGGCCGACATAATGAGCCCTATACCATATACTGCAACGGGGTTTTTTGCAAAATTTGTCGTCCCGATCCATTCCGTAGCAATTGGCATCAGAGAAAGCCAGAACAGAAGGTGAAGGTTGGCCCAAAGAATGCTGCCATTTACTTTCTTTACTGTCTGAAACAAATGATGATGATTGTTCCAGTAGATTCCTACATAAATAAAACTGAAAATATAAGCCAGAAACTTAGGAAGAAGAGGTTTGACACTGGCCCAGCTATTTCCTTCAGGTACTTTCAGTTCAAGTACCATAATGGTGATAATAATAGCAAGAACACCATCACTGAATGCCTCCAGTCTTCCTTTGTTCATTTACTTTATCTGATTTTTAAAGTTTTGTATTTTACCTTTCAGATCATTCAGCATATCAGGATTGATGACCCCGCTTTCCAGATCAAAATTTTCATAGAATTTGGGCAATGAAAAAGTACCCTTAATGTCTGCCGCAAACTGTGGGAAAAATGTTTTTGCCGTATTCATCACATTTCCGCCGCCATAGCCTCCGGGAGAAGTGCTCATCAGAAGCATGGGTTTATTCTGAAATACTTTTACATTGATCCTTGAAGACCAGTCAAAAAGATTCTTAAACGCCGAGCTGTAAGAACGGTTGTGCTCAGCAAGTGAGCAGATGATTACATCACATTCCTCAATCGCTTTTAAAAACTTGTGGGCTTCATCCGGAAAACCTTTCTTTTCAAGATCTACAGAGAATACAGGCATCGTAAAATCGTTGAGGTCAATCAGATTGATTTCCTCATCCTGAAAATCTTTCAGAACAAATTTTACCAGTTCCCTGTTGATAGAAGTGGAAGATGTACTTCCGGCAAATGCTAATATTTTCATGTTAATCTGAACTGAAATTATTTTCTGTTTAAAATAGCCTTTGGAAGCGGAACATATTCATTTTCATCGCCGGGAACCAAAGGAAATGCTTCGTGATTCTGGTCATTCCAGTTGACTTTTGCCTGATCAATTAATTCTTTTTCAGAGTTAACGAAATTCCAGAAGATAAAGCGTTCTTCATCGAATGGTTCGCCACCGAAAAGATAAACCGTTCCGTTTTCACTCATCTCGAATTCGCAAAGCTTGGTATCCTTAGCGATCATCAGTTGTTTTGAACCATAAGAGTTTCCGTCTGTAGTCACTGTTCCATCCAGAACATACATGGCCGCTTCTCCATAAAGATCTTTCCCGATGCTTATTTTCTTAGCTTCTTTTGTTTTGATCTCAATGAAAAATAATTTGCTGTGTACCGGAACTGCAGATGTTCTTCCGAATGCTTCACCAGCAATTAATTTATACTGAATGCCATCTTCCTCCCAAACCGGAATTTCATCTGCCTCAATATGATGAAAAGTAGGCTCAGACTGCTCAAGATGCTTTGGAAGACCTACCCAGATCTGAAATCCATGAAGTCTTTTATCACTGTGTCTTAAATATTCAGGTGTTCTTTCTGAATGTACCACTCCTTTTCCGGCAGTCATCCAGTTAACGGCACCCGGTTTTATTTCTATAGCACTTCCAATGCTGTCTCTGTGAAAGATAGACCCTTCCAACAGATAAGTCAATGTAGATAAGCCGATATGCGGATGTGGCGGAACATCGAGATTCTGATAATCTTTTAATTCTGAAGGTCCCATGTGGTCAATAAAAACAAAAGGTCCAACGGCTCTCTTCTCACGGAAAGGAAGAAGTCTTCCTACCAGAAAATTTCCGATATCTGCTGCTTTTTCTTCAATAATAAGTCCAATATTTGACATAATGATGTGATACTTTTAAGATATTGTTATTTAAAATAAATGATGAGTTCTGATAAAGATTTACAGTTTGTCATAGCCTTCAAATCTCTCATCTACGATACGTTTCCATTCAGGATGTTTCTTAATAAAGGCGAAAACATAAGGACAGAAGGGAAGAAGTTTTTTTCCGCTTTCCTCAATAAAATTCAATGTTTTCTCTACTACTGCAGCAGCTGCGCCGGTTCCTGCCAGTTCCGGTTCTGCCTCTGTATGTATCAAAGAAATCTGGTGCATGGTTTCACGGTAATCGATGAACGCATAATGTCCGTTGAATTCTATTTCAAATCTTTTTTCAGCTTTTACAAGAGGTATATTTTCAAATTCTGGTTTCATAATATTTGTACTAAGGGTTCTGCATTTCCTATAAATGCAGGAAATTGCTTGTTAAGACAATTAAACCTTATAGGTTCATAAAACCTATAAGGTTTGCCATTATATAAAGTTAATAAAAAAGGAATAATCAAAGATTAAGATAAATTTAAATCTTTTAATCTTCCAGGTATCCGAATTTTCCGGTATTAAAATCCTCGAAAGCCTGCATGATTTCTTCTCTGGAATTCATTACGAAAGGACCATGAGGGTAAATAGGCTCATTGATAGGTTCACCGCTGATGATTAAAACAACAGCATCTTCCTTTGCTTCGATGGTAAATGTTTCACCTTCATCTTTAAACAATACAAAATGATCGGGTTTAACGTTCTCTTCTCCATTAATAATAATACTTCCTTCAATAACCAAAGCCGCAGTATTGAAATGGGCAGGGAAATTAAATTCTGCTTTTCCTCCTGCTTTAAGTTTTGCGTTCATCATGTGAACCGGAGTGAAAGTGCTTGCAGGTCCTTTATGACCATCATAGTCTCCGGCAATTACTTCAATAAAACCATTATCACCGAGATCAACTCTTTCCATTTTGGAGTTTTCAATAGCCTGGTATTTTGGGCAGCTCATTTTATCTTTTGCAGGGAGATTCACCCAAAGCTGTACCATCTGGAAAATTCCTCCTTCTTTTGCCCACTCTGTTTCATGATATTCTTTGTGAAGAACTCCTTTGGCTGCTGTCATCCACTGAACATCACCTTCTCCGATAACACCGCCGCCGCCGGCACTGTCATGGTGTTCTACTTTTCCGCTATATGCTATGGTTACGGTTTCAAAACCCCTGTGCGGATGCACCCCGACACCTCTCGGTCTGTCTGATCCGTTGAAATGAAATTTTGAATTATAATCCAGCATAATGAACGGATCCATTCTTTTCATATCCAATCCAGGAACTCCCGGAATGAAATTGTGAACCCTGAATCCATCGCCTACAAAGTGCGCAGGTTTTGGAGATACTACGATTTCTATTTTTTTAGTTGCCATCACATTGTTGATTTATGTAAACAAAATTACCATACATATATGCGAAAAGCATTGATCTGTGTTAAGTTCGTAGAAGGGTAGAATACAGAATATAAATTGGCGGAACCGCTTAGTAATCCGCCATAGATGCATTATTTTTATAATTTTACTTTTTTCCTGATTAATCCTCCTTAGACTGCATGTTCTTCCCATCCGAAATATGGAGTCTCCTAAACACGAATCCGGATAAAATCGTTAGTATTCCCACCGTAAGAAATGTAAGTCGGAAGGCATTATGGATTTCACCATTAATAAGATCTGTATTTTCAAATAACTTTAAAACAATCAGTCCGAAGGCAATTCCGAAGCCTATCGCCAGCTGTTGATTGACTGAGAGTAAAGAGTTTCCGCTGCTGGTCTGGAAATTTCGGAGATCAGCAATGGAAATAGTGTTCATGGAAGTGAACTGTATAGAGTTGAAAAAGCCCAGTACCGCAATAATGGGAATAAACCAATATAAGGAAGTATGGATATCAGGAATAGCAAGCAGGCAGATCAGCGTTCCGATAATGAATGTATTCACCATTAAGGTCTGACGATAGCCGTATTTATCTAAAATTTTTATAACCGAGGATTTTCCGAATATAGCTGTTAAAGCCATAGGAGCAATGATCCACCCGGAAGTGACTGCAGACTGTTTATAGGCAATCTGAATCATTAGCGGAAGTAATAACGGAACGGAGCTGATTCCCAATCTGGTCGCCAGATTGCCCACAATACCCACACGGAAAGTTCTTACCTGAAACAGATTTAATGGGAAAATAGGATTTCCGCCTCTTTTTGCATGTTTATAATAATAGTACAGGAACAAAAATCCCATGATAAATACCAATAAGACAGGTGTGATATTCTGAATGTCTCCGAAAAGTTCCAGTGAAACAGAAAGCAGGAGAGAGGCTGCTGCAAAAATCAGGAAACCTTTTAAATCAAAATCTACATCATCGGATTTATAATTGGGCATGAATTTTAATCCTAAAAGAATTCCAAGCACCCCAATCGGAATATTGATCAGGAATATCCAGTGCCATGAAAGATAGTCTACCATATAACCTCCCACTAAAGGCCCGAGTACAGGTCCGATAAGTGCCGGGATAATGGCAAAGTTCATGGCTTTGAGCAGTTCGTTTTTGTCAAATGTTTTGATGAGTGCCAGTTTTCCGACAGGAGTCATCAGGCTTCCTCCAACTCCCTGAACGACCCTTGAAATAACAAGATGGGTAAGGTTTTGAGACAAAGAACAAAATAGCGAGCCCAGACTGAACAATACCAGAGAAAATATAAATATTTTTTTTGTTCCAAACCGGTCGGCAAGAAATCCGCTGGCGGGCATAAAAACAGCAAGGGTCAGAACATAACTGATGATAGCGTTCTGCATATTGAGGGGAGACTCATTCAGATCTTTTGCAATTGCAGGCAGGGAAGTATTCAGGATTGTGGAATCCAGCATTTGCATGAAAATAGCAGTGGCCAGAATTAAGGGAAGTATTTTTTTTACGGAGGTTTGTTGTGTATTTGCTTCTGTCATTTTGTACCGGCTGGGTTATAAAAAATTCCCAGACTTATTTGATTTGAAGAACCGCTTACTCTAAGCGTTTTGATTCTTAGATAAAGAAATCCATATAAAATTAAAAAAGTCCTGTGAAATTTCACAGGACTTTTTGATTTATTTTCTAGGTTTTTCTACTCCTTTCCATTCATCTCCGGCTTTTCTGTACTGGCTTAAAGTGAAAGTTTTGAAATCCTTGGTTTTGTATTCGATGTTATCGGTATTCTGTTCAAAAGGCATGATATAATAATATTCAATATCCGTTTTGTCAGACTTGTTCCCTTTTTTTACAGTAGGAACATATTTTGAGAATTTATAGCTTGGAAGATATTGTCTTAATCTGGTATAAAAAGCTTTGTCTTCTTTTTCGCTAGGAATGATATCTACAATATTAAGATCATCTTTTTTCTTGTCAATCCAGAGATAATAGGTTTTTTCTTCTCCTATATTTCTGTTGAACGAGTTGAAAGCAAATAATTCCTTTGGTACAAGCTCTTTGATTTTTTCCGGATCAACCTTAGTATAATATTGCCCTTTTGAAGGATCTACATACGTTTCCAGATTGTACATTAATACAGAATTGTTTTCAAATTTTTTATTTTTAAAATATTGATTTAATGATAATTCTGCAGTTGCTCTCAGTTCTTTGCCTCTTGCATCCAGTTTTTTGGTCGGATTCTGAGGGTTTACGTATTTTACAAATTCATATAAAACGACAGGTTTTATATCTTTAAGGTGAGGATAAGTTTTCAGTTGCTCTGCTTTTACCAGCCAGTAGAATTGTTGATAGTAGTCATCCTTATCCTGGTCTTTCACACTCTTATAAGCCAAAGCAAGCTTCTTTGAATTCAGATATTTGCCATATTTCCCTTGTCCAAAAGCAAAACTAATCGCTAATAAGGCAAATAAAACAGTAAGGTTTCTTCTCATTTTTTTATAATTGATATTTTCGTTTTCCAAATATAATTATTTATTAGATATTATTTTGGATTGTGAGTTAAATTATGCCATATTGTTATTGTTAATTCAAGAAAAAATCCTGTATTGCTACAGGATTGATAAATTATAACAGAGAGAGTTATATGTTTGAATAAAAAAATATATATTTTAATTAGTGAATTAATATTATTGGCAAGGTTAAATAAACGCTATGGTCGCAAGGTTTATATTTTAATCCCATATATTTCGTTCGCAAGGGCACTTCGTTCAGCGAGGATATCAGTTTGTCTGTTGCTAAGTGAAACGCCTTTGCGATCGTTCTTAAACACTAATGGAAATATCTTAGCGTACTCTGCGTTAAAATATCCCGAAACCCGAAACCCGAAACCCGAATCCCGCAACAAATTCACAAGCGCAGCGAATTGACCATTGACGATTCATCAATCGATTCTCTAATATGACGTTTCATGCACTTTCACTGCTCTTCCGCTTGGATCGTTCATTTTTTTGAAGGCTTCATCCCATTCCAAAGCAATAGGAGTGGAGCATGCCACCGATGGAACCGATGGAACAGTAGCAGCGGCGGTTTCACTTGGGAAATGTTCTTCAAAAATCGTTCTGTACCGGTATTCTTCTTTGTTCTGAGGAGTGTTTAGCGGGAATCTGAATCTTGCATTCGCCATCATTTCATCCGTTACTTCTTTTTCTGCTACTTCTTTTAATGTGTCGATCCATGAATAGCCTACACCATCCGAGAACTGTTCTTTTTGTCTCCATGCAATAGAATCAGGAAGCAGATCCTCGAAAGCTTTTCTCAATACCCATTTTTCAATTTTTCCTTCAGCAGTATTGATCATTTTATCTTTAGGGTTAAGCGTCATCGCAATATCCATAAATTCTTTATCTAGGAAAGGTACTCTTCCTTCAATTCCCCAGCTCATCAACGCTTTGTTGGCTCTTAAACAATCATAAAGGTGAAGTTTGCCCAGTTTTCTCACTGTTTCATCGTGGAATTCTTTTGCATTAGGAGCTTTGTGGAAGTATAAATAACCTCCGAACAATTCATCGGAACCTTCTCCTGAAAGAACCATTTTAATCCCCATAGATTTGATCACTCTTGCTAAAAGATACATTGGGGTGGATGCCCTGATGGTGGTTACATCATAGGTTTCAAGGTGGTAAATAACGTCACGTACAGCGTCCAGTCCTTCCTGTACGGTAAAGTTAACCTCATGGTGTACAGATCCGATGTGTTCTGCAGCTTTCTGAGCTGCTGCCAGATCCGGAGAACCAACCAATCCTACGGCGAAACTGTGAAGTCTCGGATACCATGCTTCCTGTGTATCGCCGCTTTCAATTCTCTGGCGGGCAAATTTTGCAGTAATAGCGGAAATGACCGATGAATCTAAACCTCCTGATAGAAGTACTCCATAAGGAACATCACTCATCAGTTGTCTGTGAACGGCATCTTCTAGACCTTTTCTCAGTTTTGAAATATCCGTTTCATTGTCTTTTACATGATCAAAGCTGTCCCAGTCTCTTGTGTACCATTGCTGAAGCTCAGCACCATCTTTGCTGTAAACGAAATGACCGGGCAGGAATGTTTCTATTTTTTTACATACCCCTTCAAGAGCTTTTAATTCTGAAGCGACATAATAGTTTCCGTTTTTGTCCCACCCCTGATAAAGCGGGCAGATTCCCATATGATCGCGGGCAATAAGATAAACATCATTTTCAGTATCATATAAAGCGAAGGCAAAAATTCCGTTGAGTTTCTCTACGAAATCTTTTCCGTATTTTCTGTACAGTGCAAGGATGACCTCACAGTCCGACTGAGTCTGAAATTCATAATCAGGAAATTCTTCTTTTAATTCTCTATGGTTGTAGATTTCACCGTTTACGGCTAATACTACTTTTCCGTCTTTCGTAAATAAAGGTTGTTTTCCGGAAGTTGGATCTACAATGGCAAGTCTTTCATGAGAAAAAATGACTTTCTCATCCTGGAAAACTCCACTCCAATCCGGTCCTCTGTGACGGATTTTTTTTGACATTTCCAATACCTGAGGTCTTAATACTTCGGTTTTTTGCTTGGCGTCAAATAAACATACAATTCCACACATAATTTTTTATTATTTATGAGACAAAAGTAGAAGTGATGTTTATAAATAACAATTAAAAATGTTTAAATGAGAAAATTTTTAATCAATTTGTGTTTTGAAGTTAAAAATTTTAACTATTTATTTGAATTATGATGTTTTTGATTAATTTTTTTCGTCGCGACTAAAATTGCATAATCTCTATACGAAATAAAAATGACATATTTATTAATATATGGTAAGTAATTATATGAATTTTACCCCTTACTTTGTGGCTCGAAATAATTTTTTTTCATCATTTGTGTTTTTACCTTCTTGCAATTCTCATGCAAGAAGGTTTTGTTTTTATTGAACCCCCAGTAATACTCCGGAAACATTCCATGAACTGAAGCTTGTTCCTTCAGTAGGACCTTGTGGAATTTTTACCTGAATCGTATGCTTTCCTGCTTTCAGATCTCCAAGAGGAATGAAATCAGGATTGGTAACCGTTCCCGGGCACCAGTTTGATCTGCTGAGGTCTGATGACGAAAGACCATCCTGGAAATTTCCGGAGGCCGGATTGTATAAACGATATGAGCCACAGTCTGTTCTCCAGGGTACAAATGAAAATACAGGTTTTCCATCCACCAATATAGAATTGGTTTTTGGAACAAATTCATCACCGTTTTCCCATCCGCCATGACCCGTTGTGGTATATCTTAGCTGAGCGTTTTTAAGATCTTTATCCAAAGTGAAATCAACAAGAAGGCCTTTATCCTGACTGAACATGGTAGAATAGTCCTGTCCTGCCATTTCCATAATGTTTAAAGTGTTGAATAACGGGATGGCTACATTATTTTTATTAACGTTTTGATCGCTTTTATGAATCGTAATATCAAGACTTACTTTGTGTCCACCTTTATCATAATTTCCAATAAAAGTTCCTATCCAAAGCTCTTTTCCGGATAGAGCAGGCTTCAATTCTGTAATATCCTGCCGGTAAGGGCTGATGGTCTGCCAGTCTTTTCCCTTAAGCTGAATATGATTAAATTTCTGAATGCCAAAAGCGGTAAAGAACCGCATCATTTCCATGGCAGGGCTATAATTGTTGGTAGTGGCTACTCCGTAATATTGCTTCCCATTTCCGTTTTCGTAAAGAGGAAGTGTTTTTGCTCCCTTTTCCAGGCCGTCAAAAAAAGACTTTTCTTTATCCTGCGGAATAAAAAATACAGTTCCGGTTCTGTCATACGCATCTCCGTTCGACTGCTGTTTTAGTTCTGCAAAAATAGTCTCTCCCTCTGTAATAGCAGGAAATTTTATTTTTTTTAGGATAATAGTTCCCTTGGCGTATCTTTTTATCTGGCCGTCAGATTTTGAGGCATCAGAGAAATTGATGATTTCGTTCTCAAAAACATTCAGCGTGGTAAATCTGCTTTTCCAAAGAAGGTCTTTATATCCCAGCTGATCAGTTGTCTGTATTTCTCCTTTTATGATACTTTCAATTCCGGTATTCTTTATTTTTTTGATTGAAGCGGCAGTCGTTAAAGAGTTCTTATTTCTTTCCACTTCCAGAACCAATCCTAAATTCTGCCCCAATACAGATGGGCCGCCTTTCAGCTTCAAGTCATTCGTATACCAGACTTCAATGGTATTCGAATTGACTTTCGTAACGGCTTTTTTGCAGTTGTATCCCAGGATTTTTTTCGTTTCATTGGCCAGTTCAAAATCCTGTTTTCCTACAGATTCAGCATCTGAGGTTGAGATGATTGAGCCGGGTTTTAAAAAGGCATAAGAAACTATAGTATTGGATGGCTTTTCCACCTTAGTAATTTCATAAGGATAGCTGCTTTTTTGTTCTCTGATTGTACTGTTAAGAATGAAATTTTCTTTTTCATTGACCCAGATAATTGTAGAAGGCTGATCAGTTAATGCTTTTCCGTTATAAGAACTGGAGTACTGAATTTCATAGGTCTGTGCAGAAAACAGACAGTATAAAAAAACAGCCAGAAAATTGAAAACAATTCTTGTATGCATAAATAAATGAGTTTGCTGCAAAGTTACTCTTAACTTCTCACAGCGTCAAACCGGTTTAATCTATACAGTTAGTAGAAAACGTACTGTAAATGTTACAAAAAATGTTACATTTTTTTTGCAAGATTTTAAATAAAAAAAACTACTCCAGAAAATAGAGTAGTTTAAATATCGTTTAGAGGATTTAGATTAAGAAACTCTTTCAATCAAAGCCATGTAGAATCCGTCATACCCTTCGCTAGGCATTACTTTTTCATCTTTAATCATCTTGAATCCCGGATTGTTTTTGATAAATTCTTCTACCTGAAGATTGTTTTCAGATGGAAGGATAGAACATGTTGCATACACCATTTTTCCTCCTTTTTTAAGCATTTTAGAATAATCCTGAAGGATCTGTTGCTGCTCCTTTTTTATTCTGTCAATAAAGTCCTGGTCAATTTTCCATTTACTGTCCGGATTTCTTTTTAAAACCCCAAGACCTGAACATGGAGCATCAATAAGAAGTCTGTCAGCCTTTTCATGAAGTCTTTTGATCACCTTGTTATCGGAAATCATACGGGTTTCAATGTTGTGGGCTCCGGCTCTTTTGGCACGACGCTTCAGTTCTGCAAGCTTCCATTCAAAGATGTCTAATGCTATGATCTGACCTTTGTTTTTCATTAATGCGGCTAAGTGCAATGTTTTTCCTCCTGCACCTGCACAGGCGTCTACTACTCTTTGTCCTTCTTTTACATCAAGAAAATACCCGATTTTCTGAGAAGAAGCATCCTGAACTTCAAATAATCCTTCTTTGAAAGCTGTGGTAAGGAAAACATTTTTCTTTTCTTCCAGCTGAACAGCGTCAGGATAACCTTTAACAGGATAAGAAACAACACCCTCATCTGAAAGATCAGAGATAAGTTCTTTAGTGGTTGTTCTTAAAGAGTTTGCTCTTAAAACCGTAGGAGCCTGCTCGTTTAAAGCAATCATTTCTCTTTCCCAGCTGGCACCCAGTTCTTTTTCAAGAGTTTCAGCAAGCCATTCAGGAATAGAGTGTTCTATCGCTTTTGTAGGAACAGTGTTCTTTTTAAGTTTGGTAAGAATGTCGGCGATTTTGATTCCGTCAAATTCTTCAAATTTTTTATAATTGGTTTTACTCCAAAGTAAATACGCAATAATCAGTTTGTAGATATTGTTGGGTTTTACACCTTCACCCATATAGTATTCAAGGCGTTTTTTCCAACGGATAATATTGTAAAAAATTTCAGAAACAACGGCTCTGTCCTGGCTTCCCCATTTTCTGTTGGCTTTCAAAAGTCTTTCAATAACTTTATCGGCATATTTGTTTTTCTCAAAAAATGTCTCCTGTAAGGCATCGTGAATTCCGATTGCCAAGTTTCTGTGAATAAGTTCCATAAATTTGCTTCGCTGTTTGAATCTGCAAAAATACGACTTTTAATTGAGAGTTTGGAATTTGGGTGGGGAGAGTTGATGAAGGGTTGTGAATTGTGAATGATCAATCCGCTTCGCTTGTAAATTTTCGGGTTATGGTTGCGAGGTTTGGAGTTCGGGTTTCCAGTTGCGAGGTTATGAGTAATTATATATTATACAGATCAGTTTTCTAATGGAAGGTTGCGCATTCACGATTCACTTTTCAAAGCAAAAATTGACTATTGACAATCTGAGATTCAGTAGTGAATGGTCTGTGTGTTTATTAATTTTTTGTATAGTGGAAATAAATTTTAATGCTGAATTTGTAAAGATTTTCTGATTATTTATATTTTTTATTTGTTGACGATAGCCTTTCTCTAAGACGGATAAACCTGTGTTTTTTGCTTAATGAAAAATATTTGCTGACAAAATATACACTGTTTATTACTATACTTTATTTTCTTTGCAGCAAGTTTATTTAATTTGTGTTAATTCACCTACCTGTGTAAAATTAACAGGGGCTTATGATCTACTATACTGAGCTTTATCTATTGACTTCAACCTCTAAAAAGTTCTACCTTTGCAAAAAATAAAAATATGAGTGACACAGTAATTTGTCCAAAATGCAGCTCTGAGTTTACCTACCCGAGCGATAATATGATGGTATGTTCCCAGTGTTTCTACGAGTGGGATCCGGCAGAAGCCGCAAATGAAGCCGCAAATGAAGGGAAAATCCTGGATTCCAACGGAAATGAACTTCAGGATGGTGATTCTGTAGTGGTAATCAAAGATTTACCTGTAAAGGGAGCGCCAAAACCGGTAAAGGCAGGAACTAAAGTGAAAAATATTCGTTTAAGACCGGGAAGTGATCACAATATTGACTGTAAAATTGATGGTTTCGGAGCAATGGCTCTTAAGTCAGAATTTGTAAAGAAAGCATAAGAAAACGTTTTTCTATTCCCTGAAAATAAAGAAAAGGAAAAAATTGGACAGTGTAATCTTTCAACAGACTTAATTGCAAGATTGCTAATGTCCGTCTGGAAGGCAGAAAGAGAATTAACCAAAAATTTCCTTATACTTTAGAGGTACAAATGTAAGAAAAAGTTTTAAAACAGCTTCTTACGTTTGTGCTTTTTTTATTGATAAGTATAAGTGAATGTATAAGTTATGTGTAATTTGGTTTTTCACCTACATAAACGAAATACAGATCGTTTCTGATATTTTCTCATCCGTATACACAACAAGCTCCTTTCCTTTTGCTCTTAATTTATTCCAATAATAATTTCCTGCAAATCTGCTTTCAAGTACTTCAGCTTCCAGACCAGTTTCTGTGATCCTGATTTCTTTGGGATAATAAGAGAATTTGGTAAGCTGGAAATCTTCTGCTTCTGCTTCACTGAAAATATTCACTTCCCCGAATAGCTTAGCAACATAAGAATTGTAAGGATGTCTGTAGGTTTCCTCCGGACTGTCATTCTGAATCAATCTTCCGTCCTGCAGAATGACAATCTGGTCCAGCCATGGCATAATATCCTGAAGCTCATGCGTGGAAATTATTAAAGAAACTCCATGCAGTTTTACATATCTGAAAAGTCTTTCCCTCAGTTCAATTTTTCTAGGAAAATCCAGATTACTGAAGGGTTCATCTAAAATAAGAAGTTTGGGAAGTACAGATAATGCTCTTGCAATAGCCACTCTCTGCTGTTGTCCGCCACTTAAGAATTTAGGTAGTACGTTGGCAAATTCCTGAAGTCCCACCACCTCCAGAAGCTCCGTTACGGTTTCTTTTTTCTGTTTTAAATTGATATTAGAAATAAATTTTCCTACGTTTTCGGCAACCGTAGCGTAAGGCATAAGATCAAAATTCTGGGCTACGAATTTCATTTCAGGTTCTCCGGGAACAAGATTTCCTTTCGGTCCCAAAAGCTTTGTTCCGTTAAAAATTATTTCTCCTTTTTCCCAATCCAAAAGACCATAGATAAGGTTGAGAAGAGTAGATTTTCCACATCCGCTTTCACCGGCCAGCGCTATAATCCTGTTTTCTTCAAACCTTAGATTAAGGTTCTGAAACAGGGGATTTTCTTTGTTATGAGAGAAAAATAAATTGTTTATTTCTAATAGCATATTACAAATGTAAGGTTTTTATGAAAACATAATTTTTTTTATTATATTAGCGGAACTAATAAAAATAAATCAAAAATGAGAAAAAAACTGTTTTCGTTAGCTATTCCTGCATTATTTATTGCTGCTGTAATGGTTTCTTGTAAAAAAGACAAACCACTTACGAGTGAAAGTAATGAGGTGACAACTACCAAAGAAGGTAGCCAGTTCACTTTGGATACGCTAAACAGTAAGGTTGAATGGAAGGGATATAAAGTATTTAAATCTGAGAATACAAGCCATTTTGGAACCATCAGGTTTGAAAGCGGAGATGTGACGGTGAAAGACGGAAAACTGGAAAGCGGAAAATTCGTTGCTGATATGAACTCTTTAACTTCTGTGGACCTGAAAGACAGCCCGGAAGATTTAGGGAAATTAAATGGCCACCTGAAAAGCGGAGATTTCTTTGAAGTTGAAAAATTCCCAACAGCTTCTTATGAGATTACAAAGGTTACTCCGGCTACAGAAGGGGATTATAATACTCTTCTTGATGGTAATTTAACCATTAAAGGAATTACAAAACCTGTTCAGTTTAAAGCTAATGTTTCTGTGAAAGATGGAGAAGTAAGTGTAGCTACTGAGCCGAAAGATATCAAGAGGGAAGAGTTTGGAGTAAAGTTCCAGGCTCCTGCTGAAAACGGTGTAATCAAAGACGAGGTAACTCTTCAGATCAGCGTTAAAGCTTTAGAAAAGAAATAATTTTTTTATTTAAGTGAAATAAGTGATTGAAGTCTGCCTCCCGAAAAAGAGGCAGATTTTTTTTTGACGGACTTATTATTCAACTTAAAATCGTATTTTTGCAAAACATTTTGAAAGGGTAAAATAATGATAGAAAAGATAGAAGAACTACTGGTCGAAGTAAACGGCTTCAATGCTACCTCTAAGGAAGAGATCGAAAACTTCCGAATCAAGTACAACGGTAAAAAAGGGGTTCTGAATGATTTTTTTGAAAAATTTAAAGAAGTTCCTAACGACCAAAAGAAAGAATTCGGACAGAAAATCAATACTTTGAAGCAGGCAGTGGCTGTAAAACTGGAGGATTTGAAAAATGCTTCCGCATCTTCTGTTGTGATTGAAAAGGAAGATCTTACAAGACCTGCTTTTCCATTGGAATTGGGTTCAAGACATCCGATCAATCTGGTAAAAAACAGAATTATTGAAATCTTCAAATCTATCGGTTTTGCAGTGGCAGACGGACCAGAGATTGAAGATGACTGGCATAACTTTACCGCGCTTAACCTTCCGGAATATCACCCGGCAAGAGATATGCAGGATACATTCTTCATTGAGCAGAATCCTGATATTCTTTTGAGAACGCATACTTCTTCCGTACAAACGCGTTATATGGAAGAAAACCAGCCGCCTATCAGAATTTTATCTCCGGGAAGAGTATTCAGAAACGAAGCAATCTCTTCACGTTCTCACTGTATTTTCCATCAGATTGAAGGACTGTATATTGACGAAAATGTAAGCTTTGCAGACCTGAAGCAAACAATCCAGTTCTTTACTACTGAGCTTTTCGGAAAATCTAAAATCAGAATGAGACCTTCTTTCTTTCCTTTCACAGAGCCAAGTGCTGAAATTGATGTGTATTGGGGATTAAACTCAGAAACAGATTACAGGATTACAAAAGGTACAGGATGGCTGGAAATTATGGGATGCGGAATGGTAGACCCTGCCGTACTGAAAAATGTGAATATCGATGCTGAGAAATATTCAGGATATGCATTCGGAATGGGTATTGAAAGAATCACGATGCTTCTTTACCAGATGAGTGACATCAGAATGTTCTTCGAAAATGATATCAGAACACTTGAACAATTCAAAACGCTATAAAAAATCAAACCTCCGGAGCTCCGGAGGTTTTTTGTTTTTAATTACTGACCTAAGAAACAAAACGTAATTAAAAACTGATCTTATTGAAGAATTTACACGTGTCTGTTTCTTATGCCCATACTTCGGATCTGTTGAATTGAAGTATTGACATGCTGCGGCTCTTTAGCCTGCCTCTATTATAAAGACAATCTGTGTTAAGAATATATTACATAAGAAATGAAAAAAAGCCTGTAAAATTTACAGGCTATATCTTTAAAAATAAGGATTGTTATTTAGTGAACTTTAAAGGGTACTTCACATTTTTGTAATCATCAATGCTGGCTTTCAGTGATCCTACTGCAAGTTCAGCCTTCAACAGCATAGGAATGTGGTTGGAATCATTGGAAACCCACATGGTTACGCCTTCTTTTTCCTTAAACACTCTTCCGCTTTTTACAGAAGGAATAATTTTTAAACAGTTAATAGTTCCAAATTTGGTTTTTAAATTTTCTGTTCCTGTTACTTTCAGCTGGAAAGGAAACATTTCATCATCAATCCACACATTCATATTGATAACCGTTCCTACTTTCAATTCATCGGGACTTTTACTTCTTAAATAATAAAAGCAGGAAAGCATATCCTGAACCCCTTTTACTGATTTCAGAACTTTAGAACCATTGGCCGGTGTCTTTTTATCTGTTAAAATTAAAGTGTTGTTATCGTGATTAAAAACGGTTTCAAAATGCTGGCGGTAACTTCCTTCACGTACATTTCTTACATAAAAGCTTGGTAATCCCGTCTGTGTATTGATGAAACTTTCATATAAATCTTCTACTTTGAAGAATGCTTTTACGGCACCTGTAGTTTGTCCTGTTCCTTTCACATAGAGATGTGGTACTCCTTTGTAGGTGGTTTGCTTGGTAGTAAGATTGGCAGTTCCCGCATTAAGGAAACCATAGTGAATTCTAAGAGTAATAGATTCGCCATCTGCGATATTATCAATCTGGGCCGAGCCTAAAAAGAATATAAATACAGCAAAAAGGTTCAAAAGTTTATTCATAACAAGACTTTTACAAAAATATTGCCAAATTTAAAATCTTAAAAGATAGATATTTGACAAATCTCAGGTTTTTATTTAGAATCAATTAAATATGCTTCGCATTAAAATTAGTAAATTTGCAGTTACATGTATAATTAAATTATCTTAAAGATTATGATAACCACTGATATATTGATCATAGGTGCGGGACCTACAGGACTTTTTGCAGTTTTTGAAGCTGGTTTATTAAAAATGAAGTGTCATATTATTGATGCACTTCCACAGCCGGGAGGGCAATTGGCTGAACTTTATCCTAAAAAACCTATTTTCGATATCCCTGGTTATCCTTCTGTGAATGCCGGAGAATTGGTGGATAATCTGATGGAGCAGATCAAGCAGTTCCAGCCTGGATTTACTTTAGGGGAGACCGCTGTTTCTTATACAAAAATAGACGATGAATGGTTTGAGGTAATTACCAACAAGGGAACCGTTCACAGATGTAAAGCGATTGCCATTGCAGGAGGTTTAGGGACTTTTGAGCCAAGAAAACCTACTTTTGAAAATATTGCTGATTATGAAGAAAAAGGTCTTGAATATTTCGTTAAAGAACCTGAACACTTCAGAAATAAAAAAGTGGTGATTGCTGGTGGAGGTGACTCTGCGTTAGACTGGAGCATCTTCCTTTCCAATGTTGCCAGTGAAGTAACTTTGATCCACAGAAGAAACGAGTTCCGAGGAGCTTTGGATTCTGTAGAGAAAGTTCAGGATCTGAAAAACCAGGGGAAAATCAAATTAATCACGCCTGCTGAAGTTACCGGTATTAAAGGTGACGGAAAAGTAGAAGCCATCACGGTAGAAGTGGAAGGACAGGAAGCTTACGATATTGAAACTGATTATTTCATTCCTTTATTCGGATTGACACCAAAATTGGGTGAGATCGGAAACTGGGGATTAAATATCGAAAAAAATGCAATCGTTGTAAACAATGCTCTTGATTATCAAACTAACATTGATGGTATCTACGCTATCGGGGATATCAACACCTATCCAGGTAAATTAAAGTTGATCCTTTGTGGTTTCCACGAGGCTACTTTAATGTGTCAGAGTGTTTACAACAGATTAAATCCTGGTAAAAAATTCGTATTAAAATATACAACGGTAAGTGGTGTAGACGGATTCGACGGAAGCCGTAAAGAAGCAGAGAAGGCAGTTGTGAAAAAAATTGACTAATTTTGCAGAATTATGTCAGACGTTAATATTAAAATCACCGACAGAGAAGGGGTAACCCACGATGTCGTAGCGCCTACGGATATGTCCATGAATTTAATGGAAATTATCCGTTCCTATGAATTGGCAGAAGAAGGTACTATTGGGGTATGCGGAGGAATGGCGATGTGTGCTTCATGCCAGGTATATGTAATCAATGATCCGGGTCTGGAACCAATGGGAGATGAAGAAGATGCCATGCTGGCTGAAGCTTTCCACGTGAAAGACAACAGCAGATTAGGATGTCAGTTACATATTGCCGATGCCATGGAAGGGCTCGAAGTGGAAATTGCTCCTTATCCTTAGAAAATATTTTTTAATCTTAATAAGAAACCCGTCCGGATTTTCCGGACGGGTTTTGTTTTTTATAAAACTTTATCATTTAAATCTCTTCCTTAGAAATCCATTTTCCAACCGTAGGAGCCTGGTAATTTCTCATTTTTTCCAACAGATCTTCAATGGTATTGCTAATCAGCAGCATATCTCTGTTTATCTGCTTTAAAAATCCTTTATCTACCATCGTCTGAACCAGATTGATCAGATCATCATAAAATCCGTCAATATTCAAAATTCCGATCGGTTTTTTATGCAGACCCAGCTGTGCCCAGGTGATCATCTCGAAAAACTCTTCCAGCGTTCCATAACCACCGGGAAGAACGATAACTCCATCACAAAGTTCATTCATTTTGGTTTTTCTTTCGTGCATGGTTTCCACGATGATAAGCTCTGTCAGGTTTTTGTGAGCAATTTCTTTGGATTGTAAAAAGTGGGGAAGGACTCCAATGACCTTGCCTCCTCTGGCTAATGCTCCGTCTGCTATCGTTCCCATCAAACCTACATCAGCACCGCCATAAATAAGCTGTATCCCTTGTTGAGCTAAAGTTTGTCCCAATAAAAATGCCTGTTCTTTGTAAATGTCGTGCGAGCCAAAACTTGAGCCGCAGAATACGGTGATACTTTTCATTGTATATGATTTGTTTTTTTATTCTATTGCTGGGGTGCTTCGACAAGCTCAGCATGACATCTCTAATACTAACTGCTTTTTTTAGAGATAAATTTTTAGCCGCGTCATGCTGAGCCTGTCGAAGCATTTTTATAATTAATTAAATATATTCATTAAAACTAAAAATATCCAAAATCATAAGACTTTGGATATTAATATCGTTATTTTAATGTTCTATTTCTGAGGGATATTCGCTAAAATATCTTTCAGGAAACTCCAGAATTTCTGAGTGGAAGGAATATTCGCTCTTTCATCAGGAGAGTGAGCGCCTCTGATGGTTGGTCCAAAGCTTACCATTTCCATTTCAGGATAGTTGGCACCGATGATTCCACATTCAAGTCCAGCATGACAAGCTACTACATGAGGTTTTTCAGTGAACTTTTCAATATAAAGTTTCTCCATCAGCTGTACAATCTCTGAACCAGGTTTTGGCTTCCATCCCGGATATGAACCGCTGAATTCAACATTCATTCCAGCAAGCTCTGCTACCGATTTCAATTGCTCTGCCACTGAATATTTCGAAGAATCTACAGAAGACCTTGTAAGGTTTAAAATCTTAAGTTCTCCGCCTTTCAGTTCTACTCTTGCTACGTTGTTAGACGCTTCTACAAGATCAGCCACATCAGGGCTCATTCTGTATACTCCGTTGTGAAGAGCCTTTAAAGTAAGGATCACTTTTTTAGAATCTGCTTCTGAAATAGCTTTGTCGGAAGACGTAGAGTTTTCAATATTGATCTGGATTCCCGGTTCTACAGCAGCAAATTCTTCTAAGATCTCTTTTTTAAGAACCGTTACATTTTCAATAAATTCCTGAGCATTTCTCACTGAAATTACAGCAACTCCTTCTCTTGGGATAGCATTTCTCAACCCTCCGCTGTCGATAGAGATCAGTTCAATATTCTGGTTTTCCAATCCTGTATACAGAAGTCTTCCCAAAATGATATTGGCATTTCCGAAACCTTTATGGATATCCATTCCGGAGTGCCCTCCCTGTAGCCCTTTTACTTCAAGTCTTACAATTTGTCCTTTTGAAGCTTCTGCAGCATAGGTTTGAGTGATTGTCACATCTACACCTCCTGCACAGCCGATATCAATTTCATCATCCTCTTCCGTATCAAGATTCAATAGAATTTGTCCTGTCAATTGTCCTGGTTTTAATCCTAAAGCACCTGTCATTCCGGTTTCTTCATCAATCGTGAAAAGAGCCTCCAATGCAGGGTGTGGAATATCTGAACTTTCAAGGATAGACATGATGGTAGCTACTCCCAAACCGTTATCAGCTCCTAAAGTTGTTCCTTTAGCCTTTACCCAGTCACCATCAATTTCCATTTTGATTCCTTCCGTTTCAAAATCAAAATTAACATCATTGTTTTTCTGGCAAACCATATCAAGGTGCGATTGAAGCACAATAGATTTACGGTTTTCCATTCCTGCCGTGGCAGGTTTTTTAATAATAACGTTTCCTACTTCATCTACCGTAGTTTCCAGTCCTAAATTTTCACCAAATCCTTTGATAAAAGCTATTACTTTTTCCTCCTTTTTTGAAGGTCTTGGAACAGCATTTAATCTGGAGAAATTTTTCCATATAATCTGCGGTTCTATATTAGATAATTCCATTGAAATTTATTTTTCTCAAATTTACGAAATAAAAAATGCTTCCGTGAGATACAGAAGCATTTTTGTGGGATTTCGCTTTATTAACATCCGCATTCTCCATAGATCGGAGTGGTAAATGTAGTTCCGTCCGGTTTCTCTATAGTCAGAGTTCCTTCAAACAGTAAAGCCTCTTCGCCCTTTATTTTTTTACCTTTTACAGAAATTTTGTAATCATCATTTTCTATTTCCTTGGTCAGCAATTCATCTACTTCCATGTCACTTGATGAAATGAGATTCATCGCCAGTCTTTTACCGTCAAGCATCATGTATGCTGTTTTTCCGGCATCATCCGCATAGATATATCTTTCATTTTCAAAATCAGATTTGCTGGCTGCAAAATAGCATGAACATTCTTTGATTTCTTTTGGAAACGGAATGGTTCCCACCAGAATATTTCCTGAAGAAGGTCCGATAGAAGCAGTATCTCTAGTGATATGTAAAGAATCATCAGGAGCAGAACCTGACACAGTTTCTTTTTCCTTTTTACAAGCTACTAATAGAAATGCGGAAAATACAATGATTACATATTTCATGTCTTTGTGGTTTTATTATTTGTTTATCCTCTTGCTCTTTCAAGAAGTGTCATCATCAACAAAGAAAGGATTACCAGGCTTTCTTCCTCATCATCAATATCAATCAGTCTGTCCAGCTGAAATCT
Organism: Chryseobacterium sp. 2VB; assembly: GCF_005503635.1. Taxonomy (NCBI): domain Bacteria; kingdom Pseudomonadati; phylum Bacteroidota; class Flavobacteriia; order Flavobacteriales; family Weeksellaceae; genus Chryseobacterium; species Chryseobacterium sp. 2VB. The sequence continues at coordinate 55,095 of NZ_SCNC01000011.1, forward strand.
TCTTCCGAAGAATGAAGGCATTTTTTTAAGCTTAAAATAAGCCTTTCCATCAATTCCTGTTACGGTGTAAGATGGATTAAGGAAATACCCTGTAAACATCCCGATGATAGGAAGTTCTCCTACAAAGCTGTCCCAGAATCTTACCCATGCACTGTCTTCCTGAATTTTAAACTTAGGCTGATCATGTGCGTCCAGGATATCATAACTTGCTTTCCAGATAGAACGCATTCCTTTTCTTGCCAGCCTGCCGAAGTTTTTGTTGTCGATGAGGTCGTTCAAAGAATAAGAAGCGTTGAAATCAATCCATTGGTTAGCTTTAATTCTGAAAAGTTCCTTAGACTTGCTTTCATCATTAAAGACGATAACATCTTCTTTTAACTTGAACATTTTCTGACGAACATATGCCACATAATTTCCGTTTTTGTCAGTAATGTTGAAGTCACTTGCTAAAGTAGTGATTTTGAATTTGAAATCCAGAGGATAATTAAGATTGTTAAGTACCATGTCAGTTTATTTTTTTCATATTTAATTTAAGGCGCAAATATAAAGGTTTTTTTAGTGTTCTCAGGTACACGGGAAATATAAAATATCATAATGGGACATTAATTTCATGGTCAATTGTCAATTTTTGCTGCGCATAGTCAATAGTCAATAATCACTTTATACAAATTCACAAACGAAGTGAATTGACCATTCACGATTCACTATCAATTATCAACTTTAATCCTTATTTTTGTACTTATGGATTACCCTAGTAAAGTATTGGCAAAGGCAGTAGATGAAATTTCCGGGCTGCCTGGAATTGGCAGGAAAACGGCTCTGAGATTAGCATTACATTTGCTAAAGCAGCCCAATTCCCGAGCTGTAAGCCTTGGCAACTCCCTGATTAATCTTGTTAATGAAATAAAGTACTGCAAAGAATGTCATAATTTTTCGGATTTTGACATCTGTGAAATATGCAGCAATGAAAAGAGAAATGGCGAACTGATTTGTATCGTTGAAGATGTACGGGATGTGATTGCCATAGAAAATACAGGAAAATACACCGGGAAATATCTGATTCTTGGCGGGAAAATTTCTCCCATGGAAGGAGTAGGGCCAGGCCAGCTGAATATTCCAAGCATAGAAAAAAAACTGAATGACGGACAGGTAAAGGAATTTATTTTTGCTCTGAGTGCTACGATGGAAGGAGATACAACGGCTTATTATATTTACAAGAAATTTAAAAGTTTCAATGTGAATTTTTCCAGCATTGCAAGAGGAATTTCTGTAGGGGATGAACTGGAATATGCAGATGAAATTTCTTTGGGGAGATCTATTATCAACAGACTGCCTTACAACGAAAAGGATTAATATGAAGTTGTCCGTTATTATTGTTAATTATAATGTTACCCAATTGCTCAGAAGCTGCCTACTGTCGCTCCGGAAGTATGTACAGGATATAGATTATGAGGTGATTGTCATTGATAATGCTTCTGCGGATAGCTCATGGCGAGATCTTATTTCTGAATTTCCCAACGTACATTTTATATCTTCTGCAACAAATGGTGGTTTTGCAAAAGCAAATAACCAGGCTGTCCGGAAGGCAAAAGGAGAATATATTTTGCTTTTGAATCCTGATACGGAATTTGAAGGGTTTTACATGAAAGAACTGCTGGATTTTGCAGATGCACAGCCTTCATTCGGATGTCTGGGGGTGAGAATGCATGATGCCGGAGGAAATTTTCTTCCTGAAAGCAAGCGATCGGTTCCGGATATGTTCAATTCATTTGAAAAGCTGTTTACCAATTTTAAAAAGAACAACTCGAAATCCTATTACAGAAACGATGTAGAAGAAAATGCTATTGCTGAAGTGGAAGTAATCACCGGAGCATTTTTATTGGCTAAAAAAGATGTTTACGAGGCAATAGGAGGATTGGATGAAGCTTATTTTATGTATGGAGAAGATATTGATCTTTGTTATACCTTTTTAAGAAACGGATATCAAAACTTCTATTATGGAAAAGTTTCAATTCTTCATCACAAAGGGGAAAGTACCATTAAAGATGAAGTATACCTCAACAGATTTTACGGAGCCATGCAGATCTTTATTGATAAATATTATAAAGAATCGAATCCTGTACAGTATTCATTTTTAAAGGCAGGATTAAAGCTTCGGCATCAGATTGAAAAGATCAGGTTAAAATAAAAAGCAACTCAATTTGAGTTGCTTTTGTTGTATGTAAGATGATATTCTTCTTATTTTGCCGGTGCAGGAGTCTGTGCCGGAGTGGTTGTAGAAGAAGCAGGAGCTGACTGTTTTGCCGGAGCTTCTTTCTTAGCAGGCTGTTGTGTAGGAAGTGCCTGAGAAGGCTTACCTGTAATAACAACGCTTAAAAGGATAAGAACGATGATAGTTCCGCCCAGAGTCCATGTTGCTTTTTCCATGAAATCATTGGTTCTCTGTACCCCGAACTGTGCAGATGATGCACCTCCGAATGTACTGGAAAGGCCTCCTCCTTTTGGATTTTGTGCCATAACAATAATTACCAATAAGACACTGGCAATCATAATAAGAACCATCAATAGTGTAAATATAGTATCCATTAATTCTGATATCTTTTTGAATGGGCAAATTTAATCTTTTTTTACTGAATTACAAAAAAAGATACCGCCAAATGTTGATAAAAATAAAAACGGCAACATTTGTTGCCGTTCTTTCTATAAAAATAGGATGTTATTATTTAAAATCAGCATCTGTAGCCTTATTGATCTCATAAGACTTTACAGTCATGGTCATATCCATTCCCATCTGGCTTACAGAGATCGTGAAAGGCATTTTTACGCCTTCTACATCTTTATAATTAGAGTAGGTTGTCGGAATGGTCATTTCCTGACCTTTAGCTTTTATTTTTTTAGTCTCTCCGGTTTTTAATCCCGTTGCCACACTGTAGTAATACGTAGTATTTCCACCTTTAATAGCATAAGAATCTTCCCCGCCGATTTTCTCGATTCCTCCTAATTTATAGTCGGGAGATTTTGCAAACCTCAATTCTTCGAAAATCTCAGGATTTTTTTGTTTTTCAGCAATTTCCTCCGGTGTGATGTCAACCTTTTGTCCCATTTGCATAGAATAGCCGGTTTTCCCGTCGAATACCTGCTTCTGAACAACCTGTCCCATTGCCGTTACCGTGGTAAGTTCTTTTCCGCCTTGTGCTTTAACGATTTTAAAATCAATATTTTGTCCTTGCATAGACATTGAGGCGTTGGTTGTATAAGACGTGATTTTCGCCAGATTAGCTTTTCCTCCGATAGCATTGATGTATTTGTCAACAACAGATGCAACGGTTACATTGGCATCCACTTTTTGTACAGTTGGTTTTGCAACGGGGTTGGCTTCTTTATCGAAATATTTTACAGGATAACCCAGTTTTTCCAATCCTTCAGAAATATCAGATGCCTTACCAGCAATGAAAATTCTGCTCTGGTTGGGTAGGATGGTAGCTTTTACGGCATTGGAAACATCTGCTGCAGTTACCTTATCAATAGATTTTAAGTAATTGGTATAAAAATCAGCAGGTAAATCCTGAACCTTCAGGTTTAAAGCAAATCTTGCGATATTGGCAGGTTGTTCCAGGGCAAGAATGAATGCTCCTTTTAATTTAGCTTTAGCGTTCGCTAATTCTTCTGGTTTTATGGTAGAGATCGCATTAAGTTCATTCATGAATTCCTTAACGGCTTTGTCTGTAACCTCATTTCTTACACTTGCACTCGCAGAGAATTGTGGAGAATACTTGCTGGCCACCATTTCTGAGTAAGCCCCATAGGTAAATCCGTTTTTCTCACGAAGGTTCATGAAAAGTCTGGCTTCACCGCCACCACCAAGGATGTAATTGGCGATTGTAGCAGGGAAGTAGTTGGCATCTTTCATTTTCAGGGTGTTCAGGTTGTTTAAAGAAACAACAGACTGTACTGCAGAAGGAACATCTACTACGTTAATCTCTGTTTTAGCAACATTAGAAGCAGGTTCTAATGGTGTAATAGGAGTGTTTGCTTTTTTCCAGCCACTGAAAGCTTTTTCGATCAAAGGTTTTACCTGGTCAAACTTTACGTCTCCTACAATTACTAAATAAGCATTATCCGGAGCGTAGTATTTTTTATAAACATTTTGTACGTCAGCAAGCTGGATTTTGCTGATAGATTCAACCGTTTCAAACTCACTTCTTGACGTATTCTTCCCATACATCAAAGCGTTGGATACTCTTTCAGCAATAGAAGAAGCATTTTTTTCATCAGCTTTTAATCCTTCAATCGTTCTCTCCTTAGAGTTTTGAATTTCTTCAGCAGAAAATTTAGGATTAATAATGGCATCAGCCATTAAACCTAAAACTTCAGGGAAATATTTTGAAAGTGAATTGGCAGAAGCACCTCCCGAAGAGAAATTAAGATTGGCACCAAGATAATCCACTTTTTTATTGAAGTCATCTTTGCTGATATTGGTAGTTCCGTTTTCGAACTGCTCAGCCATAATTCCGCTTACTCCGGTTACTGCTCCTTCGTTGTATGGAGGTCTGTCCATAGAAAGGCTGGCACTTACTCTTGGTAATTTGTTGTTTTCAACCACCATTACCGTAAGACCGTTGCTTAGCTGGAAAGTTTTTGGCTTCGCAATGTTAATCGCAGGAGTAGGTCCTGGTTTTGGCATTGCATTAAGATCTATTTTTTGTGCTGAAACCATTCCTGTAAAGAAAAATGCTGCAGCTATATATGTTAATTGCTTTTTCATTTGTAAAAATTTAATTTTTAATAATCATAAGGTAACCTGAAAGTTGAACATGATTACTTTTTCTCAGGTACGTAATTGATGATTATTCTTTGGTTGGAATTAAGATACTTTTTAGCAGCATTTTGAAGATCCTGTCTTGTGATAGATCTGTAAATGTCGATTTCTTTGTTGATCAGATTCGTATCACCCATCAATACGTGGTTGGTTGCCAATGAAGCGGCAATTCCCTGGATGCTTGAATTGGCATTTACAAACTGGTTTTCGTATTGGTTTTGAAGTTTTTGATAATCTTCTTCAGAAATTAAAGTAGTCTGAAGCTTTTTGATTTCAGCATCAATGTCAGTCTGTAACGCCTGTTTTGTAGTTTGTCCCATTGGAATTGCGAAGAAGGCAAAAATACTGTAATCTTCAAGTCCCTGGTTGAAAGCAGCCACCTGAAGTGCTTTTTTGTCCTGGTCTACTAATTTTTTATATAAAACCGAAGATTTACCGCTGCTTAAATAAGAAGAAAGCATATCTAAAACATAAGCATCTTTCTCTTTGTTAGCCGGAGTTCTGTATGCGAACACATAAGCCGGAAGCTGGATGTTGGGATCTGTAGCAGTTACTTCTTTTTCCTGAGTGATAGGCGTTTCTTTCGGGAAATCTTTTGGATAAAGTGTTCCTTTTGGAATTCCTCCGTAATATGTTTCAATCCATTTCTTGGTTTGCTCAGGTTTGATATCTCCAGCAACTACTAAAGTAGCGTTATTAGGAACATAATACTTTTTGTAAAATGCCTGGAATTCTTCCAGTTTGGCCGCATTAAGGTCTTCCATTGAACCTATAGTGGGCCATTTGTAAGGATGATTTGTAAATAAATTATTTAAAATTGCTGTAAAGAGATTTCCATATGGCCTGTTATCCATATTTAATCTTTTTTCTTCTTTCACTACCTCTCTCTGAGTATCTACACCAATCTGGTTGATTACTGCATGGCGCATCCTTTCTGCTTCCATCCAAAGTCCAAGCTGTTCATTATTGGAGGGGAAGGTTTCGTAATAATACGTTCTGTCGTTGGTCGTATTGGCATTATTTACACCTCCATTTGCAGCGACGATCTTCATCCATGTACCTCTCTTGATATTTGGTGTTCCTTCGAATAAAAGATGTTCAAAGAAGTGAGCAAAACCTGTTCTGCCTTGTACTTCGTCTTTTGCTCCTACATGGTACATTACACTTGTTGTTACAACCGGTGCAGAATTATCCTGATGAAGGATTACATGAAGACCATTAGGAAGATCATACTCTTCGAATTTGATTTGCTGTGCATTCATGATTAGCCCGAAGAAAGCTACGGCAGCAGCAGAAAGAAGTCGCTTTTTCATAAAATTTAGAAATTGTTTATCAATTAGTGCCAAATATGCTCTATTTGTTACAATTTCTAATGAAAATAGAAGATGGGCAGTTAATAAAAAGAAATCCGTACCTCATTAAAGATACGGATTTTATTATTTAGCATTCTTCTACATACATTGTCATTTGAGCGGGACCTCGGCCTAATATGGATGTGTTGACTCCACATCCCATGCCAGCTCCTCCACTCATTGGAGCACAACTATCGCAATGATGCATTGAAATTACTTTTCCGGATGAACATGTCATACCACAAACAAGGCTGCCTTCACCGCCCGATAACTTTCTAAGCTCCGTTCTGGAAAGCTTTTTTAAATTTTTCATGATTAAAAGTTTTGTTAAAATTAAGTTATAAATATACATATTAATTCTATTGATAGAGATAAATTTTGTTTTTTTTTCAAAATATTAAATTTAATTCTTTCTATATCGAAAATATTCAGTTCTAAATTCTGTATAAATTATTTTGATGCAGATGCAATACTATGAAAGTTTGAATTCTCCTCCGAATACCTTAATTTTGTGTTCCCAAAAATTTTTTTGCTGTATGGACTATTTGAAAGGACTCAACGAATCACAATATGAAGCCGTTACCTCTTTACAGGGACCTCTGATGGTGCTTGCCGGAGCAGGTTCCGGTAAAACGCGTGTATTGACCATGCGTATTGCCCATTTGATACACAACGGAATAGACCCTTTCAATATTCTGGCTCTTACCTTTACCAATAAAGCAGCACGTGAGATGAAAGAACGTATCGCCAAAGTAGTAGGGGACAGCAATGCAAGAAGCCTTTGGATGGGAACCTTTCACTCGGTTTTTGCAAGAATTTTAAGAATTGAAGCCCATTATCTTGGGTATCCTTCCAATTTTACTATTTATGATCAGCAGGATGCCCTGAATGTGATTAAAAAAGTGCTGAAGGATATGAATATTGATGCTGATCTTTATAAACCTAAAAAAGTTCAGGCAAGAATTTCAACATACAAAAATAATCTGATTACAGTAAAAGCTTATTTCAACAATCCGGAACTGATGGAAGCGGATGAAAAAGCGAATATGAAATTCATCGGGCAGATTTATCAGAAATACGTAGATCAGTGTTTCAGAAACGGATCTATGGATTTTGATGATCTTTTATTGAAAACCAATGAACTATTGACCCGTTTTCCGGAAGTACTGGCAAAATATCAGGACAGATTCAGATACATCATGGTGGATGAGTATCAGGATACTAACCACTCCCAGTATCTTATTGTAAAAGCTTTGGCTTCGAAATTTGAAAATATCTGTGTGGTAGGAGATGATGCACAGTCTATTTACTCTTTCCGTGGAGCGAATATCTACAATATCTTAAACTTTAAAAAAGATTATCCCGATGCTATAACGGTATCTCTGGAGCAGAATTACCGTTCTACACAGAATATTGTAAACGCTGCTAATGTTGTTATCGCTAAAAACCTGCAGCAATTTAAGAAAAATGTGTTCAGTGATAATGAAGAAGGGGATAAAATTAAAATATACCGTTCCCTTTCCGATGCTGATGAAGCCAATTTCGTGGCAGGAAATATCTGGGAACTTCGTAACCGTGACCAGAGAAAATACAGCGATTTTGCTATTTTATACAGAACCAACTCTCAGACACGTGCTTTTGAAGATGCCCTGAGACGTAAAAATATTCCGTACAAAGTGTATGGAGGACTTTCTTTTTATCAAAGAAAAGAAGTAAAAGACCTTATTGGATACCTTCGTCTGCTGATCAATGAAAATGATTCTGAAGCATTGATGAGGATTATCAATTATCCTGCAAGAGGAATTGGAGAAACGACACAGAATAAACTGATCGTTTTTGCTGATGCCCACAACATTGCTGTTTCAAAAGTATTGGAGAATCTTCCGATGTATGCACCGCAATTAGGTTTGAACAATGGAGTTTTAAACAAACTGAATGACTTCTGGTCCATGATCAAAGCTTTTCAGGTATTGCTGAAAACAGAAACGGCTTACAGTGTTGCTATGGAAGTGGCAAAGCGAAGCGGTTTAATCAAGTTTTTAAAAGATGATCAGACTCCTGAAGGAATTTCCAGAGTAGAAAACGTACAGGAATTGATGAACTCTATGCAGGGGTTCATTGAAGAACAGATGCAGCTTGAAGATGGAGATCCGAGTCTTTCCAATTTCCTTGAAAATATTGCCCTTTCTGCAGATACTCAGGATAAAGAACTGGAAGATGATATGGTTTCTCTGATGACGATTCACCTTTCAAAAGGACTGGAATTCCCGGTGGTTCACCTGGTAGGACTTGAAGAAAACCTTTTCCCAAGCTTTATGAGCTCGGCAACCAGAGAAGACCTTGAAGAGGAGAGGAGATTATTTTATGTGGCATTGACAAGAGCAGAAAAGCAAGCTTTCTTCTCCTATGCGGTTTCCCGTTTTCAGTGGGGGAAAATTACAGATGCTGAACCTTCAAGATTCTTAAGCGAAATTGATGATGAATATATTGAATTCCTTAATCCTGCGCTGGAAAAAAGGTTTATCAATAATTCAGGCGTGAAATCCAATATTTTTGATGAGCATCCATCTGAAATGAGATCTTTCAAAAAGGTTGAGAAAAAGACCATCGACAGGGGAGATACTTCGAAACCTGCTCCTGAAGTCAGAAAGCTGAAACCGGTAAGTACGGCTAAGATTATCAACCCAAGCGGAGCTTCTTCTCAGGATATTGAAGTGGGTGATAAAGTGAGACACGATCGTTTCGGAATTGGAGAAGTGACTTTCCTGGACGGAACAGATCCACAGAATATCAAAGCAAAAGTAGTTTTCATGCACGAAGGAGAAAAAAATCTGATCCTGAAATATGCTAAACTGACTAAGATTTAATTTCAAAATAAAATAAAGAAAACGGATTCAATTTTTGGATCCGTTTTTATTTTTAAACACAAAGTTCGCAATGTGATTATCTGGATCTGCTATTTTTTGTTCGCAAGGGCGTTTCACTTAGCAGAGATGATTTTTATTGCTGAACGGAAGTGCCCTTGCTATCGTAAAGATAATCACTAAGTAAGAATTTCTTTGCGTGCATAGCGTTTTTCAATATTTATTTTACTGTTAACCTTCTATAAAACAATGTTTTTTTATTGAAATGTTCTTAAATTATCATAACTTTAAATAAGGGATAGAAAGAAACGATAACTATTTTTTACAAAAACAAAGTCTATCTGTTTTGTAGACTAATAAATAAATTTTACATTTGCACCCTGTAAAAACATAAATGTTATCAAAATTCTAAACTATGAAAAATAAGAAAACTATTCTTTCGGCCTCTGTTTTATTTTTCCTAGGTGTATTTACTTACGGACAGGAAAAAGACAGCATAAAAGCAAATAAAGACACCATAAAAACCAATAATGTTGAAGAAGTAGTCGTACTGGGTTCAAGAGCCGGGGCGAGATCCAAAACAGATAGTCCGGTTCCTGTAGATGTATTTAATGTTAAAGAATCTTCAGTTATACTCCCACAAACTAATATCGGGCAGATTCTGAATGCGGTTGCTCCTTCATTTACTTCTACCATTCAGACCAATTCAGATGGAACAGATCATCTGGATCCTGCACAGCTGAGAGGCTTGGGACCTGATCAGGTTTTGGTTTTGGTTAACGGAAAAAGAAGGCATACTTCAGCATTGGTGAACGTCAACGGAACACCTGGAAGAGGAACTGTTGGTACAGATTTGAACGCCATTCCTTCTTTTGCTTTGAACAGGATTGAAGTATTAAGAGACGGAGCTGCCGCACAATATGGATCTGATGCCATTGCCGGTGTTATCAACCTTGACCTGAAAAGAGATACAGGGAAGCTGGCAGGGCAGATCAGCTATGGCGGAAACCTTACGCCAACGGCTAATGATCATACCGGAGATTTTGATGGTCAGAATATTCAGCTGGATTTGAACTATGGAAATAAAATCGGAACCAAAGGAGGGTTCTTTAATATTACCTGGTCTTCACAATTCAGAAATCCAACGTATAGAGCAGGAACAGAAAGTGGTCCTATTTACAATGCTTACAATGCTATTGAACAGCGTGCATTGAATGACGGAGTCAATCTTTCTTCTCTTTTTACCAATATAAATAATACTCCCAATTCACAGCAGCTTGTGAATTACATTCATCAATATGCACAGAATGTAAGCTATTTCTCTCAGGATCTGCAAAATTTAATCCAGGGAGCGAATACCATTTCTGCACTACAAAATGTTTTAAAATCTGCAAATTTCACCAGAGATCAGCTTAATTATTTTACTGATCAGGAACTGGCCTACAGAGGGCAGACAAGAAAGGACTTTAATATGCAGGTAGGACAATCGAAGCTTAACAATCACCAGCTTTTTGTGAATGCAGAAATCCCTGTAAGTGACAACTGGAAAGTATATACTTTTGGTGGCTATAGCATAAGACACGGAACTTCCGGAGGTTTTTACAGAAGACCAAGTGAAAGCAGAACGTTTACAGGATTATATCCTAATGGTTATCTTCCACAGATCGGAACAGATATTCAGGATATCTCATTGGCAGCGGGAATTAAAGGAAACTGGGATGGCTGGAATATTGATTTCAGTAATACGTACGGGCAGAATTCATTTACCTATAATATCCAGAATACAGGAAATACCTCTTTGCGTTTTGCTTCACCAAGGGAGTTTAATGCAGGTGGTTTAAGATTTTCTCAAAATACTATTAATTTAGATTTTTCTAAGAAATATGATGTATGGGAAGGAATCAATGTAGCCTTTGGAGGTGAGCACCGTTATGAGAATTTTAAAATTACCCAGGGAGAAGAAGCTTCTTATGCGACCTATGATGTTTCTGGAAATGTTTGGAACGGAAATTCTGTAAGACCTACAGATTTTTTCGGAGCATTGCTTCCGGGAGGATCGCAGGTATTCAACGGGTTTAAACCTGGAAATGCAGTGGATAAAAACAGACAGTCGGTAGCTGCTTATGCGGATGTGGAATTTAACTTTACCAATTGGTTATTGGTAGATGCTGCAGCGAGATATGAAAACTATTCAGATTTTGGATCTACATTCAATTATAAACTGGCTTCAAGAATCAAAGTAGCTCCTGATTTCAATGTAAGATTTGCGGGATCTACAGGATTCAGAGCACCATCTATCCACCAGATCTATTATAATGTAACCTCTACGTTGTTCACCAATAATCAACTGTTGGAAGTAGGAACTTTCAGTAATGATTCTCAGCTGGCAGGATTGCTGGGTATGCCAAAACTGAAGCAGGAAACTTCCAAATCAGCAAGTGTAGGATTTACTTACAGAATTCCTTCGGCCGGGCTTAGCTTTACCGCGGACGGATATTTTACGAGAATTGATAACCGTATCATTCTTACTGATCAGTTTTTAAGAAAAGATGTACCTTCAGATGCACAAAAAGAATATGATAAATTAAATGTGAATGGTGCCCAGTTCTTCACAAATGCTATTGATACAGAAACAAAAGGTTTAGATGTGGTAATTTCACATAATGCAAGGTTTTCAGGATTTAAACTGGACAATAACTTTGCGATTAATCTGAACCAAACCAAACAGGTAGGAGAAATTCATTCGGCAGGGCTGCTGCAGTCTCCTTCGCTTGAAAAGATTTATTTTTCTGAAAAATCAAGAGTATATCTTGAAGAGGCTGTGCCTAGAGTAAAAGCGAGTCTTTCTCACACCCTTTCATGGAAGAATGCAAGTTTATATCTCAGAAATACCTATTTCGGAAAAGTAACAGGTGCTGATATTATTGATGTGAACGGAGACGGAATCATTGATTTTAACGAACATCAGCAGATCGGAGATAAAATCATTACGGATTTATCTGCTGCTTATCAGTTTACCAAAAATGTAGGACTGACTTTAGGAGTAAACAATTTGTTTGATATCTATCCAACGAAAAACCTTCCCGCTTCTACTAATAATGATCAGTTTATCTATTCCCGTTCCACTTCTCAGTTTGGACAGAATGGTAGATATGTCTTCGCAAGACTTAATTTTAATTTTTAAATAAATCAAAAGATAGTGCTTATAAAAAAACAGTTCCGAATTTCTGAACTGTTTTTTCTTTATTTAATGACTGCCTTTATCTTTCCACAAGTTCTTTCACTGGTTCACCATAATGGTCAATTTCAGTTGTTTTGATTTGAAGAAGCTGATACCACTTTCTGAAAGCTCCTGCAAATACAACAAGCATCAGAACCATAGCTGTCACCGCTAAAGCGGCCAGTAAATACTGTCCTTTAGGAATGTAAATGGCGGTCACCTGAATATACCCTGCCCAGAAGGTAATTCCAGCCATGAATACACCCGGAATGGCCGAGCATAAAGCATATTTTCCCCTGTTCATTCTGATCAGCATCGTTGTACATACAATAAGCCCGCAGGCTGCCAGCAATTGGTTACTGATTCCGAATAACGGCCAGATACTGTTTACATTTCCTGTATATACCAGATATCCCCAGGCAAAAGTGAAAAGGAGACTGCTGATAATGATTCCCGGAATCCAGTTTTTATCATTAAACTTTGGAACTACAGACCCCAGCATTTCCTGTAAGAAGAAGCGTCCGACTCTGGTTCCGGCATCAATAGCTGTAAGAATAAATACCGCTTCAAACATAATCGCGAAATTATACCAGTAAGCTGTCAGCTGATCCATATAAGGGATTTTGTTGAAGATATGAGCCATTCCCACCGCCAGAGATACAGCGCCTCCAGTTCTTCCGTAAAGATCAATGCCTATTTTCTGCGAATAATAATCAATGTCTACACCGTGCAGGGAAGGATGTGCTGCAAGAAAAGAATCATAAGCTTCTTTGGGCGTGTTGATGGCAAAATAATCACCCGGCATCAGCGTACATGCTGCAATAAGTGCCATTAATGCGACAAATCCTTCTACCAGCATGGCTCCGTAACCAACAAAAAGAATTTCTCTTTCTTTATTAAGCATTTTTGGAGTGGTTCCCGTCGCAATCACCGCGTGGAACCCGGAAATCGCTCCGCAGGCAATTACAATGAAAATAAAAGGAAGCACCGGACCACCAATAATAGGGCCGCCACCATTCACAAATGCTGTGATAGCCGGCATCTGTATCGTTGGATGGATAACGATTACCCCTATAGCCAGCATGATAATCGTTCCTATTTTTAAATAAGTCGATAGATAATCCCTGGGAACCAAAAGAAGCCATACGGGTAATACCGAAGCAATAAATCCATACAGAGGAATCGCTATAGAGATGGTTTTAATATCCCATGAAAATAAATTATTCATTGTAGGATTCTGCATAAGGCTGTGCCCTCCGATAATTCCTGCAACCAAAAGAATACCTCCCAAAATACTTGCAAACAGGACACTATTCTTTTTATAACGCATAATCAGCCCCATAATGATAGCAATAGGCATGGTAATCACAACGGTGAAAAGAGACCATGAAGCTTCGTGCATCGCGTTGATACAAGCCAAAGATAAACCTGCCAGCGTAAGAATCAAAATGAAGAGGATTGCAAAACCCGCCACCGTACCCGTTGCTTTCCCGATTTCTTTGGAAGCAATCGTGGCTAGACTTTGCCCTTTATGTCTCACGGAAGCAAAGAGCACAATCATATCATGAACCCCACCTCCCAGTACGCATCCTATCAATATCCATAAAGCTCCCGGCAGATATCCGAACTGCGCAGCAAGAACAGGTCCTACCAAAGGACCAGCAGCAGCAATAGCTGCAAAATGATGTCCAAAAAGTACATTTTTATTAGTAGCAACATAATCTTTACCATCTGCAAATTCTACTGCAGGTGTTGTATTCCCGTCATTAAGCCGGAGAACTTTATTGGCAATGAAAATACCGTAAAAACGGTAAGCTATCGCAAAAAGAAGAACAGATACAAAGATGAGCGTAAGCGCATTAATATTGTTTAAAGATTCCATATTGCTTATTTTTGTTGATAAAAAATTAAACTATTGGTGTTTTTGTTGTTAATAATTTAAACAATAGCCAAGGTAATTAATTCTCAATGAAAAAGTAACAATATGTATATCAATCTAGCAAATTTGTATTTGTTCTTTATATTATTAATTTGATTTATAGGATTTTATGTTGTACTCTGATAGATGGATATATCTTATTTCTTTTGTGATAGAATGAATTCCACCATCTGATCCGTAAGTTGATCCAGATAAGCTTTATCAGTAGTGCCAAAGCCATGCACTCCGCCATCAACGACGATCAGGGAGTTCTGTATTTTGGCTCTGTTTAATTTTCTGTGGAGCTTTTTAGACTGGCTTAAAGGGACAATTTTATCATTATTCCCCTGGACAATTAAAGTTGGAACTCCTCCGGAAACAAAATAGACAGGGGAAATCGTTTTAAGATAGTCAATAGCGCTGTCCTGATCTTTTCTGATATTATATCCGGAAATTCCTTTGACAAGATTTTCCTGTAAACCGACAATTTTTTTAGACATTAATCCGATCATTCCAACCGGAATTGTTCCTAATCTTGTATGGAAAAGTTTGTTGAGGTCTGAAGGGCCATAATGATCAATCACATAATTCACTTTAGCCGAATAAGAGGAAAGTTCAGGATTACCCAGATAAGTATTGTCTGGTGTATAGGCTGCCATCAGAGAAAGATGAGCTCCGGCAGAAGCCCCGAATAACCCTATATTATTGGGGTCGAAATGATATTTCTCTGCATTTTTTCTTACCCACCTTGTGGCATCTTTGGTGTCTTCCAAAGGCAAAGGAAAATGAATGCTGTCACTTAAAAGCGTATAATTGATACTGATCACCGCATACTGTTTGTCTATCAGTTTTTTTACAGTTGTTTCAAGATAATTATCTGAATTTACCACTTTGTCACCTTCTACCCATCCGCCTCCATGAACGTAGATCAATACCGGAAGTTTTTCAGTGTTGGCATTCTTGGGAGTATAGAGATCAAGAGCGAGAGGTTTGCCCTTTCTGTTTGTTTTGTACACGATATCTTCGGAAACTGTTGCAATTTCAGGGAGTAATGTACTTTTTACAGCAGCAGCTTTGTTTGGTCTTAATGGTAATTCTTGTGAAAAAAATAAATTTGTAAAGCTTAAAAATAAAATAAAAAACAGGTTTGTGAAAAACCTGTATGTTGATATGTTGTTGATGTGTAATTTCATAATAAATTTTTAAGGAGTGTTATTTTACTAACTCCTCAAAAAGCTTACCAAAAGTGGCATTCAGATCCTTTGATTTTCCCGGATGAGGTCTTGAGGTCTGTACGACAGAACTTCTTACCGCTGTCAGCCATCGGAAACGTTCCGGAATATCAAGAAAAGCAATAGGACCGCCATCTTTCTCACCGTTAGCAATTTTTTGAAAGCTTTCCAGATTGTGGATGATATCATCGTAATCCAGTTTGCTGTGCATCAGTTTGAATTTATCCGGACACAAATAGAATTCCACTCTGATGAATTTTTCCTTCTTGGAAAACATCACCAGTCCGATATTGAAAAATTCTTCTCTTTCAACTTTAGGTACCAGGCGTATTACCGCATATTCATATATTTTATCCTCTTGCATTTTTCGCTTCGTTTACAAAGATTTGAGAATTTTCTAATCTGGTTTTCATAAACTGAAAATAGATCTCACGGATTTCTTCCGGTGTTTCGTCGGCATCATTCCAGTGTAACCAGTCTTCAGGAATCATATTGACAATATTTCTGAAAAGAGTATCATTCAAAACTTCATGGGCAAATTTATGCGCTTCATCAAGCATTTTGGCCTTAGGAAGAAGCACATGATCTTTCACGTATTTGAAAGGCGTTTTGGCCGCTGCATCAAAATTCTGCCAGGAGTGGTGGAAGTAGAACGAAGCACCATTATCAATGATCCAAAGTTCTTTATGCCACATCAGCATATTCGTATTTTTAAAAGTACGGTCGATGTTGGTAATGAATGCATCCAGCCATACTATTTTTGAGGCCAGCAGCGGATCCACACTTACTCCCGGGTCATAGGTGATAGATCCGGAAAGATAATGTAAACCCAGATTCAGCCCTTCAGAAAACTTCAGAAGATCCTGGATTTCCTCATCGGCTTCCGTTCTTCCGAAATCGGCGTCAAGATTAACGAAAACAAGTTCAGGAATTTTAAGTCCTAAAGCTTCGGTAATTTTCCCGCCCAACAGTTCGGAGATCAGCATTTTTACCCCATGGCCTGCACCACGGAATTTTAATACATATTTGAAATCATCATCAGCTTCTGCCAGAGCCGGAAGAGATCCTCCTTCTCTCAGGGGCAGAATGTAACGCATCACGGTTACAGTTCTTAAATTCTGCATGCAGCAAAAATAAGCTTATTTTTTAATAATTTTTTTAGTGAATTCCTTTTCTCCTGTTTTATATTGCAGGAAATAAACTCCACTGGCTAAATGCGGAAGTGAAATACTGCAGCCGTCCTCTGTCTTATTCAAATGATAAGGAATGATTTTTCCAGATGCTTCTGTCAGTGAAACGACTTCAAATTGTTTTTTAGAAATAATGTTAATAAGGTTTTGAACCGGATTTGGATAGATTTGAATTCCGTTTTCTATAGTTGTTTCTGCTGTTTGCAATGTACTTACAACAACCAGTTTTGTTTTCGTTGTAGTTGCTCCGCAGGCATCTGTAGTAAGTTTTACATGATAATTTCCTCCTGCAGTATAAGTATGCGTCGGATTTTCCAAAGTAGATGTTGTACCATCACCAAAATCCCATAAATAAGAAGCTGCATTCTGTGTTGTATTAGTAAACTGAACGGTTCCTGCTCCGGTAAGCTGATAAGTAAATCTGCTGTGAACATCATTGTTGGTCACATACCATTGACCAAGCTGGTTATAAACCTCTGTTTTCACAATTTCTTTGATTAGCTGAGCCTGTGCCGGAGTAAGATTTCCATTAAAAGGAATCTGCGTAAGATCTTTCTTGAATATAATAGTATAAAATGTATACGCAGCCGCCATAGAACCAATGTAGCTTGGGTGCGATTCATCCTGATCATACAATTCAATGGCCGGGTTTTGCTCTCTGATTGTTCTCCAGACTTTACCTACAGGAGAGACAATGCCTTCATTGTTCATGGCCATTTCCATATAACGGTTATAAATTTGAGTGTCCATTCCCTGATAGGTGCAGACTGTGGGAAGTCCCGGACAGTTGGCTGCATCACCATTTTTACGGCCCCAGGTCATATAGAAAATAACATTAACACAAGGATTTGATGCTTTAATTAAATTAGAAAGCTGAAGCGCATAAGGATACACCTGGTTTTGTACCTGGGAATCAGGAAACGAAGGAAGCTGGCTCTGTTCCTGCAATACCACGTAATCCCAGTTTCCCTGATTAATGTCTGTAGTGACATTCGGGTTATTGGCATGATCCTGCAGGGTAGCACCTCCCGGAGTCTGGCTGTGATGCTCGAATACATCACCGTTAGATGCAGCAATGCTTTGAATAAGGCCAGGTAAATTGTTAACATAAGTATAACTGTTTCCAATAAAAAAGACCCTTTTGGTCGTCTGGCTCAGGATGAAAGAAAATGTAATTAAAGATAAAAAAAGTAGAGTTTTTTTCATAAATTTCAGTTTGAATTCATCCTATAAATATAAATAATATTAAGTAAAACCCATTTGTTTTATGAATTTGATTATAGAAAAGAATATATACTTAGAAAATAAAGAAACAAAAGGCTTTCTTGCTGATATTTTTTATCCGGCTACTGAAAAAAAACTTCCCCTGATTATATTTGTTCATGGATATAAAGGGTATAAAGATTGGGGCGCCTGGAGCCTGATGGCCGAAAAGTTTGCCGAAGCAGGCTTTTTCTTTGTCAAGTTTAATTTTTCACATAACGGAACAACAACAGAAGATCCGTTTAACTTTGGAGACCTCGAAGCTTTTGGAAATAATAATTATTCTAAAGAACTTTCTGACCTTGGAGTAGTGATTGATCATTTCAGTAAAGATCCTCATGTGGATGATGAAAAGATTGTACTGATCGGACACAGCAGGGGAGGAGGAATATCCATTATCAAAACTTTTGAAGATGAAAGAATCAACGGGTTGATTACGGTGGCCAGTGTGGATACTTTAGATCGTTTTCCAAAAGGAGAAGCCTTTGAGAACTGGAAAAATAATGGAGTGTATTATGCGCTGAACGGCCGTACAAAACAGGAAATGCCTCATTATTATCAGTTTTATGAAGATTTTGAAAAAGATATTCACCGTTTTGATGTAGAACGAGCTACAGAAATGGCTAAGGCTCATATGCTGATTATTCATGGAACAGAAGATGAAGCGGTAGAGGTGAAGCAGGCAGAACATCTTCATATTCTTCACCCCAATTCTGAATTGTTTCTGATTGAAAATGCCAACCATACTTTCGGGGCAAAAGAACCATGGGAAGGAAATGATTTACCAAAAGATCTCCATACTGTAACTGAAAAATGCATTGATTTTATCAAAGAAAAATTGAAATAAAACATTTAAAACTACGTTATTATATAGTAACCACCATACAATATATTTATGAAAAAAATTATTGCAGGCGCATTTGCGCTTTCACTATGTGTTGTTTCATGTAAGAAAGAAACAAAAACAGAATCTTCTGTAAGCAGTGATACTTTGGCAACCGTAATGCCTAAGGATTCCGTAACAACTCCAAAAACAGATTCAGCAGCAACTGCAGCTCCTTCTGCTCCCGCTCCGGACAATATTATTACCAAAAACGTTGGGAAATATCCTCATGATATTAAATTCTTTGAAGATAAAGGTATTTCAGAAAGACTGAAAAAACTTACCGGTGCTCAGTATGATGAGATGGTAAAGAATTTCAACGTGGAAAGTCCTGTTGCATCAGAAAATGGAATCTACAAACTGATAGGATGCAAACAACACGACTGTCCGGGATATGCCACAAGCATTTACTATGATGCTAAAAATGACAACCTGAATATTTCTATTGATAAAAACGGTAAAGCAACAGAATTTGCTGAAAAAGGGAAAATTACGGTCTCAGAATCGCTGAAAGCAAAATAAGAAAGTAAGTGAGAAGCTGGAAGATAATAGTATTCAGTATCTATTGAAATCAAAATGGAATTATTTTCCAAAGGGTATTAATTTGGACAAAAAGCTATTCATAAGACTTTATATACTTCCAGCTTCTTACTTCCAGCATAAAAAATAAGCCTGAAATTTCAGGCTTATTTTTTTATTTAATAGTGAGCAAAACCCACGCTTCTTCCACTTTGCTTTCCAGAAGTAATTTCTGTGCGTCGAGATGAATGTTTTCATCAACATGAAAGTCACCTTCAGGCAATACTTCCGTATTGGCAAGCATTCCAAGGTCATTTCCTGTAAAGACTTTGCTGTATTTTATAGAATCCGGCAGCAGATCAAAACCGATTCCTTTTGTTACCAAAGGTTTAGGTACTTCAAAA
The DNA here is from genome assembly GCF_005503635.1 of Chryseobacterium sp. 2VB. Lineage (NCBI taxonomy): Bacteria > Pseudomonadati > Bacteroidota > Flavobacteriia > Flavobacteriales > Weeksellaceae > Chryseobacterium > Chryseobacterium sp. 2VB. The sequence continues at coordinate 74,759 of NZ_SCNC01000011.1, forward strand.
AGACTGTTTTCATTGCTTCTGGAATACCAGTTGCTGCCTAAACGGGCTACCATATCCAGTTTTTTCTGATCCAGATTTCCGGCTTCATTCAGATATTCTTCCCTGATATGAATTTTCTGAACTTCACAGATCACCAGATTTCCTGCACCGCCCTGATCACCCAATGATTTTACTTCTAAAACTTTGCATTCAAAGTTAACAGGGCATTCTTCAATCAGCTTAGGTTGTACAAGATCTGCCTCTTTCATGGTAAGACCGGATTTGATAAACTCATTCACTCCGGTTTCATATTCTGTAGAGGCTAAAGAAATCTGTTGTACAATCGGAAAATTGACTGTTCCGATGACTACTTCCGGTACTTCAAGAACATTTTCCAGCGTATGTTTTGTAGTATTGTCACGAACCCTTCTCGATGGTGAAAAAATCAAAATCGGAGGAACCGTACTGAACATATTAAAAAAACTGAACGGAGATAAGTTATTATTACCGTTTTTATCCACTGTAGAAGCCAATGCAATGGGACGTGGTGAAACGGCGGTTTGCATGATGGTCTGCAGTTGTACGGAGGTTATCTCGGAGGGGATTACTGTTTTCATATTCTATTTAACCACAAAAGGCACAAAAGTTTTAAGTAAAATACTTTTAATCATTAAAGTTTAAAAAAGCATATCGTAATATTGATTTACAAAGGTTTCTTGCCCTTCGTGATATAGGTTTTTTACATTAAAATTGACTAAAATGCCTTTGGGTTTCTTCATTAAGTTAATATAGTTAAGAAGTTGAGCTCTATGAATATCATTAAGCTTCGCAACTGACTTTAATTCTACCACAATTAAGTCCTCAATTAAAAAGTCGCAAAAGAAATCACAATTAATTTCTTTTCCTTTATAATGTACCGGAACTTTCAATTCAGATTTAAAATTAATATTTCTTAATTTGAATTCTTCTTCCAGACATTTATGATATACGCTTTCCAATAAACCAGGCCCTAAAATTTTGTGAACTTCTATACAAGCACCATTTATTTTAAAGACCTGTTAAAAATGATTGCGTAATCATAAATTCTTTTGTGACTTTTGTGGTAAAAAAAAGTTAAAGTGCTGGAATAATTTTACCTGAAACTTCACCGAAACCTACTCTCACACCGTCTTTTTCAGCCCAGGCCTTCATGGTAACCGTATCATTGTCTTCAATGAATTTTCTTTCTTCTCCGTTGCTTAATGATAAAGGATTTTGTCCTCTCCATGTAAGTTCAAGCATAGAACCGAAAGATTTCGGGTCACTTCCGGAAATGGTTCCACTGGCGTACATATCACCAACTTCTACGTTGCAACCGTTTACCGTATGATGTGCCAGTTGCTGGGTCATATTCCAGTACATGTGTTTGTAGTTGCTTTCGCAGATCAGGTTTTGATCTCCGTTTTCAGGCTGGATATATACTTCAAGGTTGATATCGTAATTTTTATCACCTTCAAATTTTAAATAGTCTAAAACCTCAGGATCCTGGGTTGGAGAAGCGGTTCTGAATGGCTCCAGAGCTTCAAGGGTAACTACCCAGGGAGAAATGGATGAACCGAAGTTTTTCGCAAGGAAAGGCCCTAGCGGAACATATTCCCAGGATTGGATATCTCTTGCAGACCAATCGTTGAAAACGACCATTCCGAAGATGGCATCTTCAGCGTCTTTAGTAGAAATACTTTCTCCCATCTCTGTATTTTTATTGATGATGAAAGCCATTTCCAGTTCGAAATCCAGTTGTTTAGATGGTCCGAAAACCGGTTTATCTGCATCGGCAGGCTTTGTCTGACCTTTCGGACGATTGATCTCCGTTCCGGAAACTACGATAGAGGATGCTCTTCCGTGGTAACCTACCGGTAGATGTTTCCAGTTGGGTAATAAAGCGTTTGCCGGATCACGGAACATTTTTCCTACGTTGGTAGCATGTTCGATGCTGCTATAGAAGTCTGTATAATTCGGGATGTGAACAGGCATCATCATTTTTACTTTATCCAGGTCATAGAAAGCCTCTTCAATAGTTTTCTGATCTTTTGATAAAGTGGATCCTTCCTGTAATAAGGTTTGGATTTTGGTACGAACAGCATTGGTAACAGGCTTACCCAGCTCGATAAATTCGTTGATGGTATAGGCTTCAAAAACATTGTCGTCTAATCCTTCAATATCTTCAAAATACCCAAGATCATACAAGGTAGCAAGATCAATGACCTGATCTCCGATTCTTGTACAGCATCCGATATATTCTTTGTTAAAAACTGCGACTCCGAAAGGAATATTTTGTATAGAAAAATCCGAATTTGAGGAATAGTCTACAAATGATTTCATAAGTTTAGATTTTAGTTAGATTAAATATCATCCGGAGAATTCCCCGGAACATTTATTTGGTCTTTTTTGAATAAGAGGCTTCATCAATCCATCTGTCTCTGGTATTGACATCGATGAGGTATAAAATATTGTCCTGTTGTGTCAGCAGTAAAGTCTTCGTGACAGGCATTGGGATTTTTTTGTTTTCAAGCATGTCTGCCCGTAAAGAAATAATATTTTTTTTTCTGATGATATCCCCGGTGAAAACATTGGAACTGCTTTCTCCTGTTGCTTTATCATCGAAAACTTCTACATACGTGGCATTATTTCCTTTGATGATAATAAAGTCCCGCTCCGTATGATCGGCTTCATCTTTGATGAAAACAAACTTTTTGTTATCAATATTTACATTTTCAAGATGCTGATTGATGCCTTTTCTTTGTTCAAGTCGGTTAAGGATTTCATTCAAAGTTCCATATTGAGCTTTAAGCCCTAAGGTTCCCAGAAGGAAAATCCCGATAAAAAGTTTTCTCATATACTGTGTTTTATAAAAAAGTTTTGCCAGAATACAGTATTCTGACAAAACTTATATTTTATTGTAAAATTAAAGATTACCTCTTCTTTCCTGTTCTCTTTCTAATGCTTCGAATAACGCCTTGAAATTTCCGGCACCAAAACTTTGCGCACCGTGTCTTTCAATAATTTCGAAGAATAGAGTAGGGCGGTCTTCTACAGGCTTCGTAAAGATCTGTAATAAATACCCTTCTTCATCATGATCAATAAGTATACCTAACTCCTGAAGTTTTTTAAGATCTTCATCAATATGACCTACTCTTTCAGGAACCATGTCGTAATAAGCTTCCGGTGGAGCAGAAAGGAATTCAACACCACGTTTCTTCAATTCAGTTACGGTATGGATGATATCTTTCGTCGCTACAGCAATGTGCTGTACCCCTTCTCCTTCGTAGAAATCAAGATATTCTTCTACCTGAGATTTCTTTTTACCTTCTGCAGGTTCGTTGATTGGGAATTTTGCATATCCGTTTCCGTTTGACATTACTTTAGACATCAGTGCAGAATATTCTGTGTTGATCTGCTTATCATCAAAAGAAAGGATGTTAACAAATCCCATTACTTTTTCATACCATTCTACGGTCGGGATCATTCTGTTCCAGTCAACATTTCCTACACAGTGGTCTACATATAATAAACCTGCTTCTTCAGGATTATAATCACTGTCCCACTTTTCATAACCAGGCATGAAAGCTCCGTTATAATTTTTTCTTTCCACAAACATGTGAACGGTTTCTCCATAGGTGTAGATACCGGACATTCTTACCTCACCCTGCTCATCAGTTAACGTTACAGGCTCTAAATAAGGTTTTCCTCCTCTTTTAGTTGTTTCTTCGAAAGCTGCATAAGCGTCATCTACCCAAAGTGCCAAAATTTTTACTCCGTCACCATGTTTTTTTACGTGCTCACTGATAGGAGAGTCAGATTTAAGTCCTGTTGTTAATACCAATCTGATTTTTCCTTGTTGAAGCACATAAGATGCACGGTCTCTTACTCCTGTTTCAGGACCCGCATAAGCTACAGACTGAAAACCGAAAGCGGTTTTGTAATAATGGGCAGCCTGTTTTGCATTTCCTACATAAAACTCAATATAATCTGTACCATTAATTGGTAAGAAATTTTCTGCTTGAGCTATTTTCTCGGCAAATGTAAGTGTTGACATATTTTCTCTTTTACTTTTATTTTATTGGTATGCAAATTACAAAATTCTTAGACATTGCGAAAATATTCCCCCGGATTCATTGAATATATTTAACATAACGTTAAAGAAGAGTTTACTTAAGTATATTTAAGTTTCATAAGTTTAAAATCGTCTGCCTACATTTGTTATACAAAAAGACAAGTGAAAAAAAAATATTTCGAAACATGAAAGCCGTAGATTTCTCTGCGGCTTTTTATTTTAGATTGTTTCAATTTTTCGATTGAGCATTCCTGCGTCGGGATTATAATTATCCCATATCTTCCAGGTATCATTTATTTTTCGGATAAAATAGATCTGGGTACTGAGTTGATTTACGAAATGTTCTTCGCCGGTTTCTCCCACTTTAAACAGAAGATTCCAGAACTCCTGAGACTCCAGGATTTTTTTGTCCGGTTCGTCTGTGACAACGTGAATATCAAATACTTCGTAATTGGATCTGTTGTTTTTTGTAATCAGGTGAAAATCTTTATCGCACAATTCTTTACTAAACTGTGAAGCTCTTTCCAGAAAAGGAGAATCGTCAAAGACCAGACCTTTTAAAAGTTCGGTATTGTGAGTCGGAAACTGCTTATAAAATTCAAAAACGGCAGCACAGTAATCATATACCATCTGTGTAAGATAGGATTGGTCATCGCTTCCCTCATCATTCTCTTTTCTGTACCTTACCGTAAGGATGTAATCATTAAGATCTTTATATCCTAAAAAGATACAGATTTTATCCAGTGTTTTTAAAAATCTGAGATCACTGTGGGTTTTATCCTGATAATCGTTTTCAAAAAATCGTTGAAGGGTAACATGGGAAATGGTATTTCCGATTTCAAATTTTTTTCCTCCCTTCAGTTCCTCAGCCTCAGAGAGTGCATCTTTGATGATTTCGGAAAGAATAATATAGTGGCTTCTCTTCCATTCATTCACATTCCCCAAAACAGAATTCCTTACCTTGGAATGTTTTATAATTTCGTCTCGTATCGAATTATATATAGTTTTCAATTTCCTTGTTTTTGAGTGAATTTTATCAAATATACTGCCAAAAAATTAATATTTTCATATGATTCTATGATGTTAAATTCAAAATTTGTTTTAATTTTTATAGCAGAAATAGTTTTGAAAACTTTATGGTTTGATTATCAATGTTTAAATCTTTCAAAAGCAGCTCTTTCCAGCATTTCTCTGTCATCCGGATGGGCAATGCTGATAAGTTCCTGCGCTCTCTGGCGAAGATTTTTTCCGTACAGATAAGCTGTCCCGTATTCAGTTACTACATAATGAATATGCCCTCTTGTAGTAACTACACCAGCGCCTTGCTTAAGAAAGGGAACGATTCTGGAAATTCCTTTTTTGGTTCTTGCGGTAATGGCTATGATAGGTTTTCCGTCATCACTTAAAGCAGCACCGCGCATAAAATCCATTTGTCCTCCGATTCCACTATACTGGAGCGTTCCGATAGAGTCGGCACATACCTGTCCTGTAAGGTCTATTTCAATAGCAGAATTGATGGCAACCATCTTTTTGTTTCTCATGATATTGATCGGAAAATTAACCTCGCTTACGTCTCTGAAGGCAAACACGGTATTGTCATCCACATAGTCATAAAGTTTGCGGGTTCCGAAACAGAAACTTGTAATGGTTTTATTGTCGTTGTAGCCTTTGTATTTGTTGTTGATCACATCATCCTGAATAAGGTCAATAACACCGTCGCTCAGCATTTCTGTGTGAATTCCCAGATCTTTGTGATTGGTAAGGCATTTCAGAACCGCATCAGGAATGGTTCCGATCCCCATCTGAAGGGTAGATCGGTCTTCAATAAGCTCCGCAACATTTTTTCCTACCAGCATTTCTTCGGGGCCTACTTTGGAACCATAATCTACTGTTGGAAGTTCTTCTTCATGCCATACCAGTTTATGAATCCTGCTGATGTGGATCATCCCGTCTCCATGGGTTCTCGGCATTCTTGGATTAACGATGGCTACAATGATTTTTGCCGTATCTACAGCAGCTCTCGCAATATCGACTGAAGTTCCCAACGTACAAAAACCATGTTGATCTGGTGGAGAAACGGTGACGATCGCCACATCCAGTGGCAGTATATTTTTTCTGAATAAAATAGGAATTTCACTTAAGAAAACGGGAACAAAGTCTCCGCGGTCAGAATTCACAGCATCACGCACAGGTGTGGAAACAAATAAAGAATTGATGAAAAAGCTGTCTTTGTATTGTGGTTTTGCAATTTCCACATTTCCCTGCTGGGTAATGGAAACCATTTCCACATTTTGCAACCGGCCGGACTGTCTTGCCAGCTCGTCAATCAGATAATTCGGGGTACATGCACTGCCATGAAAGAACACACGGTTTCCACTTTTTATTGTATATATTGCTTCTTCTGCGCTGATGTAATTATTCATATTTTGTCTTTTTTAAAAGGGTGTTCAACGTATTTTAAATCTCATAAAAATACCGCTCTTCTTTCAAAGATAATCTTTATAATTTTATGTTCATATAAATTTTTTGAGGATATCGAACAGACTTTTGTCATGTCGAAGAAAGTAAATTAAAATTAAAAATAAAGATATAATTCATTGAAATTCATGTTGTTGTATTGTTGGGAGATTATTGATTGGACTAGATGGAAAGAATGTTGTCAGATAAAAGATGCTAGCCTGTAAGTGTAAAAAGTTTTTAGGTTGAATATCTAGGAAAGTCTTATCAATATTGGTTTCATTCAAAGAAAAAACCGTCATTAGACTCAAAAAAGTAAATGACGGCTCTTATTTTTAAACTTTGCTTATCAAACTCCGGCTCATTAATAAAAAAAATCAGTATTTGATAATTTACACAAAGCAGTACTCCTCGCTTGGTGAGTTTTGATACTTTTTTATATTACAGACCATAAAGTCTTTTACACACGCATACTGTATGACTTGTATTTTGTGGGTTATAGCAAAAATCTTCAGGAAACGCCTCTACAAATTGATTCATTAATTGAATACAAACGACACGTGTTGGGTTGTCGCCTCCTTTTACATTTTTTAACTCGTTTCTCTTGATTTTTTTTAGATTTTTCATAGATAAATTATTGTATTAGTTTTTCCTACTCGTATAGCTTTTCGGAGGACGCTTTAATTTTTTTAAATTTAAAAATTAATTCCGAAATATGTCATTAATTCCGAAAAAAAACCGCCAATAAACTTAAATAAAGTAAATGACGGTCAATTATTTTAAACTTAGTTTAAACTGAATCCTGAATTAATTAGAAATTTCAGCAATGGTTTTCTGTTTCATACTTCCGGTTTCTGCAAATCGTAAATGCCAGCTGAAGGCTTCCTGTAATAAATGAGGAGTATGACCTCCTTTTTCGCAGGCTCTGTCGAAATATGATTGTAATTCTTCTTTATAATCCGGGTGAACACAGTTGTCAATGATTTTCTGTGCTCTTTCTCTTGGAGCTAAACCTCTTAAATCAGCCAATCCGACATCTGTTACCAGAATATCAACATCATGTTCCGTATGGTCGGTATGAGAAACCATTGGAAGGACGTGAGAAATATTGTTGCCTTTTGAAGCAGCCTGAGTTACGAAAATACTTAAATAAGCATTTCTCGCGAAGTCTCCTGAACCTCCGATTCCATTCATGATTTTGGTTCCTCCGATATGAGTGGAGTTTACATTTCCATAAATATCGAATTCAATAGCTGTATTGATGGCAATCACTCCTAATCTTCTGATCAGTCCCGGTGTATTGGAAATATTCTGAGGTCTTAAAACGAATTTGTCTTTATATTTTGAAAGATTTCCTAATACTCTTTCGTAGCATTCCTGAGAAACGGTAATGGAAGATGCTGAGGCAAAGCTCAGCTTACCGGAATCGATCAGATCGAAGGTACTGTCCTGAAGTACTTCGGAAAACATTGTCAGATCATAAAAATTACTGTCTTTGAAACCTGTCAGAACAGCGTTGGCTACTTTACCAATACCAGCCTGAAGAGGAAGTAGTCTGTCGGTAAGTCGTCCCAAAAGAACTTCATTTTCAAAGAAAGCAAGAAGATATTTGGCAATAGCTGTAGTCTTTTCGTCCGGTTCTGCAATATCAGCCGGGCTGTCTTTACGGTTGGTAAATACGATAGCTTCAATTTTTTCAGGATCTACAGGAATGCTTTTTCTCCCGATTTTGTTCCATGGCGCTACGATAGGAATAACATTTCTGTAAGGATAATCTTCGGCCTGGTAGATATCATGGATTCCATAAACTTCTTCAGGAACTTCTGTATTGATTTCAATGATCACTTTTTTAGCCAAAGCAGCAAATGTTACAGAATTTCCTACAGATGTAGTAGGAACAATACTTCCGTCTCTTTCAATATAGGCCGCTTCAATAATAGCTACGTCAATACTCTGAAGATTTTTGGTGTGGAGGAGTTCGGCACTTTCACTTAAATGCTGGTCGATGAAGAGAATTTCGCCATTGTTGATTTTATTTCTTAAAACAGGATCTACCTGGAAAGGCATCCTTTTCTTCAGAACATTGGCTTCAGCCAGCTTTCCATCGGTACCGTGGCCTAGTGAAGCTCCCGTCATTAAAGTGACTTTAAGGTCTTCGGTTTTTCCTCTTTCTGCCAGTGCCGGCAAAATGGCTTTGCTGTCACCTGCTTTCGTAAAGCCGCTGGACCCGATGGTCATACCGTCTTTAATGATTTTTACTGCGTTTTCCGCGGTAGTTACTTTCCCGCGTAGACTTTCTAATCTGATTCTTTCTAACATGTAATATTGATTTTGTTTTAAACCACCATTACTTAGGATGCGTCATGAAAAATAATGATGGCCAATATGGTAACCATACCTTACAAATTTACGAAAAAAGACGCTTTAAATAAAGGATTTAAAGCGTCTTTTGTATGTATTCAGTAATACTTTTTTTAAATGAAATAAAGTACTATTCTTGTTTTATTCTAACCATGAAGTTTTATAAGAAGGATCTTCCACTTTTAAAGCTTCTTCAGTAATTTTCAAAGGGCGGAAAGGGTCTACCATTACTGCATATTCTTCTGTGAATTTTTTTCCGATACTTCTTTCCATAGCACCTGGATGAGGTCCGTGTACAATTCCTCCCGGGTGAAGGGTGAAGTCCATAAGGTCGATATGATTACGGCTCATGAAGTCTCCTTCCGTATAGAATAATACCTCATCAGAGTCAATATTGGAGTGGTTGTAAGGTGCAGGAATCGCCTGTGGGTGATAATCATACATTCTTGCACAGAATGAGCAGACTACAAAATTGTGTCCCTCAAAATTCTGGTGGACCGGCGGCGGCTGGTGAATTCTTCCAGTAATCGGTTCGAAGTTTTTAATGTTGAATTTATAAGGATAAAAATATCCGTCCCAGCCTACTACATCAAACGGGTGAGTCGCGTAGATGAAATCGGTAACCTGGTTTTCTTTTTTTACTTTAATTAAGAATTCTCCCTTTTCATCGATGGGTTCTCTGTAGGCAGGAGCAATTATATCTCTTTCGCAGAATGGAGAATGTTCCAAAAGCTGCCCGAATTCATTTCTGTATCTTTTCGGAGTGTAAATAGGAGAGTGGCTTTCCAATACGAAAAACACAGTATCATCAGACTTCAGTTCTACCTGATAGATAGTTCCTCGCGGAATAATAAGATAATCTCCGGTTACGAATTCAAGATCACCTACAAATGTTTTTAAGATTCCGTTTCCCTGGTGAACATATAAAAGTTCATCACATTCTGCATTTTTGTAGAAATAATCCATCGATTTTCTTGGCTTGGCCAGCCCCATTTTCAGGTCGTTATTCATCAAAAGGATTTTTCGGCTGTCCATAAAATCATCTTCAGGAGTAACGTTCATTCCTTTAAACATTCTTGGAGCCACATTTTTTTCCACAGCGATTTTAGGAGTAACATCTTTCGGCTCACCGATAGATTTGATTTGTGTAGGGCGGTGGATATGATATAACAGAGAAGAAATACCATGGAACCCTTCTGTACCGAAAAGCTGCTCATAGTAAAATTTATCTTCAGGAGACTTAAAGATCGTGTGTCTTTTTGGTGGGATATTTCCCGATTGATGATATCTCATTTTACTTTCATATGTAGTTTCTCAAATTTAATCATTTTTCATGAATTGACTTCATCTATATTTTCAGTGTAAAGTTTTGTATTTGAAAAATAATTGTTAGATTTGTCTAACAATTTTAATTTCATGAAGCGAATATTATTTTCTATTACTTTTTTATCTACCTATTGCTTTGCGCAGGAGACGGACAGTTTGAGCTTGCAGCAGACTAAAAGTCAGGATTCTGCAAAAGTTATGAAGAGGGAATTTAAGACCAGTACCATTGAAGATGTAGTGGTTACCGGAACCATAAAACCAATGAGCAGATCGAAAAGTCCTGTGGCAGTGGAGATCTACAGTCAGAAATTTTTCCAGAAAAATCCTACTCCAAGTATTTTTGAGGCCATTGCCATGGTGAATGGAGTAAAACCTCAGCTGAACTGTTCTGTGTGCAATACGGGAGATATCCATATTAATGGCTTGGAAGGACCGTATACCATGATCCTGATTGACGGAATGCCGATTGTAAGTTCACTTTCCACCGTATATGGATTAAGCGGAATCCCCAATAGTCTGGTAGACAGAATTGAAGTTGTAAAAGGTCCTGCGTCTTCTATCTATGGCTCTGAAGCGATGGGAGGTGTGATCAATATTATTACCAAAAATGCTTTGACTGCTCCTAAGCTGAGTGTAGATCTGATGACATCGAGCTGGTTTGAAAATAATTTGGACCTTTCCACCAAATTCAACGTAGGAAAGAAAGCTGCTTCTTTATTAAGTTTAAATTATTTCAGTTTTCAGGAAAGAATAGATCAGAATAAAGATAATTTCACCGATGCTACTTTACAAAGCAGAATTTCGGTTTTCAATAAGTGGAATTTTAAAAGAAAGGAAAACAGGCAGGCAAGTTTTGCCATGAGATATCTGTATGAAGACCGTTTTGGTGGTGAAATGCAGTGGAATAAATCTTTCCGTGGCAGTGATGAGGTGTACGGGGAAAGTATCTATACCAACAGGGCAGAGATTTTTGGTTTGTATGAATGGCCTATGAAAGAACATATTGTGACCCAGTTTTCTTATAATTATCACGACCAGAATTCTTTTTACGGATCCAATCCGTTCAATGCTACACAAAAGGTAGCTTTTATACAGACGTATTGGGACAGAAGCTTCGGGAAACATGATGTCACTGCGGGACTTACTTTTAAAAGAACGTTTTACGATGACAATACACCCGGAACATTGGCTTCAGACGGCATCACGAATGCGCCAATGAAATCACCGATCTGGGGAGCATTTATTCAGGATCAATGGGAAATCAATGATCAAAACACCTTATTGCTTGGATACAGATATGATTATGATAAAGTGCATCATTCCGTACATTCACCGAGGTTGGCATGGAAATTTAATCCTAATCCATACCATACCTTGCGTTTCAATTTCGGAACAGGTTTCAGAGTGGTGAATTTATTTACGGAAGATCACGCTGCATTAACCGGTTCAAGGGAAGTGGTGGTAAAATCAGACCTGAAACCGGAAAGATCCATCAACGGAAATCTGAATTATATCTGGAAAATTCCTGTACGAAACCGAATGGTGAATCTTGATGCTTCTGCATTTTATACCTATTTCAGCAATAAAATTGTAGGAGATTTTGATTCCGATCCTAATAAAATTATTTATGATAATCTTCACGGGTACGGAATTTCAAGAGGAGCTTCCCTGAATGTGGATTTCACATTTCAATTTCCTCTGAGTGTCAATCTGGGAGTCACTTATCTGGATGTCTATCAGAAATTTGATAATGAAAATCAAAAAACACAGCAATTGCATGCTCCGAAATGGAGTGGTACTTATAATCTGACGTATAAGTTCGCCAATAATCTGACCATCGATTTTACAGGACAGTTCTATGGCCCCATGAGGCTTCCTGTTCTGGTAAACGACTACCGCCCTGAATATTCACCGTTTTATTCTCTGGCTAATATTCAGGTGTCTAAGAGCTTTAAATCCGGATTTGAAGTGTATTGCGGAATAAAAAACCTATTCAATTTCAGACCTAAAGATCCTTTGATGAGACCGTTTGACCCGTTTGATAAATATGTTGATGATCCTGTCAACAACCCTAATCACTATACTTTTGATACGGCATACGGCTATGCACCAATGCAGGGCATCAGAGGCTTTCTGGGTGTAAAATATACTTTGAAATGAAAAAAATAGCTTTATTTTTAATGTTAGTGCCTTGTTTTTATCTGTCTCAGATGAAGACAGGCACTTTTTCTGATCTTGAGGTTCAGCAGAAAGAAAATCCTAAACCGGTTGTGATCCATCTATATACAGATTGGTGTGCGGTCTGTAAGATTGAGTCTTTCCGTATGAATAAAGATAAAGAGCTGGTGAATATGGTCAATGATCACTTTTATTTTATCAACTTTGAGACAGAGAAAACGAAGGAGAAAATTCATTTTCAGAATCAGGATTTTGAATATCTGCAGAATGGAAATTCGGGAATTCATGAGCTGGCGCTGGCATTGTCAAAAAATAAAAATCAGCCTGTTTATCCTTTGTGGATATTCCTGGATAAGCATCAGAATCTGGTGTATTATCAGGAAGGGCAGATCACGACTGAAAAAATGAAGCAGAAACTGTTGGAGATTTCTGCTTTGTGAGGTGTAGGATTAAATCCAGACAATTATACACAATTCCACATTAATCCTGCTATCTTATTATTAGGACACTCTCATTCTGAATGTAACGCAGTGAAATGAAGAATCTAACTTTACATAAGATTCTTCCTTCGTCAGAATAACAATCGTGTTAAATCTTATACAGTCGTCTAAATTTAGATCGCTGCATCAATCAAAACCGCCAGCTGAATACAAGGCTTGTCAGAACGGTTGCTCCAAGCATGATTCGTTCCTCTTTGAATAACAACGTCGCCAGGTTTCAGAAGCGTTTCGCCTTCATCCATGATAAGGTAAAGTTCACCGGAAAGGATGATAATATAATCCAGTGTTAGCGTTTGATGCATCATCGGATGAGGTTCATTCTTTTTCCATTCTACACCTAAATTTTTATCCGGAGGAACTACTACATATCGGAAGTAAGTGCCATTTTTAGGTGTTTGCGGAATTCCGGTATTCGGAATTCTTGTTTCAAAGTCTAAACTTGCAGGCATTGTTTTCGTATTCCATACATCTGAAATGATAAGTCCCGGAAAATGTTCTACAGCGTTTACTACCTGCTGGTCTTCTATAATAATAGATTTTCCATCTTTAATTCCTGTTACGATTCGTCGTGGTATTTTATTCATCATTTCTCATGATAAGTTTATGACCCTGAGTCTGATTATTTTTTAATAGAGAATGCGCCTTCAGAACAGTTTCTAAGGAAAGGTTTCCTATAATTTTATGTTGAGGGGGAAGGATCGTTTCGGTTTCAATGAGTCTTTTTATTTCTAATAAACTGTTTTTATAATACTCATATTTTTTAATCATTCCGTAAGTGTAATTGGAAATATTCATAATCAGAGTTCCTTTGTTGAACAGTATTTCATGAGCTTCTTTTGTTACCAAAGCCGTGACATCCACATAAGTTCCGTTAATTTTCAAAACTTCTGCAGTCACTTCCGACATATAGTTTCCAACCAGATCAATTCCATATTCGAAAGGCTGGTCGTTATTGGCTTTTAGAATATTACTGATTAGATTTTCTTCTTTATAGTTGATGATCTGATGTTCTTTTAAGCCCAGCTTAAGAAGGATCTGTCTGTTTTCTTCACTTCCAACAGTTGTGATGATCTGCCGGATATTGTGGGCTAATAAAAGCTTAATCAGAAATGAGCCAACACCTCCTGTTGCTCCTGTCACGAGAACTTTATCTTCCGGATTTAGTTTAAGACGGTTGAAGATCTGTAAAGAAGTAAGCCCTGCTGAAGGAATGGCAGCCGCCTGTTCAAAAGAAATATTTTTTGGTTTAAAGGAAACAATGGCTTCAGGAACGGCAATATATTCAGCATAAGTGCCGTTGCTTCCCATGGAACCGCTGCCACAATAGACTTCATCGCCAATATTGAATTCTGTAACTTCTGAACCTTTATCCACTACAATTCCGGATAGTTCTCTTCCTAATATCGGGGAACTGATCAGTTTCCGTTCCAATTCATTTTCCAGCATCTGATAATCGATGGGATTGAAACCGCTTGCTTTAATATGGATTAAAACTTCATTGCTTTTGGGTTTTGGCTGTTCTGCAAATCCGTCTTCCAGCTTTCCGTTTTTATTTAAAATAACTGCTTTCATACTTTAAAATTTGATACACAAATGTAAAAAGGGAATAGTTTATATTTGCTACTAGTTAACCAATGGTAACTAGTTACCTTCATGAAACTATTATGGCAAAAATCATTGAAAACGGCATTGAAAGAGAGGCCAGCTGCACAGAGGAATTGTTCGCGATGCGCGACAGTCTGGACGTTTTAGGAGGAAAATGGAAACTGATGATTTTACGATATCTGACGAACAGACCGGATCAGATGATTCATTTTAAAAAGCTGGAGCGAAGTATTGAAGGAATCTCCGCCAAAATGCTGAGCAAAGAATTAAAAGAGCTGGAAACCAATCTTCTGATCACAAGAACGATTCAGGATACAAAGCCGATTACGGTAACGTATGCAGTGACTGAGTACGGGAAATCTGTATTTCCGGTGACAGAAACATTGGTGAATTGGGGGATCATTCATCGGGAAAAGATCAAAGAATCAATGGGATCGTTATGAGATATTGAAAAACGCAAAGGCGCAACAATTTTCTTTTAAATATGCTTTAAGGCGCAAGGATTTTATCTTTGATAAAATTTAATTCTGTTGAATTTTAACTGAAACAAACTTGCTGAAAATCTTTGATTTTCTTGCGCCTTTAAGCAGTATGTTATTAAATTTCTTTGCGCCTTTGCGATTACTAATCAATATTATTTCATAAAGAAAAGATCAAATAATCTATATTGATGAAAAAAAATCCTCAGACCCGTTTAGAGTTGAGGATTTTAAATACTACCAAATTGTTTATTAATTTTTATCTAACCAAGACTGTATCAGTTCAGCGTGATCTTTCACCCATTCTTTGGCGGTGGCTTCTTTATCTTTACTCTGTTCCATTTTCATTAAAAGATCAGACATATTTTCATCATCAAAATGGAGTCTTGAAAAGAATTTGGCCAGCTCAGGATGATCTTTTGCGAAGCTTTTTCTGGAGTAAATTTTAATCTGTTCTGCTTCACCAAATATCTTTTTGGGATCGTCAAGAAACTTAAGCTTCATTTTTCCAAACATCCAGTGAGGCTGCCATCCGGTTACCACAATCCATTCTTTACGTTGAATAGCGTTCTGTAATTCGGTGATCATGGCAATGGTAGAAGAGTTGATCTGATGATAATCCAGTTTATAGTCAACAATAGCTTTATCCGTTCCGGTGGTTAATCCGGCTCCTTTTTCAATTCCAATGATTCTTTGATTGAACTGATTTTTATGCTGACTGAGCTCTTCGATGGAGTTAACAGGAACGTATTCAGGTACAACTAATCCTATACGTCCGTTGTCGTAATTGGTTCCAAGATGAACTAATTCCGGAAATTTGGCCAGTTTTTTAGCATGAGTGTAAGGAAGCCAGACTCCCATGAAAAGGTCTGTATCTTCATTATTCATCGAAGCCAGAATCATATCCGTAGAAGCTTTTTGAATAATAACGTGGTATCCCTGCTCGTCCAGAATGGCTTTAGCAACATGCGTCATCGCAACATCTTCTGCCCAGCCATCTACCATTCCTATGGTAATGTATTTTGAGTTTTTTATGTTTTCACACGAACTTAATGCTGTAAATAGTAACATTAAAACGGGCAAAAACAGATATTTAAATTGTTTCATCTTATTGCTTTTTCTTTACAAATCCCTGGGTAATACGGTCGAGGATAATGGCCAATATCACTACGGATAAACCACTTTCAAATCCTAATCCGATATCCAGATTATTAATTCCTTCCAGTACTTTCTCTCCTAAACCGCCTGCAGCAATCATTCCTGCAATAACGACCATGGATAAGGATAATAATATGGTTTGATTGATTCCTGTTAAAATCGTTTTCATCGCTAAAGGAAGCTCTACTTTGAACAGGATCTGACGGTTGGTGGCTCCAAAAGCCCTGGCAGCTTCCACAATATCTTTCGGAACGGCTTCAATTCCCAAAGTTGTTAATCGTACAGCGGGCGGCATGGCAAAAATAATCGTTGCAAAAGCACCCGGTACTTTACCAATACTAAAAAACAGTACAGCCGGGATCAGATAGACAAATGCGGGCATGGTCTGCATCAGATCCAGTAAAGGACGAATGATTTTGTCAGCTATTTTGTTTTTCGCGGCCAGAATTCCCAAAGGGATAGAAAGGATAAGGGCTGTAATGGTGGAGACAAAGATCAGAGCCAGCGTTTCCATGGTTTCTTTCCATAATCCCATTAAAAATATTAAACTTAATCCGGCAGCCGTTACTACAGAAATACCTTTTCCGGCCTTCCATAGCGCCAGCAGGGTAAAAAAGAGAATGATTACATAAAAAGGGGTGTTTGTTAAAACCCATTCAATCCCCATAATAGAGGAATTTCCCAGATGTTTTATGACATCAAATACAGGCTTTCCGTTTTCTGTGAGCCAATTGATTGCAGTTTCTACATATTGGCCTATATCTATAGTTTTATTCATCTTATTGGTTGTTTGCAATTTCTTTTAATTCTATGATCTCTTCTTCGTTAAACTTGGTAGCTTCTATGACAAGTGATAATTGGGTTACTAAACCTAAAAATTTATTGTCTTCATCAATTACAGCAATGGACGATTTATTTTCTGAGATCAGCGGCAGCATTTCCTCTACCGTTACTTCAGGATAAACCGAAGGAACATTGCTGTTGATAATAGATTCTACCGTAGGTTCTTTTTTTCTGGCAATGCGGACAACATCATTAAGGGTTACAAAACCCAGAAATTTATTTTGAAAATCCACTACAGGTAAGTTTTCCAGACCTGTAGCTCTCATTTTTCTTAAAGCGCCTTCAGGACCGTCTTTTCTGAAACGTACAACTGTCGCTTTATCAAACATTAAAGATCTGGCAGTAATAATCGTTTTACGGTCTACTTTCTCTACAAACGCTTTCACATAGTCGCTTGCAGGATTGGTTAAAATATCTTCCGCTGTTCCTATTTGCTCTATCACTCCATCTTTCATGATGACGATACGATCTCCGATTTTAATGGCTTCATCCAGATCGTGCGTAATAAAGACAATGGTTTTTTGTAAGGTATTCTGCAGTTCAAGCATCTGATCCTGCATTTCAGATTTTATCAGCGGATCCAATGCAGAGAATGCTTCATCCATCAGCAAAACTTCAGGATCATTGGCCAGCGCTCTTGCCAATCCTACTCTCTGCTGCATTCCTCCGGAAAGCTGAGAAGGATACTGATTTTCAAAACCGGTTAATCCAACGATATCCAGCGCTTTCTGTGCTTTTTTATCACGAGAAACTTTGTCTTCTCCTCTGATTTCCAGCCCGAAACCAGCATTGTCGAGAATTGTATGATGAGGCAGTAATCCGAATTTCTGGAATACCATACTCATTTCCGTTCTTCTTACTTCCAGCAGCTCTTTATTGTTTTTCCCGGTGATATCATCGTCATTGATGTATACTTTTCCTGAAGTGGGTTCATTCAGTCTGTTCAAACAGCGCAGTAACGTAGACTTTCCACTTCCTGAAAGTCCCATGATCACAAAGAATTCTCCTTCATAGATTTCAAAACTGGCTTTGTTGATTCCTATGGTGCAGCCTGTTTTTTCAAGAATTTCCTTTTTGGAAAAACCTTTGTCCAGAAGTTCCTGTGCCTTTTCTTTGTTTTTACCAAAGATGATGGTCAGGTCTTCCACTTTAAGTTTTACTTTTCTAGTGTTTTCATTTTTTTCCATATTCAGAATTTTTCAATTAATAATTTGATATAAAAAATTGTACACCAATTCATTATATATATTTAGCTTTCGTTGTTCTGATGTTGATGATAGGATAAAATAATTTGCCAAGCCTTTGGTGATAAAAGCTTTAAACAAAAAAATAATAGCATAAAGACCTGCTGGCCTTATGTTTATTTTAAATATTTCAATAGATTATACTCTAGAAAAAGAGTGTATTATGTAAAAAGAAACTGATCTTTTACATAGATTCTACAATTAAATTACTGATGAGGTAATTACAGATATGTATACTGAACAACTTGAATGGCTACATTTCATCAAAATGCTTGCCAGCATCAAAAAACTGTATATCAATTTTTTATGACGGTGCAAATTTACGAATTTTATATTAAATGGATTTTTATTTATGTAAATTGTTGATTTTCAATATAGTTTTAAAGAGGTGATTTCATAATGAATTTTCTCTTATCATTGAAGGTAAGAGAGATGGATATGGTAATTATTTTAAAAGATAACCCGTAAGGTTATTTCAATAAAACGGTAATAATAGCAAGAATGGCGGGTAATGCCTGAACGAAAAATATTTTTTTAGTGGCAGAAATGGCTCCATAGATTCCGGCCACAGCTACACATCCTAAAAAGAATAATGCCACATTGGTCTGCCATTGCGGATCTTTAATCAGGAATGACCAGATCAGTCCGGCAGCCAGAAAACCATTGTAAAGTCCCTGGTTGGCAGCAAGTCCTTTCGTTGGTTTAAACATTTCTGCAGGCAGAGCGGCTTTAAAAACTTCTTTTCCTTTGGTTTCCCATGCGAACATTTCCATCCAAAGAATATAAAGGTGTTCCAGTGCAACGACAGCGATCAGAATTTTTGCAACGATTTCCATGATTCAATATTTTTCTCATTGTAAAACTAAAAAAATAAAGTTAAGTTTGAGTATTAATTCTTACCATGGATCCATTCAAATCACATTTAAACAAATTTATTACAGTAACTGACGAAGAATATACCTCTATTGTATCATTTTTTGAGGTAATGGATGTAAAAAAGAAGCAAAATCTGATGCTGGAAGGTGAAGTGTGCCGGACCATGTATTTTGTAGTGAAAGGATGTCTGAGAAAGTTCTTTATCAATGAAAAAGGGGTAGAGCAGACAACGGAATTTGCCATTGAAAACTGGTGGATTACAGATACATTTGCTTACGAAAGGCAGATACAAACAAACTTTTCGATACAGGCGGTAGAACATTCTTCCGTTTTGGTAATTGATCTGGAGCGACAGGAAGAATTATTACAAAAGCATCCTGTTATGGAAAGGTATTTCCGCATGATCTATCAGCGGGCATATGCTGCTGCGGAACGCAGGATCCGTTATTTGTATGAAATGTCCAGAGAAGAGCTTTATATGCATTTCAGTACATTGTATCCGTGGTTTATTCAAAGGATTCCTCAATATCTTATAGCTTCTTTTTTGAATCTTACTCCGGAATATCTGAGTGAAATCAGAGCAAAATTACGATCTTAAACCAGTTTAAGTTTTTTACGGATCAGAAGCCGGAAATTTGTCATGTAATTAGAAACCAATGCAATGACAGATACAAAAAATCATTTTCCGCAACTCTTTTTAAGACTGGCTCTCGCCGTTACAATGCTTTCTGCGGTGGCAGACCGGTTCGGATTATGGAGTAAAGAAAATTCTTCATGGGGAAACATGGAGCGTTTTAAAGAATACACAAGACAGCTTACCTTTTTTTTTCCGGAAGCTTTAAGTACAGTTTCAGCCTATGCTGCTACCTTTTTAGAAATTCTTTTTCCCTTGATGCTGATCTTTGGATTTAAAACAAAGTTTGCAGCCTATGGAAGCAGTATTCTGCTGTTGATTTTTGCCGTATCCATGACCATTGCTTCAGGAGCTAAAGCTCCACTCAACTATTCTGTATGGGTAGGAAGTGCCGCGGCTCTTTTACTGGCGGTTCAGCAACATTATTCTTTAAGTATAGATCAATTAACCAAAAAATAATACATATTATGAGCGCAAGATTAAATATTGCAACAGTAGATTCAGCAGCTTACAAAGCAATGATGGGATTAGAAGCATACTTACAGACCACTTCTTTAACCCATATTCAGAAGGAATTAATTAAAATCAGGGCCTCACAGATCAATAAATGTGCGTTCTGCCTTGATATGCACACCAAAGATGCCATCAAATACGGTGAAAATCCTCAAAGAATTTTTATTCTGAACGGATGGACAGAGGCAAAAGAATTTTTCACTGAAGAAGAGCAGGTACTTTTGGCAATGACTGAGGAAATTACACTGATCAGTCAAAACGGATTAACAGAAGAAACTTTCCAGAAGGCGAAAAAATTCTTTGATGATCACCAGATCGCTCAGATCATTATGGCGATTATTACCATCAATGCCTGGAACAGAATTGCAGTGAGCACGCATATTCCAATTGCAAAATAACGGAGTCAGGAAGTTGGGTGATGGAAGTTGATGAAGACTGCGTAATTACGGATGTTTACTTTTTATCAAAACGGCCTTTCAAAAACTGAAAGGCCGTTTTAATGTAAAATTCAAAGTGACAATGTATCACAGTTTGGGTATTAATTCTAAAATAAATTCTTTGGTTCATTTTATTTTTTAAACCGGAATTACATTGTATCTCCGTTTCTCGGATATAAAAGTTGTTTGAATTTTATCCAACCACAAAAGTCACAAAAGGTTTTATTTTAGAACACTTGAGCTCACTTAAGTAAGTTTAAAATGATACTGCAGAAAAGTTCACACAAGATGAAAATCAAAGATTTTCACAAAACTTAGGTGTACTTATTATGCATAAGACCTGGTTCTGAAAAAACTTAAGTGTTTAAAACTTTTGTGCCTTTTGTGGTTAAAGCAATGAATATAAAAGTTTAAATAGCCTCATACTGTAACATTTAATTTAATAAATAGCTACAGGATTTACATTCACCTGAGTAGAACCTACATATAAAGGCTGTCCCAGCACAAATAAAAATTCCCAGACTTTTTGTTTCACCAATGGACGGCTGTCTATCAGCTCCAGGTTATAAATTCCTTTTTTAGCCAGCATAAACTGGTTGATGGGAAATTCTTCCTTACTTTTTGGGTTAGGATATACTTCGGAAGCCCAGGTGTCGCCGCCAAAAGCTACGATTCCCTGATTGGCAAGCCATTTGGCAGCATCCATACCGATTCCGGGTTCTGTTTCCAGGAATTGCTGATTGTTTTTACCGATCAATTCAAGCCATCCGGTATTGAAAAGAACGATATCACCTTTTCTCAGGGTAAGGCCTTGTTTCTTTAAAACAGATCTGATGTCTTCTACAGTAAATTCTGTTCCTCCGGGTACAATAGATTTTCCGTAATGAGCCGTCATATCAAGCACGACACCGCGGGTAACGAAAGGAGGTACTTTTTCAACACCCAGTTTTTTTACGCCTTCTACCGTTACAAAATCAGTCGCTTTATTTCCGTTGTAGTAAGTATTATCAATACCAATATGTCCGATACCGTTCAGTTGTGTTCCAACTCCGGTCCATCCGTTCACCAGTTCGTCATTGAAAGTAAATTTATTAGGACCAATGCTTTTTCCACCCTGTTCTCCGGGTTGGATATTGTATAAATTGAAACCTCTGTGTCTGAAAGCAGGCAGGTTTTTATCAATAGGAACGGCAAGCGCTAATGTTTTACCTTGTTTTACAAGTCCCAGAGCCTGTTTGACAACTTCAGGAGTCAACAAATTAGCTGCTCCGATCTCATCTTTCGCACCGTAAGCCGAAGGATACCATAATTGATCTTGCGGATTGACAAGGGTCTGTGCCTTTAAACTAATGTTGTTGATAGTCAATAGAGTGGCTAACCCGAAAATTTTGATCAGATTATTTTTCATTTTTATAAGGATTGAGGTTAAAAGAAAGGAAGCTGGAAGCTGGGAGAAGGAAGTTCTATTGGTGTATTGATAATTAGGAGGCTTCTAATGTACTATTCTGCATGTAACAAAGAGATTCGTCCTTCGTCGGAATAACAATTGAAGGCAAATTGTAAACCAGTCTATTTATTATCCGACATCAATAACTTCCATCTTCCAGCCCCCTTCTTCCAGCTTTGTATTATATTTCGCTTAAAGCAGAATTGATGAAGCTCAATTCTTCCTGTGAAAGGTCAATAGACATTGCCTTTGCGTTTTCGATGGCTTGCTGTGCATTTCTTGCTCCCGCCAATACTACTGTAATTGCAGGTTGGAGTGTCGTCCATCTTAATACCAGCTGAGAAAGGCTTGCACCTTTTTCCTGAGCAATAAGCTCAAATTTTTCTAAGAAAGTTTTTACCTTATTCAGATCAAACTGAGAGAAATATCCGTTTCTGTGATCGTTATCTTTCAATTGGGTTTCCTTGAAATATTTACCGGTTAAAAGACCTCTTTCCATCGGACTGTACACGATAATTCCAGAATTGTTTTCCAGAGAATACGGAACAAGATCATTTTCGATTGCACGGTTTAGCATACTGTAAGAAACCTGGTTGCTGGCAAGTTTTAAAGTCCTGTTAGCTTCTTCCATCTGAGCCACACTGTAGTTGCTTACTCCTGCAGCACGGATTTTTCCTTGCTGGATCAATAGTTCCATAGCTTCCATGGTCTCGCAGATAGGCGTAGTGCTGTCCGGCCAGTGAAGCTGTAAAAGGTCGATATAATCTGTACCTAATCTTTTTAAACTCTCTTCAACTTCTTTGATGATGTTTTCTTTTGAAGCCAGCTTATAAACCGGAAGAGTTTTTCCTTCGTCTTCTGCATCAAAGAAAAATTCTCCTTTTCCGTTGTTGCTTCCGTCCCATACCAATCCGAATTTTGTCAAAAGCTGAATTTTTGAACGGTCTTTTCCTTTGATCGCTTCACCGATCATTTCTTCACTCAGTCCGAAACCATAGAATGGAGCTGTGTCGATAGAAGTTACACCATGATCTAATGATGCGTGAATAGAATTGATAGAATCCTGTTTTTCATTACCACCCCACATATTTCCGCCGATAGCAAAAGCACCATGTGTGATGGTTGATAATTCCAAATCGGTGTTTCCTAATTTTCTATATTCCATTTTGTTTGTTTAAAAATTGTTGTTGTGTTGAACCACCCCGTCAAAAATTCTTTGAATTTTCGCCACCCCTCCGGAGGAGAGGAATTCTCGCCGTTCCAGTAGTGACCCTTTTAAGAACTTTTCGGATTTAAAAAGAACTTAAGTGTTCTTCTCTGTATTCTGAATAGTATCTTTTTTTACTTAAGTGTCTGAAAACTGTTGTGACTTTGTGGTTAAAAATTGTCTGTTATTTATTTAATTCCTTTACGATAGCTTCTCCAACGCTTTTTGCTGACTGTGGATTCTGTCCTGTGATCACTCTCTGATCGGTTACCACATGATTCTGCCAAAGTCCTGATTTTTCAAATTTAGCTCCTCTTCCTTTCAGTTTATCTTCCAGTAAGAAAGGAACAACGTTCGTTAATTTTACTTCAGATTCCTCTTCATTGGTAAAAGCATTGATTTTCTTACCGTCTACAAGATATTTCCCGTTATTCAGTTTGATATTTACCAAACCTGCAGGGCCATGACATACAGCGGCTACAATTCCTCCGTTTTCATAAATTTTGGAAGCAATATCCGCCAGTTCTCTATTGTCTGCAAAATCCCACATTGCTCCGTGTCCTCCTGCATAAAAGATGGTTGAGTATTCTTTTGGATTCACCTGTGACGGAGTCATTGAGTGATCAATCTTGTTTTTATATTCCTTGTTCTCCCAAAATTCTTTGTTGACAGGATCTTTCAAATCGAAGCCGTCTACCGGAGGAGTTCCGCCTTTCGGACTTACAAAGTCTATTTCATATCCTGCCTTGTGAAGAACTTCCCACGGATGAGAAACTTCACCCAGGTAATATCCTGTATCTTCACCTGTACTGCCTTTTTTGTCATGACTGGTAACGACGAATAATATTTTCTTTTTCATATTCTTTGATTTTTTGGTTTGTGCCTGTACGAATCCTATCGTAAAGACCGCAAGCATTAAAAACGCTAATTTTTTCATTGTTAAATAAGATTGGTGGTATAAATCTGTGGTTTTTCCTGAAGTTTCTCCTCAACCAAAGCTCCGAAAGCCTGGATATAAGGCTGCTGATTGTGCTGATCCAATCCTTCTTTACTTTTCCAGATTTCGTAGAAAACAAATTCATTTTTGTCTTCAATTCCCTGGTGAAGGCTGTAAAGCTCGCAAGCTTCTTCTTTTCTTGTTTCTTTTACCATATTCTGAAGAACTTCCAGTACTTCTGCCTGATGTTCTTCCTTGGATTTTATAATGGCTGTAAGATGAATTTTCATAATTAAATAAAATTTTCAATAGAGTTATAGATAGGTTTCCAATCCAGTTCTGCTTTAGCTTTATCTGAACTGCATCTGCTGTTGGATGCAAAACCGAAATAACCTCCTGCAGGACCAAATTTGTCAACCGCATCCTGTATGCTTAATGATTTAGTTGATTGTAAGTTATATTTTTTACTGATATTTTCTGCAATGTTTTTCAGAGAAGATGAACCGTTTTCTGCATAATAGATAGAGCCACCTTTTGCTTTTTCCAATGCGAGTACATACAGATCTGCGAGATCTTCAATATGTAAATTGGACCAGATATTTTCACCTTCACCAAAATAAACTCCATGCCCTTTCTCCTTAGAAAAGTTGATAAGAGCCGGAATCTGAATGCTGTCTTTTTTAATTCCTAAACCTTCTCCGTAAACCATGGTAGGAACAATAACAATACTTCGTATGCCTTTGCTGGCAGATTGCAGGACGTAATTGTTGATCAATACTCTTGATGCCATTTCCAGTCTTGGCTGCAAAGGTAAATCTTCTCTGAAGATAAAGTCACTTTTTTTACCATTCTCTTTTCCACCAAAAATGGCAGACCCTGAAGTGAATATAAAGGTTTTCTGACTTCCTTCCAGTGCTTTGATAAAGTTATCTGCTGCATACGCATCATCTGCTGAATCTGCATTATGGATCACAGCATCAATATCAGAAACCGCTGTTCTGATGAGGTCTTCATCATGAATATTTCCCACAATGGTTTTGATTCCTAATGATTCCAGTTCCTGTACATGGGTTTCATTACGAACCAGTCCTGTCACTTCATAATTCCTGTCGAGGAGTTTTTTTGCGATAGTTCCGCCTATATAGCCGGTAATACCTGTGATCAGTATTTTTTTCATGATACCAGTTCAGATCTTAATTCTTTTTCAAAAACATTTCTCACATGTTCTCTGTAAAGCTTCATATCGCGTTCTATATTGGCGTTTTTCTCCACATCGTGGAAGTGGAAGCTGTCCATTTTTTCCATAGAAACAAAGGCATTCATTCTGTGGAATCCAAATAAAGGACCTTCGTCCACGCTTTTTTCATTAAAGAATTCTCCGGGAAGTGTGAAAGCAGTTGCAGGAGCATTCCAGCTTGTTGTTAACATATATTTTCTCCCGCCAAGCATTCCTCCTGTGCCATAGTTGATTTCCGGATTCTCAGCCTTTCTTCCGTCGCTCATATAAATTCCTTTGGCATGACCTGCTGTGAATACTTCGTCAATATATTTTTTCAATCCGTTCGGAAGCTGGAACCACCAGATAGGAGTGTGGTAAATGATGTAATCTGCCCAGACAAACTTCTGCACTTCTTCATGTTTGTCATAATTTTCACTTATATTCGTTATCTTTACTTCTACATTATCAAATTCTTTAAGAACGGCTAATGTATTGTCTGCGATAGTCTGATTATATTTTCCCCCGGAATGTCCGAAATTCTGTCCTCCGTTGATGATTCGTACTTTTTTCATTTTTTTATGATTGTTTAAATTTTACTCTGCAAAGTTAGATCAGATATATGTATAATAAAAATAATATAAATTATAGGGTGTTATTATTTTTGTGATAGTTTGTTTTTTTGATTCGGGTTATGAGGTTCGGGTTGCGGGTTATGGGTTGTGGGTTTCGAGGTTATTTTAGCCAGCAGCTAATCATTCACTATTGACTTTGCGAAGCAAAAATTAACGATTGACAATTTCCCCTTTCATGGTAAAATATCATATCATCTCTGAACCGGAATTATTTTCCGACAGGTAAATTTGCCTAACAAATTGAAGGACAATGATACAGATAGCTGTTTTTAGTGATGTGCATGGAAATCTTCCTGCACTGGAAGTGGTGTTGAAGGATATTGAGCAGAGAGGAATAAGCCAGAAGTTCTGCCTGGGAGATCTGGTAGATTTTGCACCCTGGGGAAATGAAGTAATAGAAAAAATAAGGAGTCTGAACATTCCATGTTTGATGGGAAATCACGATGAAAGAATTGCTTTTGATATTCCTGTTGTTCCTTTACCTCAGCATTCAGAAGAAGAAACTACTGCCAGATTCATTGCGATAGATCATTCTAAAAAACATATTACAGAACCGAATAAAAAATTTCTTTCCGGGTTGCCTTTTCACTTAAAGTTAAATTACAAAACAGGTAAAAAGCACTGGAACATCCAGCTGGTTCATTCCAGTCTTGAAAGCAATGATACTTATTTGTATGAATCAGAAAATGATGAGGTTTTTACATCTATGCTGGAATGGGCAAAAGCCGATCTGATCGTAATGGGACATACCCATTTATCATTTAAAAAACAGTTCGGAAATAATACATGGGCCGTAAATTGCGGTTCTGTAGGCCGCTCCAAAGAAGAAAACAGACTGGCTTCTTATCTGGTACTGACTTTGGATGAAGAAAAAATCACCCCTGAAATTGTACAGTTATCTTATCCGATTGATGAAACTGCCCGTCAGATAAGGGAAAGCGGGATTCCGGATTATTATGCTTCGTTTCTGAAGAATGAAAACGTATTAATATTATAATTATTTTGTAAATTTGCATTATAATATTAATAATTGAGTCATGGTTAATCTAGAATGGTATCGTACTTTTAAGGCGATCTATAAAACCGGGACATTAACGGGTGCTGCTGATGCCTTATTCATATCACAGCCGGGAGTAAGCCTTCACTTAAGTTCACTGGAAGCTTATGTAGGATACAAGCTGTTTGACAGGACTGGTAGAAAAATGATCCCGACAGAGCGTGGTAAAGTGTTGTTTAATGCAGTTGCTGAACCACTCACTAAGCTGGAGGATGTAGAAAAGAATTTTCAGAAATCCACAGAGAAACATACGCCTACCATCAGTGTAGGGATGTGTTTTGAAACTTTTCAGACTACTCTGGAGCAATATGTTTCTTCATTACCTTTTAATCTGATCATCAGTTTTGGAGAATATCCTGAAATGCTGGATCAGCTGGATAAAGGAATTCTCGATCTTATCATCACTCCTAAAAAGGGGTCTTCACCCAACATCGAGCATGAAGCCTTCTCTTCGGAACAAATTATTCTGGTTGGGGGGAAAGATGTAGATAAAGCGGCTTTCAATAAAGTGCTGAAAACAAAAGATGCAGAGCAGATTGAAGAGTGGCTGAAGAATGAAAAATGGTACGGAACCACCGGAGATATGGAACACCTTTTCCAGTTCTGGACCTTAAATTTTGGTCATAAACCGAATTTCCGCCCCAATTATATCGTTCCCAACCTGAATTCAATTATCCGTTGTCTGAAGGGAGGAACAGGATTAGCTGTTGTACCTGATTTTCTGTGCAGGAATGATATCGAAAGCGGTGAAGTACAGCTGATCTGGGAAGGAAAAAAGAAACTGGAAAACACGCTGTATTTCGGATGTCGTAAGAAAACCAATTACCAGACTGAAATAGAGCATATTAAAGGTTTATTCCGCCAGGTGATGGCTTAAGACAATCATATCGCGCATCTGTAAACCGTTTTCATAGATTGGATCAGGATAGTTTTTAATAAAAAAGTCTTTCAGTATTCCACTTCTGATGAATCCGTTTTTCTCATAAAATCTGATCTGTTGGAATCCCGTATCCGAGGTTCCGACAGTCAGTATTTTATAGTGGTTTTCTTTGGCAATTTCTTTAGCCTTGTTCATCAGGATACTTCCGATTCCTTTGCTTCTGTAGCTTTCAATGACAGCAACATTTTTTATTTCCAGTTCCGTATTGCTTTTCCCGTACAATGCCATCACTGCAATGTTTTCAGTACCGCTATGCAAAAGATAAATATCGGAATTGAAAATATATTGATTAATCGCTTTCTTGGTTTCATCCGCTAATAACAGGAGATGATAGGGAATTTCCGAATCGGAATTTAATTGATGAAAAGTGAAATCTTCCATTACAGACTCATATGAATAAGTGGGTAATCTTTTCCTGAACCATCTTTTTCAGACCTTCCGACTTTTTTGAAACCCATTTTTTCATAAAAACCGATGGCCTGAGGGTTTTGTTCATTGACATCTACTTTCGTCAGTCCGGTTTTCTCTTTCATGAACTGATAAAGTGTTTTACCATAGCCTTTTCCACGTGTATCGTTGTGGATGAAAAGCATTTCCAGGTTGCCTTCTGCTACGGAAGCAAATCCTTTAGTTTCATGATCTTCAGTAATTAAATACACTTCCAGATTAGGAAGATAGTCTCTTGGAATGGCTTCTTTAAAATAATTGAAATCTTCCTCAGCAAGAAAATCGTGTGTTGCTTTTACTGCTGATTCCCATATTTCCATAATTTTCGGATAATCTTCTGCTGTAGCCAATCTGATATGTTGTGACATGATTTAAATTTTAAACAAAAATAGAGAAAATAGAGGTGAGATGCCAGGAGAAGGGTGAATTTTGAGGCTGGAAGTTAGAAGTTAGAAGTTAGAAGTGGACATAGCCGTTTTATCGACCACTCATCGTGAAACAAAAAGACGGAGTAGTTTATACATCATCTTAAACCTTATGAATAAGAATTTTTTAACAGAAACAGTAAAAATGGTAGGCAGAATTTTCAATTTTTTATTGCAAATTTGTTTATCACTTTATATTAATCATTAAAATAAAGATTTATGCAAAAGAAAACCTATACAGGACAGCCTGTGGTAACATTAAATAACGGAGTGGATATTCCGGCCTTAGGATTTGGAGTATGGCAGATGGAAGATCTGAAAGAATGTGAAAATGCAGTAATCAAAGCTATTCAGACAGGATATAGAATGATCGATACCGCTGCTATTTATCAGAATGAAACTGCAGTAGGTACGGCCGTAAAAAATAGTGGTGTCAACAGAGACGAACTGTTTATCACCTCCAAAGTATGGGTTCAGGATCATGGATATGAAAAAGCAAAAAGAGCTTTTCAGAGAACATTGGACAGATTACAGATGGATTATCTTGATATGTATCTTATTCACTGGCCGTATGGGGACTTTCTGGGAACATGGAAATCTTTGGAAGAGCTTTATCAGGAGGGGAAGATCAAAGCAATTGGAGTATGTAATTTTACCGTCGAAAAACTTGAAGAATTAAAAGTAAATTCAACTGTTTTGCCGGTTATCAATCAGATTGAGCTGCATCCTGTATTTCAGCAGAAAGAACTACAGGTGTATGACAGAGAAAATAATATCATAACACAGCCATGGAGCCCGCTAGGCAACGGTAACGCTAATCTTTTAAGCAATCCTGACCTGAAAGCTATTGCCGAAAAATATGGTAAAACAGTAGCTCAGGTAATCTTGAGATGGCACCTTCAGGAAGGTTTCGTTGTAATTCCAAAATCGGTGACACCGTCAAGAATTGAAGAAAACTTTAACGTATTTGATTTTGAGCTGACAGAAGATGAAATGAATGTTGTCCGGTCTTTAGATACTGGAAAAAGATTGTTCTTTGATCCTAAAGATCCTGAATGGGAGCAAAAAATGCTAAATTCTGTAGCAGATATTTAATAAAAATAAAGAATCAAAATATTCCCGCAGTTTTCACTAGTTCAGATTACGATCTGTGACATCCGTGTGATCTGTGGGAATTGTATTTTCATTCAGGGTGAAGAATATCATATCCTGTTGAAAATGAGGTGCTCTTATTTTTTGTACTTTTTAATTAAAATATTTTTTTATGTTCTGGCCCGATACAATCAGTAAAAAACTAGGAATACAATATCCTCTTATTCAGGCTCCGATGTTTGGGGTAAGTACTACACAAATGGCTGTTGCAGCTGCAAAAGCAGGCTGTCTGGGATCACTGGCACTGGCCGATCTTTCTGCAGACCAGTCTGTGGAATTGATCAGGGAAACAAGAAAACTGACTGATAAGCCGTTTGCTGTCAATATATTTGTCCATCATATTCCTGAAGTGACGGATGTTTTAAAAGAAAAGTATCGTAAAACCAAACAATTTATTGAGCAGCTGGCCAAAGACAATAGTATTGAAGTACACCTTCCTGATCTTGAAGAAATCAGTGTCAACGGTTATCGTGAACAGGTGGATGCTATCATAGAAGAAAATTGTAAAATATTAAGTTTTACTTTTGGAAATCTGGATGATCAGAGTATTCAGAAATTAAAGGAAAATGGTGTTACCCTTATCGGAACCTGTACTTCTGTGAAGGAATCTTTGTTGCTTGAAAAATCCGGTATTGATATTATTTGTGTTCAGGGAATAGAAGCTGGTGGCCACAGAGGTAGTTTTGAAGCTGAAAATATTCCCCAGATCGGAGGATTATCTTTACTATCACAGATCTACGATCATGTAAATGTTCCTTTGATTTATGCAGGAGGAATTTATGGAGCTAAAACATTACAAGCCGTTAAAGACTTAGGTGCCCAGGGTTTTCAGGTGGGCAATCTTTTGCTGGCTTCTCAGGAAAGCGCTTTATTGCCTTTTGAAAAAGAAAGATTGAAAAGGGTAAGAGAAGAAGAAATTGTTCTCACGAAGAGCTTTTCCGGGCGGTATGCAAGAGGAGTGAAAAACAAATTTATAGAAACGGTTGAAAATTCAGAATATATTTTACCATATCCTTATCAGAACAAACTGACCAATGCCTTACGAAAAGCAGCTAAAGCTCTGCAAAATCCAGAGTTTACAGGAATCTGGGTGGGACAGTCCATTCACCGGTACAGCGAACGGTCTACAGAGGAAATTTTAAGAAATTTAATCTGCCAGTGTGAAAAAGATAAGTAAGACATTAATAAAAAAGCTTCAGAAATATAATCTGAAGCTTTTTATTTATTTTGTTAGATCGAGGCCTCCAAAATTTCCGGAACTCATCATAAGATAGACACCATCTGTTTTATCCAATGTATTCCAGTAGGCGTGTAGATCTTCAGCATTCGTGAAAACCTTTAGTTTTTCATTCTTGAATTTTTCTTTAATAAATTCAGGAGAGATAGGTTCCATTCTCTTGATCTTCAAGGCATCTTCAGAGTAGAAAACTACAGCTTCCTCCAGGCCATCCATTGCATGATCATATTGCTCAAGGAAAGCCGGATTCAGACTTGAATACGTATGAAGTTCCAGGAATCCGTATTTCTTATTATTTTTAAATTGCTCTGCAAAGGCTTTTACTGCAGCCTTTACCTTACTTGGTGCATGGGCAAAATCTTTGTAAAGGATTCCCTTATCTTCTCTTTCCACTTTTTCAAGACGTTTGGATGCTCCTTTGAAACTCATGATTGCCTCATAGAAATCTTCATCCATAATTCCCAACTGCTGGCAGATATGTCTTGCTCCTTCAAGGTTCAGCAGGTTGTGTGCTCCAAAAACAGAAAGAGGAACATCTCCCATTTCCGTTTTTAAATATACTTTACCATTATTGATTTCGTATTCAGGAGTTTTGTAAGGGATTTTTCTGAAATAATTTTCAGCATTTTCCACTACTTTCACTACTTCCGGATCTTCTTCATTATACACAAGAACTCCGCCTGCCGTAATGCTTGCTACAAACTTTCTGAACTGCTCGATATAATCATCAAATGTTTTGAATACATTGATATGATCCCATGCAATGCCGCTCATTAAAGCGATATTCGGCTGATACAGTAAAAATTTCGAACGAAGATCAATAGGAGAGGAAAGATATTCGTCACCTTCCAGTACCATGAAATCATTATCCTGAGTCAGTTTTACCATACAGTCGAAACCTTCAAGCTGTGCACCTACCATGAAGTCCACATCTTTCTGATGGAAATTCAAAACGTGGAGAATCATTGACGTAATGGTTGTTTTACCATGTGATCCTGCAATAACAACTCTTGTCTTGTTTTTAGACTGTTCGTACAGGAATTCAGGGTAAGAATATATTTTCAGGCCCAGTTCTTTTGCTCTTGCCAGCTCAGGATTATCCTGGTGGGCATGCATCCCGAGAATAACAGCATCAATATCCGGAGTAATCTTTTCCGGGAACCAGCCCATTTCCTGAGGCAGAATTCCTTTCTTTTCCAACCGGGTCTTTGAAGGCTCAAAAATAGCATCATCAGAACCTGTTACCTGATATCCTTTGTCTTTTAATGCGATGGCGAGATTATGCATGGCGCTTCCGCCAATGGCAATGAAGTGGGTTTTCAATTGTATTTACTGTTTTTTAACATTAATATTAATGATGTGCTGGAAAGCTTCAAGAATATTGTTCCAGTTGGTCTGATAATTCGGAATGATCATACTAGCATCCGATTTACTGCCTTCATTGGGACCTTTCTTGACATTGATGGACGTTGAAATATTGTCGTACAATTTTTTACGGTCTTCCTGTATTCTTCTGAAATTATTCTGAGAAAGAACCTGATCCAGTTTCTTTAAATCTTCATCTGAAATTTTAAAATCCTGTTTATATTTTTTTCCCTGGCCTTCAAAAGAGTAGTGTACATTATTCCCTTTGATCAGAAGATTTTCATATACAGGAGCAAAGCCTCCGCTTTTCGAATAACTGATATCAAAATCCGAATATACTTTCTGGCTGTTGCATGAAACTAATACTATGATTGCGAATAATATTCCAAGTATTTTTTTCATAATTTTTCTATTTACTTTAATTATTTGAGTCCTTTTGTTCTAATTTTTTAGCTTTAAGTTCTTCATCATAACTGTGTAATAGATTGAAATCTTCTGTCTGCTCTATGGCAGTCATAATTTTCAATAAAATTTCCGGTGCTTTTTCATTATCATAATCAATATCCAAAGGAGCTTTGAATTCCATCGTAGGTTTTACACCGGTTACCTTTACGCGGAGTCCTTTTTTATCAAAAGCTCTTCTGAATCCGTTTATTTTGATTGGAATTACAATAGGACGCTGGTTTTTTACCAGTTTGGCAGTTCCTCTTCGTCCCTGTGCAAAAGCCGATGTAGTTCCTTGAGGGAAAGTAGCTACCCAGCCATTGTCCAATGCTTTCATAATATTATCTACCTCGCTCATGTCTACCATTCTGTTGACATTCTTCCCTTCAGATCTCCATGTTCTTTTTACCGTTACAGCTCCTGCAATTTTGAAAATTTTAGGAAGAATACCTTTGTTCATGGTTTCCTCTGCTGCCACATAGTAAAAATCAATCTTCGGATTCAAAAGATAGATCGGGTTTTTTATTGTATTGAGATATCCGTTGTTCACAGCACAAAAGGCATGGTACATGGCCGCCACATCTGCAAAATAGGTCTGATGGTTGGATACAAACAGTACGTTAGAGTCCGGAAGATCCACAAGGTGTTCTGTACCGGTTATTTTTAACTTATTAAAGCCATTGAATCTTCTGTAAGAAACAATTCCTAAAATAAAAATAATAAACCTTTTCAAAAAATAAGGAGTTCCGAATGCATCGGTGAAAATATTTTTCTTCGCCATCTCTCAATTAAACACGGTAGTGCAAAGTTACATTTTTTTCAGCAACTGACTGAATTCACTTAATATCATCGCTGTAGCTCCCCAGATAATGTATCCGTTGAAATTAATCACGGGCACTTCATGTCCGCCTGCACTCGGCAGAGCCATGATTTCCGGGGTGTCCGACAGGTTTAAAAAGGAAGTGATCGGAAATTCTATGGTTTCCACAGCTTCCGTCTGTTGAAGAACGAAAGCAGGATTCTTTATTGTATAAGAAATATAGGGATAGACATAAAAATTGCTTGGCGGAATATAAATCGGAGACATTTCTCTGATGATTCTTACATAATGTTTATCTATTCCGATTTCTTCGGAGGTTTCCCGAACTGCCGTTTCAGCAAAATCCCTGTCCATTTCCTCACGCTTTCCTCCGGGCAGAGATATCTGTCCGCTGTGTCTGTCGTGTTCATTAATCGTCCTTTGGATCAATGGAAAATACCACTCGTTGTCTTTCAGATATAAAACAATATTAACCGCCGCAAATTTGGGATTCTTTGACAATACTTCATCATACGTAAAAACGGGGCGGTAGGGAGGTGAAAATACTCCATGGGCGTGCTCACCGGGAAGTTCCACGCTTTTTATTTTTCTCAATAAATCTTTTCCAAAATTTTCCATAGCTCAAATTTAGCAATATATCTCGAAGAAATAAATGCCTTAACATTAATTAACCTGTGAAATATCAGGATTTAAAGCTTTAACCCCTTAATCTGACAGGGTAATTATTTAACTGAAATAACAGGGAGATGTTGTACCGGAAAATTGACAGAATTGGCAATGAAACAATATTCGTTGGCTTTATGATGAAGCTGTTCTGCTTTTTCTTTCATAGATTCTGTGGCAACAGTTACCCTAGGGTGTAAAGTTACTTCTGTGAAGTGGCCGCTGCCACCGGCTGTCTCTGCCATGATGCCCGTTGCCTCGTCAGTGTAATCTGTAACAATAATGCCCGCTTCAGAACAGAAATGAAGGTACCAAAGCATGTGACAGGAAGAAAGTGAAGATAAAAACATTTCTTCAGGATTATATTTCGTCCGGTCGCCACGGAATGCCGGATCAGATGATCCTTCAATCACAACTTTATTCTCCGCTGAAATGGTATGGCTTCTTCCGTAATCTCTGTAACCGCTGGTTCCTGTTCCCTGGTTTCCCGTCCACTGGATGGTCATTTTGTAATGATGGTTTTTCATATTTTAAAGATAAAAGATAAAAGATAAAAGATAAAAGATAAAAGATAAAAGATAAAAGATAAAAGATAAAAGATAAAAGATAAAAGATAAAAGATAAAAGATAAAAGATAAAAGATAAAAGATCTTGCTGTTAAAATTCAATAGGGGTGGGCTTTAGCCCGCCTACATAAACAAAAAACATCTATCGGCTTTAGCCGAAACTTATAGCAAGAAAGGTAATAAAAAAACCTCCAGAAAACTGAAGGTTTTAAATTTTTTAATTAGAGAATTCTATCAATTCTTCTTTTTTGGCATTGTAGATTTTGTATTCTAAATATTTAAAAGAATCCCTTGGAACAATGGTTACCCACTTTTTGTATTTGATAAACCATTTCATCTGGATACTTTTAATGCCTTTTGTAAGGTAGGCTTCCACAAATGGGTGTACGTGCAGGTAGATTTTTCCTTTTTCTTTCTGCAGGATATTTCTTAAGGTTTCACCCATTCTTTCCACGATAACAATAGGAGCTACAATTTCTCCGTCTTTGTTCGGGTTTTCTTCTTTGGTGTCGATCTGTTTTTCCGGACGGTTTCTCTGTCTGGTGATCTGGATCAGACCAAATTTACTTGGAGGAAGGATTTTGTGGCGTGCTTTGTCGCGCTTCATTTCCTCTTTAAGATGCTCGTAAAGATCTCTTCTGTGATCAGAATTCGGCATATCTATGAAATCGATAACGATGATCCCTCCCATATCGCGGAGGCGAAGTTGTCTTGCGATTTCTGTAGCAGCCATTTTGTTCACTTTCAGTGCATGCTCTTTGTTGACAGCTGCTCCGGTTGTAATATTGTTTCCGGAGTTGACGTCCACTACGTGAAGTGCTTCTGTGTGCTCAATAACAAGATAGGCTCCTTTGGAACTCGGAATGTTGACGTGTTTTCCGAAGCTCTGTTTAAGCTGTTTTTCAACATTGTAATATTCCAGAAGTGGAATATGGGAATCATAAAACTGGACAATATTTTTCTTTTCAGGAGCAATTACTTCAATGTAATTTTTCATTTCGTTCACCATTTGCTCATCATCGCAAATGATATTGACGAAGTCCTGATTAAAATTGTCTCTTAAAATAGCTGAAGCTTTGTCTTCTTCGCTTAAAACTTTAGACGGAACTTTATTTCTCTGGATGTTTTTGAAAGTACTTTCCCATTTCTGAACCAGCTGGTTCATGTCATTATGCAGGTCGGCTACTTTTTTTCCTTCTGCCACTGTTCTGATGATCACTCCGAATCCTTCAGGCTTAATGCTGTCGATAAGGGTTCTCAGTCTTTCTTTTTCCTCAGAACTTCTGATTTTTTTGGAAATAGAAACTTTATTGTCAAAAGGAATTAAAACCAGGAAACGTCCTGTTAATGAAATCTGGGTAGAAATTCTTGGACCTTTGGTAGAGATAGGTTCTTTGGTAATTTGTAACAGAACAATATCGTCCTTGGCAATTACTTTGTCTACCGTTCCGTTTTTGTCTATTTCGGGTTGTATCTCGAAATTTTTTAAGCTCGAAGTGCTTTGTTTTTTAGAAATAGTATCTTTTAAAAACTTTCTGTACGTAAGATACTGAGGTCCCAGATCCTGGTAATGCAGAAATGCATCTTTGTCATATCCGATATTGACGAATGCTGCATTCAGGTTTGGGGCAAGTTTTTTTACTTTTCCTATAAACAGATCTCCAACTATAAAATCGCTTTTGTCTTCTTGCTCATGAAGTTCACATAGTCTTCCGTCTTCCAGCAGCGCAATCTTTGTAAGATCATCTTCATGCGAAACTATTAGTTCTTTCTTCATTTTTTAATAAGATAAAATTGTTAAGATTATAGGAAGTGGATGTTTTTTATCGATTAATTCATCTATTAAATATAAGGATTTTGAATGAAAACCATTATATTTTTATTAAAATAATATTTGAAACCCTCCGTTTTCCGCGGAATCTTATAGTTGCAAACAAAAATATAGTTAGTGAACTTTAAAAATTTAAATCCACCAACTATATTATTATATTGTAAATCTCGAGAAAAAGAGATTATTTTTTCTTATGTCTGTTTGCTCTTCTTCTTTTCTTTCTTTTGTGAGTCGCAACCTTGTGTCTTTTTCTTTTCTTTCCGCTTGGCATAATTTTAATTTTTTAGTAACTAGTTAATATTCAGTTAATGTTCTTATTTTACTGCAACTTTAGTTTTTACTTTCTCAACAAAAGATTTTGAAGGTTTGAAAGCAGGAATGTTATGAGCAGGAATCTCAATTGCAGTGTTTTTAGAAATATTTCTTCCTGTTTTAGCAGCTCTTGTTTTAATGATAAAAGATCCAAAACCTCTTAGATAAACGTTATCCCCATTATACATAGAAGTTCTGATCTCCTGCATAAAAGCTTCTACAACTTTCTGTGTTTCATTCTTTTCTGTTCCCAACTTATTTGAGATGGTGTTTACCAATTCTGCCTTTGTCATTTCCTTATTTTAATTTTAAATTTTAGGTGTGCAAATTTAGTTAAAAAAATTGAATACTAGCAAATTAGTGGCAAAATATTTTTATTCAAAGAGTTGGACTTTTTATGTATACACTATATTAAGGCAGGATGGTGATAATTTAACAATAAAATAATGTAACCGGATAAAGGTACAAAAAATTGATGAACAAAATTTAATAAATGCTGGTTATAACAGGTCTGGCAGCACTTTATGGTCTTTAGCATACTATTTTTGAGATCCGTTATCTGCCCTTAACCATCCGCCCGAAATTGAATTTTTCAATTGAAATCAGATTTTTTTATAAACTGGAATTATAATATCCGTTTTCTACGCAGAAGCGGATAAGATGAAGTTTGGTTTTCAACCCCAGCTTTTCTGTAAGTCTGTTGATATAGGTATCAATTGTTCTGGTACTGAGATTGAGTTTTTCTGCAATTTCTTTATTGCTGAATCCTTCATAGCAGAACCTCATGAGCTGTATTTCAGATGGGGAAAGTTCTTCCTGTCCTTTTTTCTGCCTGTCCATATATTCCTGTACGGCAAGCGGCTGCTGTTCCCATTCTTTGGAATAAGCCTGATAGTCGAAGTCGTCAGACGCAATACTTCCTTTAATAATATCCTTTATAATGGTGCTTTTTTTCTGACAGTAATAGATATTGGGAATCTTTGAAAGGATTTCCGCCATATCTTCCTGATAAGTGCCGGAATACGTAATAATAGGGGTTTCAGTATTGTTTTTTCTGATGTACTTAATAGCTTCAATTCCACTTAATACCGGCATGAACAGCTCAATAATGAACACATCTTCCTGTCTTCTGTAGATTCTGTTTACCAGCTCATGCCCATTGTTACAATCATTCAGAAGCATATAGAAAGGATTTTCCATAAGTGTTTTGATCATTATTTTTTTAAAATAAAAATCACTGTCAGCAATGGAAAAACGTACGGTATTAGATAATATTTTACTCATTCTTAATATCGATTTGGCGAATGATATTTAAAATTCAGAGGTCTAATTTATGAAAAACTTATCAAAGTGAAAATTAATATTAATTTAATCAGGGTTTTCACGAAACAGGGTTGGGGAAATTACGTATTGTGCATAAAATTTTTTTTTTATATTTTCACAGGCCAAACAAATCGCAAATTATGTCTTCTAACAGGGAAAAAAAATTAAACAAATCTGACGTCAGAACGGGCATTTGGAAGTTTATTCTGTCATTTGTCGTTTTGTCGGTTGTATCTTTTGCTTGCTTATTTCTCTTCTTTAAGAGTTATGATATACAGCGGGAAGGAATCAGCCGTGAAGCTGAAGCGTATAAAGAACTGATGCTTCGAAGTGACGTGCTTAAGGATCACATTGATGATATTTACGACAAAATGAACCAGCTTAGCATCAATAAGGTGGAGAATGAGGTATTTCTGAGAACCAGTATTATGGATAATGTGAGAGATGCCAAAAATATTATGGGTAAAGACAGTGTGCAGAGCTTTAAACATTATGCCGTACTGATGAAGCAGATTGTACCGATGATGAATTTAAAAGCAAAGATCATCGAAGTAGAGTATCAGAAAAAAACCGTTTTACGGGATCTTGATGAATGCATGGGTAAGATTAAAGTAACCAACAATGAACTTCGGAAAGACCCTACGAGAAATTTCACAGGAAGTAGAAGAAGAAGATAAAAAGAAAAGATATGCAAGGACAAATCACATTATCGAAGAAAGAAAGGCATTATCAGTTTTTTTATTTAATACTGATGCTGGTGACTGCCATGTTATTTTTAGGAGTGATCTTTCTGAAAGGATTTGAATCCCCTTTTTCTGATGAAGATGTAAGAGGTATTCAGAATCTTGAGCAGAAAGCCGAATTTGAACAACACCAGAAAGTTGTTCTTCCCATCATGGACAGTACCTATATCATGATTACAAAACTTACTGATGACGGACCACAGCCTTTTATCGAAAACAATATCCAGCTGGGTGTAAACGACCTTAACAGCTATTTCAACAGTACTGATGTTGTGGATATACGTAAAGATGCCTATCCGCAGATCGCGAAATTCTATAAAATGTATTTTGATGACAAAAAAGTCATTTCAACAACTTCTGAAGACATTAAAATTTTCCAGAAACAGGTGGATGAATGCAGAATCGGATTTAAAGATAAGCAGAATAAGCTTTATCAGCGCGAGCAGGATCTGAAAGCAAGAATGCAGTAAGCAAATAAATACTAGGAACATACATAAAACACATCACAATTACTAACTATGAATTATTTTCAAAAGAACAAGAAAAACATTATTATCGGTGTTATTGCAACTTTGCTGATCGCAGCATTGGTTGCTCTGTGGCTGCAGAAAAAGGTAATACATTCAGCAGATGATATTGTTGGGGTGGTTTATCCGTCTTCACTGGCGGTAGGAGACACGCTTTTATTCGAAGATAAAACCCAGTTTGCCAAAACCAAAA
The DNA here is from genome assembly GCF_005503635.1 of Chryseobacterium sp. 2VB. Classification (NCBI taxonomy): domain Bacteria; kingdom Pseudomonadati; phylum Bacteroidota; class Flavobacteriia; order Flavobacteriales; family Weeksellaceae; genus Chryseobacterium; species Chryseobacterium sp. 2VB. Next base: position 114,929 of record NZ_SCNC01000011.1, read on the forward strand.
GATGGAATTTCGGAGATGGGACAACTTCAGATAAAAACAGTGGTATTCACTTCTATAATAAACCGGGATATTATCAGGTGATTTTGATCGTCGACAACAAGTACACGAAATCTTTCCCTGTAATGGTAAGCGCAAGAAGCGTTCAGAAACCAAAAGATACTGCAACGGCAAAAACAACTATCGAAGCCGTAAGTCAGGCAATGCAAAATGAAAATGTGACCTTCCGTGCTATTTCTGATGCAAAACAGTTTGCATGGAAATTCGGTGAGTCCGGAAATACAGATGCTAAGGACAAATTTACCATCTATTCCTATAAAAAACCTGGAGAGTATCTGGTGACTCTTTACACAGAACAAAGCCAGGATCCTATCTATCACCGTATTAAAATTCTTCCGGCTTATGATGCTCTTGCTGAAGATGAAGTTTCAGTAGAAGACTCTTATGCCAAAGTAGATAATGATTTTAAATATCACCTGCAGCAGATTGCCAACGGAAACAGTTTCAATATGCACTACAATTACCTGCTGAAAACCTATCTGTGTAACAATGAAAATACAGTGGTAAAAGTAAATGACAGCAAAGTGAATAACTTCTACATGTATTGTGCAGGCCTTCAGTTTGACAAGAATACAGTGATTCAGACGGTAAAAGTAAACCTGGACGACACACAGAACTGTGTAACTAAAGTAGATATTAATCAAAGCAAATAATTTCATCCGGTCTTACGGATGTACCAATCATAAAAAGATTAAATAGGATGAAAAATAAATTTCCTCTAGCAGCATATTATATAGGGTTAACAGTATTATTGACGAGTTGCCAGGTAAAACTGCCGTCAAAGAAAACCCCGGAGCCTTCACAGTATGGGCAGGTGGATGCATCCCCTGTCGTTAACGGATATCCGAAAAAGTCAGTGCCATGGATCGTTATTTCAGACCGGTCAAGAAATACGGCTTATCTGGATAAAGATGATGAGAAGTCTTACAAAGAAGTAAAATTCCTTGAACCTTTAATGGTTTTAAAACATAGAGACGGAATGGTAAAAGTAGCGGAATATGTTCCGGATGCTTTAATGAAGAAAGTTTCGTCAAAATCGATCAAAACATATGGCTGGATTCAGGAGTCTGATCTCCTTCTCTGGAATAACGCTTTAAAAAGTGAAAAGACAGGTTATCCTGTAAGAGTGGCAGTAGTACCTAATAACAGCGAAGTCATCAGAAATGCTGAAAGATACTATAAAAACGACTCTATTATGGTGTTCAACTCACCAAGCCTTATTGAAACAGCCAATGTAAAAATTCCTAACGGACAAATTGTATATGTGTACAAAATGGCCGAAAATAATAAACGTTTTCTGGTAGGTAAAAAACCATCTGTTGATATGGACAGTATCAATAAAGGACTTTACGGCTGGGTAAGCTCCAATGTAATCTCCACCTGGGGAGAACGTTCCGCTATCAGACTTAAAAATACAACAGGAATTACCGATACAACGCTGGGAATTCATGAAGGACATCCGGGTGGATCAGCATCAGATGCGTCCAACAAAACAGCTATTCTTCTTACCGATGTGAATAAGAGAACACAGCTGGAAAATATCTTCCCGGTAAATCTTCCTTTAGAAGAAGCTCCAACACCTGATACCAAGACAAAATATTTCACCAATATTTTAGATTACAGTAAGAATTTCGTATCCAATGTACTGGGTGAACCGATTTATTTCGACCGTTACAGAGAGATCACGGAAAAAGATAAAAACATCAATATTGTCTTTGCATTAGATGTAAGTGCCGGTAATGCGCCTTATGCACCTATTGTAAAATCATTGTTACAGGATCTTCAGCTTAGGTTTGAAAAGCCTTCCTATTTTAGCAATGTTAAATATGGAGCGGTTTTATACAAGAACAATCCTTGCGGAGATAATGTTTCTGTATCCAGCTTAAGCACAGATTACAGTAAGATTTCATCATTTATTGATCAGAAAACGAATGAAATGAACTGTGCCAGCAATAGCGGTTATCAGCCGGTAGGAGAGGCTCTTACGGCAGCAGGAAACCTTCTTTCAAACGTTCCTGATGAAACCAATATCGTTGTTACTGTAGGAACTTCTGCCAACCAAAGCGGAAATATGTACAGTGTAATCAGTTCTCTTACCCAGGCTCAGGCAAGACTGATCATGTTCCAGACCAGTGCAAGATCATCAGATACCTACAATGATTTTGTATTGATGGCGGAAAATGTGGTTACCAATACAGCCAAAAATATTGCTGAACTTAAAAAACAAAAGATCATCAACCAAAATGATGTGCTTACCAAGAATAATTTCAGCCTTGTGGAAGGAGATACAGGATTCTTCTCTTTAGCTTACCCTAAACAGAGTATGTCTCAGGGATTCGTTATTTTCCCTAAGAAAGGAGACATTACGACTCCGGGATTCCTGAAAAAATCTGTTGACAGCCTTATTGCACAGGTTACTCTGGATAATCAGACTATTGATAAATCTCTTAATGAATATTTCCATTCATCCGTAGGAGCAGGTAGAACAGATGTGGATTTAAAATATAAATATCTGTATCCGGGACTTACCAATCCGGTTTCTGCAGGAATTGCCGCACAGCTGATCAACTATGGAAGCCCATTCCTTGTAAAAGGATATATTCCAAAAGATCTGAAAGATTTTACTCCGGCAATAGAAAAGGGAATCCTTATTTCTGAATCGGAATATGATAACTTAAAAGCTTTCTACACGGAAGTATACAGAAATACTCAGGCAGACCGTGCAGATTTTAATCAGGGAAGAGCCATTAAAGAGTATGTTAAATTACTGAAGAAGTACAATCCTACGATAAAATTCTTGGATAAAGGAGCACTTTATGAGCTGCCAATGTCTTATGCAATCGGAATGAGTACCGGATTTGACCTTTCTGAAGAAGAACTGATGGCGAAATACAAGCTGAAAGGCTGGAAAAAATCAAAAGTAGTTCCTGGTGAAACGGTAAAAAATTATTTCCAGCACTATAAGAACTTAGCAGACAGAATGCTTGCCAACAGAAACAACCCGGCTGTAAAAATTCAGCAGAACGGACAGACTTTCTACTGGCTTAATGAGTACTTTACTCCATCCAGAATTCCAACAGAACAACCGGAATACACAAAGCATTAAAAACATTTTTTTATGATATCAAAAGCAGGAGTATATACTTCTGCTTTTTTTGTAGTATAAAGACAGATCAACAAACCTTAATCTTAAATTTTTAAACTTTGAATCCTCATTATTTCTCTTTGATGTGTAAAATTATTTTTTATCTAAAAAAAGAGAAATAATTTAAAACGCTGTATTTATGGTCGTTATCATAAGGTTGATAAATCCAATGTCGTAGAATTACGACAAGAAATCGTAGAACTACTACAAAATCTCAGATTTATAGGGAAAAGTTTTTTTTAGCGGAAAAGAGCCTCTATATTTGCTAACACAATCACCGAATCACAAAATATTACTAACGATTAAATTTACTAATCATGGCCGAAAGAAATTCAAGAGGAATCTTAAAATTCAATAATGGAGAAGGGCAAAAGCTGTTAAAAATGAATTACAGCGTTTCCAGATCTACAGATGTTTCAGGACGTGTAGCATCAGATCCTTCCAACGCATTAATCAAGGTTACAGTAGAAGCTACTGAAAAATCAGATATCCTTGAAAGCTTGCTGAACGGTAAATATAAGCCAACTGTAGGAGAGATTACTTTTAACAAATCTCACGAAGAAGGAACATTGATTACACTGAAATGGCAGAACGGATATGTAATCCAGCATCAGGTAGATTTCGATGCTATCGACAGCAACAGTATGCTGATCAGCTTCGTAGTAAGTGCAGAGACAATCGACTATGGTACTTCTCAATACGCCGGATTATGGCCATCCAGCTAAATACTGACACACATTATCAACATTCATAAGAAGAAAGACTGTCCCTATTTAAGACGGTCTTTTTTTGCCTGAAAGAAAAATTATAACCTGAGAATTTTATTTTATAACGTGTTTATATAATGTCTGTTATATAAAATATTGTTATCTTTAATACTAAACACAAACACAAAGCATATGAAAACCGAATCAAAGACCAAAGGATCTTCTTTCCGCCCATCTCAGAATGCAGACGGGATATCCGCGAATCATCACGCAGGGATCAACCGGCTGGTCAAATTATCACTGGTTGTAGAAGGTAAAATTATTAAGTACTATAAGCATTTCACTCTTAAACAAAAAGCGGGTAACCACCACGAATTCAACCTTGTTCTTGCTCACGATGCATTGGGAGACCGGCAGAGCCATACCCTTGAGGAAGCCAACAAATTTCTGGGAAAACGTCTTACAGCTGTTATTTCCTACAAAGATATTGAGAAAAGTCCGGAAAGGAATTTTGTTGGGGTTATTACCAAAGTAGGATTCAGTCAGGAAAAAATGAGTCTGGGAAATATTGTGCTTTCCGGATACAGCCCGACGATCCTGCTGGACGGTGCTCCGCATATCCAGAGCTTTGGCGGCAGCAAGCCCGTTAATATGGGAATCATAGCCAAAGAAGTAATACAACAGGGAATAGATAAAGAACGGTTTGATATAAGGGTCGATACCAATGATTATTCCCAGATCATTTACAGCAGCCAGTATAACGAAACCCATTACAATTATCTGTCGAGAATGGCAGAAGCTTATGGAGAACAATTTTATTATGATGGTGAAGTTTTGCATTTTGGAAAGCTTCCTCCACAAAATAAACCTATAAAATTATTATATGGGAGCAATGCGGATCATATCAGGGTAGAACTAAAAGCGGTTCATACAAAACCTCAGTATTATGGCTATAACAGCAGTAAACATGAAAAACTGACTTCCGGGGAAACTCCGGTTGACCATTTAGGTGATCTGGCCCGTACAGCATATAGTCATAACGATAAAATATATAAAACTCCGGCACTGCAGGTTGCACCTATTAAAGCAACAACGCACCTGGATGTGGAGCACTCTCAAAGAAGCGCGTCAGGAAGTGAAGCGGTTAATGTATTTTCGGTTTCCGGATCTACAACCGTTCCTTTTTTGCATCCCGGATGTATTGCTGATATTCATATGAGAAAACCGGACAGCAGTGAAACATCTTATTTTACGAAGGTTATGGTGACAGAAGCCGTTCATGAAATTGATACGATCGGACATTACACAGGAACTTTCGAATCCATTGCCGCAGACACGGGTTTTCTGCCCAAACCGGAATTTACGGTACCGGCTGCCCAGCCACAAATTGCAACGGTAATTTCCAATACCGATCCGGAAGGGCAGGGAAGAGTTCAGGTAAGATTCGACTGGCAGATGAATGATAACACTCACTTTGTAAGAGTAATGAGCCCTGATGCAGGAGGAACCGATCAGATCACTCAAAATCGTGGTTATGTAGCTATTCCCGAGGTAGGCGATCAGGTGATGGTGAATTTTGTCCATAGCCATCCGGACAGACCTTTCGTGATGGGAGGAATGTTTCATGGCGGAATAGGCCTTGGTGGAGGTGCAGACAATCGTGTAAAATCCATACAAACGCGAAGCGGCCACAGAATCGTTTTTACGGAAGACGAAAGCATTATTATTACAGATAAAAGCGGAAATGAAATCCATCTGGATACAACCGGAAGTAATATTAATATCACGGCACCGGAAACCATGACCCTGAACTGTAAGAACATGAATATTAATGTAGGAGAGAATATGACTACGACGGTGGGAAATAACCAAAGTACAAACATTGGAAATAATATTACAATATCTGCTGGTAATGATATTATAGAAACTGCTACTGGTAATAGAATGGAAATATCTGATAACCGGACAGAAATGGTAGATAATACATTATTTAGACAGTCTGACAAATCAGAAACTTTTGCAGGATCTATTGATATTAGTTCTACTCAGGATAATATGATTATGCAAAGTGCTAAGACAATTGAGTGGAATAGTGGAGAAAAATCAAACCTTTTTTAATATGGCAATTATCAAGAGATCAAAAAATATGATTATCAAAACTACAAATAAAGAAACTATTATTTGTGGAAAGAGATTAGAAGAAATTGCTACATCCAAATGGGTAGAAGCTATGGACGGTAAATTAGTATTGAATAGCCCTAAAAAAATACATTCTCATGGCAACAGGAAATAGCGTAGGAGAATACAAACCAGGAAAGCCTTCCATAAATCATATAGTTGAGTATAATGAGAATATAGTTGTTGTAGGTGCAGAAGTTCATGACAAAAAGCCAGTTAATAAATTAATGTTTATGGCTCAAGCTATAAGAAGAGTTAAGATATCAAGTGTACAAACAGTAATATATTTTAAGCATGGCTATTCTCAAAATATGATAAGTGAGTTTGAAAATTCACTGAAAAGTTATAAAAAAAATATAAAGATTATTGCGATCACTAATATTTCTCAACTTTTTAATTATTTAAACATTGGAAGTATAGAGAAATCTGGGAGTGATTATCGTACGAAACCGGATGAATATGGAAATATGTATAAGGTTAAAAATGTATATTTCTATTCTCATGGTATGCCAAGTAGAATTACATTTATGTTAGATTGGGATATTTACATAAAAAATAATAATATAAAATCAAATGAAACTGCTCAGAAAAATGAACTGAATTTAGAAAACTATACAATATTAAATCCTAAAAGTTTCTCAAAAGATGTTGAATTATGGTCCTTTGCATGTAGGACTGGACTCAGTGTGGATAATGATTCTGAGGTTGAAAAATTTACATGGGGTGAAGCAGAAAGTCTTGCTCAGAAGTTAGCCGATAGGTTAAATGCAAAAGTTCATGCTTTTCTTAAGAGAAGTAATTATGAACTTACTTGGGGAGGAAGATCGGATAGGTTAGATTTAAAAATTGCTGATAATCTTGAAAAGATAAATATTGATATTAAAAACGATGATAATTTTAGAGCTTATAAGAAAAAAGAAAAAAAGATTGATGAAATTTATCCTTGGCAACCGCAAGGTGCATATAGAGATGTTGTAGCAGGAGACTTTCCATATGGTCCTCCAGGTTGCATGTGTTTATTTCAAAAAAATAAAAAAATTATAATACCTTGTGATACAATGGTCTTTCCAAAAGGTTAAATATATATGAAATCAAAAATTCAATTTTTCTTAATATATCTAGTAATTGGTATTGTTAGCTATTTCGGCTATAAATTATTATACAATACATCGTTTGATTTAGGTTTATTTTGTGATGTTAGTACAGAATGTTACGAATTAACTCAAAAAAGCATTATTTTTAATTGGTTTCTCTTTTTAATATTAGTAATAACTGCAAATCTTTTACTAAGAAGTAAAATAAAATATTTTATAATAGTAGTACTAGTTTTACTCTTTAATATTTTGAAACTTGGTTCTAATGGAGCTGTAATGTTTCTTTTTATTTTAAATTTATTTACATTACTTTTTTCAGTCAAACTAATGGATAATAAAGAAAAGAGCCATTATATTATTGCATTTATATGTATGGTATTTATATATCTATTTGAAATGTTTTATGTTTCTGAAATATTTTATTTTAATACAAAATATGATACTTTGGAAACCATAATATACATTTCTTTAACTCTAATTTTTATATTTAATCTTTTGACGATGTTTCTTATAAGAAGAAAACGAAATAAATTAAGTCGGTTTTAAATTATGAAACTTAGAATATTTTTTTTAATTGTTATGTTTTTATTTTCTCAATGTAAAAAAGAGCATATGAATAATACAAATAGAATTTATTATAAAACTGAAGAGTTTACATCTTTTGAAAATAATGCCCAGATAAAATATGATGAGGCCAATGCTATATTTTTGGAATATTTAAAAAAAGAACATATAAAATTGACTCCGGTATTTCTTTTTTGTGAAGGAGAAGATTATCTATTTGGTGTAACAAATGATCCCAGCCAGGATAAGATGAACAGATCCTGGAAACTATATAAATTGAAAGTAAACTCGCAATCGGGAAATACAGAACCAATGCAAGGTCAGGTAAAAGAATAACTCAGTCTGGATTGTGTTACTATATTGAAATTTACATTATTATAATATTTTATAAAGATTAGATTATAGTTTTGGGTCTAGAAAAATAAAATTGATGTACAATGTTTATTATACTATTGGCAATGGAAAAAAGCTAATTCATCTATAAAATAGGTTGTTATGAATAAAATAATAGTGTTAATGTGGTTGAGTATGTTTATACAATGTCAACCTCAAAAAATAAACAAAAGCATGGTACCAACAGTAGATAATAAATTTGAAATAATCAATACCGAAGAGGCAAAACGTATTATTATTAATGATAACAAAACGACAACATTTGTTTCTGCTAAAATCGGTTCTAGTTATACGGAATATCACAAGAATAGCTATTTTATGATAATTAAAAATTACTATCCTTCCAGAAATATTAAAAATAAAGGAATAGCTTTCAATGAAGGTTCTCCAATTGGCATCTGGTATTATTTTGATGAATCAGGCAAACTTACTAAGGAAGAAAATACAGATGAAGGATATAGTTTTACTCCTGAAAAGGTAATAATTTATTGCGAAAAGAATAAAATTGAGCTTCCGAAAGGGTATCATGATTCCGGGTTTTATACACGGATTAGAAAAGATGTTCTCAATGGTAAAAAAGTTTGGGTAATAGAATACCTTATCCCGGATGGAGATATTCAAAAAGTTGTTTTAGATGGTCAATCAGGTACAGAACTGGAGAAAAAAGTGGTTCCGTTTGTAAGCAGTTAGTTAATGATTAATGGGCTAGCTGTTTACAGGTTTAACATAAATCTACCAGAAAGATTACAAAAAGAAGACAGTATTTTTTTATAACCCATAATTATATGATTGATAATAGATTTATAGAAAAACTATTTGTAGTATTGTTGTTAGGTCTTTTTCTACAATGTCAATGTCAGGAATTACAAAAGACAATGATTCCAAAAATTACTAATGAATTTGAAAAGATTACTATACAGAATTCTAAGAAAAAAGATGATGACAGATGTATTGAAACTCCGGAAGGAAGAAAGGAAATTTTTTCTGCTTCTGAAGGTGGATATATTTTAAGTATTTACTATGAGAATGCTTTTTATAAATCAGATAAATTCTATTATAAAAATGGATACATAAAAAATAAATCATTTTCATTTAACATGGGCTCGCCTGTAGGAATGTTATATTATTTTGATAAATCAGGTAAGCTTATTAAAGAAGAAAATACAGATGAAGGATATAGTTTTACTCCTGAAAAGGTAGTAAAGTATTGTGAAAAGAATAAAATTGATCTGCCTAAGGGCTACCATGATTCTGGTTACCAAGCTAGAGTATTAAAACAGGTTTTTGAAGGCAAAAAAGTATGGAGAATTTCTCATCAGACTGCAGGCGACAAAATAGAAGAAATCATTCTGGATGGTAAAACAGGTGAAGAGCTGGAGAAAAAAGTGGTTCGCTTGTAAGCAATTAATAATAAAATGCTTTAAAAGGCTAATCTTTTTTCTATTTTAACAGGAAAGTGATTCAGAAAAGTAATTTACTACAATATATCACCATCAGAACTACGATTAAAAACAAAAAACACCGTTGTTACTTCTCTAATTGAAGAATTAACTATCTTTATATCATTTAGAATAAAATAATTAATTTTAGCATCACAAAAGAACGATTTTTTATGTCTTGGTAAAAGGAATGAAAAATAGAGATCAAAATCATCAAATCTGCATAATAAACAGAACGCAAATATATTAATATAAGAAAATTATAAATGGGAGTACTAGTAACCAACGAAACAGTAAAGCAACTATTTCATATTGCTCAGTCGATAGCGAAGGAAAACTATAATGGAACGTATGGAGGCCCGCATATCCTGCAGGCTTTAATGCATAAAGATATCGGCCTTAATGAATTCCTGAAAAGTATAGATAAAGATCCGGGCTATTTCTATGAATGGGCAGATGTCCGTATCGAAGAATACCCGAAAACCAGTCATCTTTCCGATGAAGTAGGACAGGATGAAGCGGTAGATACCCTTATTGAAGAAGCTGATGATATCCGTTTAAAACTTGGACTGGATGAGATTACTCCTATCTGTATTCTGACAGCCATTGTAAAGCCTCAAGTTGTATTCTCTCTTCAGCAGTTAAAATCACTTCCGTTGAGAGAACATGAGATCTTCAATCTGTACAGAAAAGATACTCCGTTTACTGTTTCAGAAGATGGAGATTTTTCATCATTATTTTCAAATGGTTCAGCAGATTATTCAGACTCTTCCTTTCCTTCCATTAAAAGCTATTGTGTAGACAGAACGGCGCAGGCGAGAAAAGGAGAAATCGAAAATATCATCGGCAGGGACAAAGAACTCAGAATGCTGGTGGAAATCCTTTGCCGAAGAAGCAAACCGAATGTGATCATCATCGGGGAGCCGGGAGTAGGAAAAACAGCTTTGGTAGAAGGTTTTGCTACAGAAATTATTAAAGGAAATGTTCCTGAAATGCTTAAAAACGGTACCCTTTTAGAACTGGACACCGGAGCATTACTGGCGGGAACTTCTTATAAAGGTGAAATTGAAGACCGCCTGAAAAAAGTAATCAATGAATGTAAGAAAATTGAAAAAGCCATTCTCTTCATTGATGAAATCCACACCCTTTTAGATCCGAAAGGAAGTATTGGAAATGTTGCTAATCTCCTTAAGCCTGAACTTGCCAGAGGTGAAATTACCGTAATCGGTGCTACAACTCAGGAAGAATACAGAAAAATTATAGAGCCGGAACAGGCTTTCAACCGTCGTTTTGAAGTGTTAACCGTTCTTGAACCGGATGAGAAAACCTGTGTCAAAATGATAGATGTACTATTGGAAGGCTACAAAAAACACCATAGTATTGAAGTTGAAAAAACAGCTCTTCCGGAATGTGTACGTCTGGCAAAAAGATATGCCAAAGGTAAAAAATTACCGGATGCCGCTATTGACTTATTAGACAGAACAATGGCAGCCATCAAAATGCTTGATGAACTTTCCGAAAAAGAACTGGACAGCTGGAAAGAAAGTTATGATGCGATTTTAACAGAAGAATATGCCGACAGCAAAGATAAAGCGGATGAACTGATCTGGACTTACAACCTGCTGAGAGATAAAATAAGCCCGATTCTCTGGGGTTCACTCAGTGAGCAGCCTTCGATTGACAACTCTATGCCGGTAGATCAGATTCAGAAAATCATTGAAGATACTTACGCAGAACTTTTACAGCATGCCGCCAAAAAAAGAGAAAAAGTTGACAGACTGGAGCTTGCTGCTGTAATGGCTGCCAAAACCAATATCCCAATCGGGAAAATCCAGGCTCAGGAAAAAGAAAAACTCCTGAATATGGAATCTCTTCTGTTGAACAGAGTCGTAGGACAGGACCATGCATTGAAAATCCTTTCCGATGCTATTGTTGAAAACCGAAGCGGATTGAACAAACCGGGACAGCCTATCGGATCGTTCTTCCTTCTTGGACCTACCGGAACCGGTAAAACAGAGTTGGCAAAATCAATGGCAGAATTACTTTTCAACGATGAAAAGGCAATGGTACGCTTTGATATGTCGGAATTTAAAGAAGAACATTCCGCAGCGTTGCTATACGGAGCGCCTCCGGGATATGTAGGATATGAAGAAGGAGGAATGCTTGTTAATAAAATCAGACAACAGCCATATACTGTTGTGTTATTTGATGAGATTGAAAAAGCCCACCATTCTGTTTTTGATGTATTCCTTCAGATTATGGATGAAGGGAAAGTTCATGATAAATTAGGTAAAGAAGGAGATTTCAGTAATGCATTGATCCTGTTTACCTCCAATATCGGAAGTGAAGAAATTGTAAAACAGTTTGAAGAAGGAAAAATTCCGGAATCATCTTCACTCATGCAGATTATGTCAAACTCCGGACGATTCAGACCTGAGTTCCTGGCAAGAATTACAGAAATTATTCCTTTTGCACCGATCACAGAATCTATTGCAGAAAGAATATTTAATATTCAGCTGAAATCACTTCATACTTCATTAACAAGATTGGGAATTGCTTTGAAAATTACCGATGAAGCTGTGAAAAACCTTGCATTAGGAGGGTTTAGCAGTAAGTATGGTGCAAGACAGATCTCAGGGGTCATCCGTGCTCAGCTTGCAAGACCAATCTCTAAAATGATTGTGAGAGAAGAAGTGAAATCCGGCCAGACTATTCATGTAGACTGGAATAAAGACGAGGAAAAACTAAGCTGGAAAGTAGATTAAGTATAAAGCAAAGGGTATTTGCAGCCAGCTTTTACCCTTTTGCTTATAAATAAAATTAAAATGAAAACAATTGTCAGAAATATCTTTACAGGTTTTCTATTATTAGGATCCGTTATCATGATCAACGGACAGTTTCTTGCTGCTTCCGACACCTCGGAAAGCAGTGTGAAAAAATATAAGGGTATCATTAATGCCAATAAAGATCTTGTAGAATTTATTGAACAGTTACTCCTTCAGAAAGGTCTTCCCAAACATTTGCGAAACCTGGCCCTGATTGAATCCCATTTTGACAGAAATATTACCTCAGGAGCCGGAGCAGTAGGGATCTGGCAGTTTATGACAGCACATGCCAACCAATACGGACTCACTGAGCAGGGACGTACCGATATTTATAAAAGTACCAAAACAGCTGCTATTTCACTGAGTAATCTTTATAAAAAGTACAATAACTGGGTAACAGTAGTCGCTGCTTACAACTGCGGAGAAGGGAATATTGCCAAAGCGATGGAAGCTGCAGGTTCTACCCAATACCATGAATTTTATAAATACCTTCCGGGGGAAACCATTAATCATGTAAAGAAATATCTTAATGCATGCTATGCCACAGGAGAACTTCAGAGTGTACTGAATAATTATAACTCTGCAAGAATCAATAAGATTTTCTTTCAGGGAGACCGGAAAGAGACTGCTGCAGCGCTTTCAGAAACGGAGATCAATGCAGGATTCAACCTTAATATTGTCGCCGCTGAACTGAATGTAGAAGTGGATAAAATTCTTGCCTGGAATCCCGGAATTATGGAAGAGCTTCAGAAAAAAGGAGAAAGCCCCTTCTATCTTCCGATGGATCTGATGCCGGACTTTCTGCTAAGGAAAAATAAAATATTGGTTCGCTCCCTAAAAGAAGGAGGAAAAATTCAGCAGTAAAATATATCAACGATATAAAAAAGCAATCAGCCAAACTGATTGCTTTTTTTATTGTCCAATCTGTTAAAAACAGACCAATTTTTTACTAATAAAATCTTAATATTTCTCAATGATGTGGAAAATTATTGACTTTTAATGCTTGTTTTTAATGAGTTAAAATCCTGTGTTAATAAGGTTTGTGGTAGGTTTTTTAAATCCAATGTCGTAGAATTACGACAAGAAATCGTAGAATTACTACAAATTTTCAGATTTCCATTCAAAAGCTTTGTTTACCGGAAAAGAGCCTCTATATTTGCTAACACAATCACCGAATCACAAAATATTAACGATTAAAATTTACAATCATGGCCGAAAGAAATTCAAGAGGAATCTTAAAATTCAACAACGGAGAAGGGCAAAAGCTGTTAAAAATGAACTACAGCGTATCAAGATCTACAGACGTTTCAGGACGTGTAGCATCAGATCCTTCCAACGCATTGATCAAAGTTACAGTAGAAGCTACTGAAAAATCAGACATCCTTGAAAGCTTACTAAACGGTAAATACAAGCCGACCGTAGGAGAGATTACTTTCAACAAATCTCACGAAGAAGGAACTCTGATTACTTTAAAATGGGAAAACGGATACGTTATCCAGCACGAAGTAGACTTCGACGCTATTGACAGCAACAGCATGCTGATCAGCTTCGTAATCAGCGCTGAAACCATCGACTATGGTACTTCCCAGTACGCAGGACTATGGCCTTCAGCAGGTAAATAAGCCTATTCATCATCTTAGTAAAAATAAAATTGGTACAGAACAGCCCTTGTAAAAGTTTGCTGTTCTGTTTTCTGCTTTACAATAAGTTTCAGATAAGTAATCAATCACTTATAAAAACCAATATCTGGAATTTACAAAGCCTGTAATGATACCTACAGCATCAATTCAACATTTATTAACTTAAAAACACGTAACACTATGTTTCAAGATGATAAAATTAGAGTAAAGAATTCTCAGCAATCTATCAGCCAGGATACAGAGACGATTAAAAAAACTGCGCAGGAAAATGCGGTTACGAAAGCAGATGAAAAGGTAAACCAGGCAGGGAATAAAATAAAAAAGACAGCAGAAACTGCACAGCACTTAAACTCAGCACAGGAAACAGGAACGTTTCTGAATCAAACGCTGGTTTCTAACGACCCTTCCGTTGTTGAGACAAAAGTATGGGCCAAACAGCCTACTTCAAAAATACATAATGCAGAAGCGATTTCTCAGAGCTATATAGCAGGAATCAACCGGGTTATCAAGCTTGATGTAATCATAGAAGGTGAGATTATTAATCATTTCAAGCATTTTAAGCTGGTACAGAGTGCTACCAGACACCATGAGTTCAGTCTTATACTGGCTCATGATACTTTGGGTAAACCGGAAAATCACAATCTGGAAGAAGCTCAGAAGTTTTTAGGAAAAAGAATCACAGTTGTTTTCAAATATAAAGATATTGAGAAAGGAGCCGAACGTAATTTTGTAGGAGTGGTTACAGAAGTAGGTTTCAGCCAGGAGAAAGGAAGTCTTGGAAATATTATCATCAAAGGCTACAGCCCAACTGTACTTTTGGATGCAGCCCCTCATATTCAGAGCTTTGGAGGAAGCCAGCCTGTAAGTTTGAACAGTATTGCTGATCAGGTAATTAAAGAAGGGCTGGGACAGCATAAATTTGATTTCAGAGTAGATGCCCAGCATGGAAATATATCGTACAGCTCACAATATGAAGAAACCCATTATAATTATCTCGCAAGAATGGCAGAAGGTTATGGAGAGCAGTTTTATTATGATGGAGAAGTTCTGCACTTCGGAAAACTGCCGCCACAGGAGAAACCTGTCAGGCTTACTTACGGAAGCAGTGTAAGTGATATAGCCATCAAAATGAAGGCCCAGCATGTAAGTCCTACTTTTTATGGTTATAACAGCAGTAAAAATGAGAAGCTGACAGCTGGCAGTTCAAAAATTAACCATACTTCAGATATTGCAAGACGTGCTTACGAAATATCAGAAAAAACTTTTACTACTCCTTCTTTGAGAGTGGCCCCTATTAAAGCATCTTCCTTTATGGATATTAATGCTTCCCAGAAGGGAACCGCGGGTAGCAAGGCTGCAGAAGTTTTTGTTACTTCGGGAACTACAACAGTTCCTTTCTTATATCCGGGATGTATCGCGGATATCGAAATGCGTAAAACAGAGAGTAATGAAACCTCTTATTTTACAAAACTGATGATTATTGAAGTTTCTCACGAAGTGGATGCCAGAGGCTATTATGATGGCAAATTTGAAGCAATTGCAGCAGATACAGGATTTATTCCTCGTCCCGAATTTCAGATGCCCAAAGCAGAAGCCCAGTTTGGAAAAGTAATTTCAAATACAGATCCTTTAAATCAGGGAAGAGTACGTGTGCAGTTCGATTGGCAAAGCGGACCTGATACTACTGAATTTGTCCGCGTAATGACCCCGGATGCAGGAAGTAGTGATAAAGTAAGTAAGAACAGAGGATTTATGGCTGTTCCGGAAGTGGGAGACCAGGTTATTGTCAATTTTGTACATCAGCACCCGGACCGTCCGTTTGTGATGGGAGGAATGTTCCATGGGGGAATAGGTGGCGGTGGCGGAGCCGGTAACAATATCAAAAGTCTGAGCAGCAGAAGTGGAAATAAATTAGAATTAAATGATGGTGAAGGCTCTGTATTTCTGACGGATCAGGGCGGGGCTAATATGAAGTTTGACGGGGCAGGAAATGCCCAGACTAATGCCAATAACAATAAAACGGTTAACGTAGGAAATAATAATACGGTAAATGCCGGCAGTACAAATTCTATTAATGTCGGAGGAAAAGAAGGCGGGGCAGCCAATTCAGTCCTGACAATGGACGCAGCCGGAAATATTGCTCTGGAAGGAAAAACAAAAATTGAATTAAGAGTTGGTGAAAACAGTATCACAATTACTAAAGAGGGGATTACTATCTCTGCAAAAGAAGGAATGCTGGATTTGAATTCATTAAAAAATGCATTATTGGTAACACAGGATAACCTGAGTATTCACAGTAAAGCAGTCACTTCAATGAATGCTACAGGAGATATATTTATTACCGGAAGTAATGTTGATATCAACTGATGTCGCGAATATATTCTAAAACGTATTAAAACATGACTTTGGAACCGAATAAAGTTGAAAAAAATGACCAGCTGGCAGGATTCAAATATGCCTGGTACAAAAAAAGAGAATATAATATCAATATAAAATCCTATCTTACTTTAGGAACAGGAAAAGCCAACCAGACGGAAATAGAAGAAGACTGGGTAGTAATACCGGGAGAATATAATCATATTACCATACAGTCTTCTACCCAGCGATATATTCAGGCAGACGGGCAGATGCAGCCATTTTATGAAATTCTTGAAAAAATAAATAAAGCGACTGAGGTTGTTGAATTATCTTTAAATACGGATAAAAGTATCCACGAAGTAACCAATAAAAGTGAAATTGTAAGCAGATGGGAAGAGATAAAGAAGGATCTGCATTTTTTTGAGCTGGTAAAAGAAAGTTATAAGGTATTTATTCAGATCTATGATAAAGAATTTAACAATATAGATCGTAATATCAGACAAAACTTTTTGTATCAGATCATGTTTTATCCTTTACCGGCATTCAGCGGGGGAAGTTTTACAGATGAAATTCCTGTAAGAATAGCTTTGTCAACCCTTTTTCCGGGAGAAGAACTTGAATATAGTTCCTCGTATAAAATTTTAAAAAATAAAGAAGGAGGCTTCACTGTGAAACTGGATGGAAAAAGTAAAGGAAATCAGTCCCGCTTTGAGAGTATTTATAAAGATAAATATCAGAGAACGCTCGGAAATGCTCTGGAATATAAGTATGCCATTGAGGGAGAATATCTTTATAATGAAGATTCTGTACTATCAGAGGTCATATTTCATGTGAAAGAAGAACTGAATGAAAAGATGATCTATGTATGCAGGTACCATATAAGGTTAAGTGAAACATAACAATTAATACGATCACTATGAGTCAATTATATATCGCACAGGATACTCCGCTTACTTGTAGTAAAGGCCGAAGACTTATAGGAATTGGAGTCAGTTCCCAGTCTTCCGTAAAATTGAAAAAAGGAGCTAAGCTGATGGCCACGGAAAAGGACCGTTTTAAAGACAATTTTATCTGTCCTGAAATGATGATGGCAGGAGCATTAGCAGGGGTAGCCGTAGCGGCAGCTTTCTCCGGTGGACTTTTTGTTTTAGCGGCAGCAGCCTGGGCAGGAAGTGCCCTCATTGATGACTGCCTCAATATTTGTTCATTTTTATGCAAGGGAAGCGACTGGCAAAATACCCATCCAAAAGTGAAAATCGAAAATAAAAAACCTCTGTTGCAAAATTCCAGTCTACACTGTTTCATAGGAGGTAAAATCACCTTTCATTTACCTGTTGCCCAGCTGCAGGAGGCCTCTATTGCCAGTAGAATGGCCCAGGATTCTTACGAGGATAATAACGGGAATAATACAAGTATTGATGGGTACACGCGAATCAATACAGATGATCAGGCTGAGCTGGACAAGCTATTCGGTCCGGGAGTGTTAACCAGCAAAGATTTCAATACCAATAAAGACAACGGCTTCTTTTCTTCTTTATATTACAATAAAGAAACAGGAGATTATTTTGTGGCATTCAGAGGTTCAGAACCTAAAGGAATGCAGTTTTATCATGACTGGTTCATCGAAGATGGAGGACAGGCGCTTGGTTTCGCAACGCCTCAGATAGAAAAAACGAGAATGCTTGCGGAAAAAATGGATAATGCGACCGGAGGAAAAGTGAAATTTACCGGACATTCATTAGGAGGAGGGAACAGTGCCATGGCTTCCTATTACACAGGACTTCCGGGATATACCTTCAATGCAAGAGGAGTACATGGCAATACACTCGATTATCTCGATAAAAAAGGAGCAGTAAAATCAACTTCCGGAATTATCAATTACAGTACAAGTAATGATATTCTTAACGGGCTGCAAAATAACAGGGAAGGTCTGCTCTCTACATTGGCTTTATCCAGAATTCCGGGGCTCAACAAAATTGCAATTTTCGGAGGTCTTACAGGAGGTGTTCCGAGAGCGCTGGGAGAACAGAATGAAATCTTTGGGTACATTGATGATAATGAAGGGCTTGGCCTAAAAACCATTGGAAGCGGACATAGCGCATATAATGATGCGTTTCAGGCGATGCTGGCCACTATAAATACTGATGTTGTAGCTAATAATATATAATATGAAACCATTTATTTTAATAATACTTTCTATCATGACACTTTTTTCCTGTTCAGATTTTAATCTTAGGTCGCGTAAAAACGAAAATAGAAATCAATATCCTCCTTCAAGAATGTTTACAGGAGACGGTTTATCAGCTGCCCAGAAAATGTTTGATGGAGATCTGAAAGGCATGGAAGAAATTATTAAGGAAAAAAATATTGATATCAATAAATTACAGGAGAACACAGGGTATACCTTACTGATGTATGCTTCTGTTATTGAAGATTTGAAAGCCATGGAAAAGCTTTTAGAGCTGGGAGCTGATCCTAATATTATAATACCTCATGAAGGTTTAGAGTCTCCTTTGAATCATGCTGTAGCACTTAATAATTACGAAATGCTGCAATTACTTTTCAAATATAAAGCCAGTCCTAACCCGGCTGTAGGGAATTCCCCTTTATCTGATGCAATGACCCTTGGAGGTGAGGAAAGTACCGAAAAGAAAATGATTGATTACTTACTTCAGAACGGCGCTGACATCAATAATGTTTCTTATAACGGAAGCAACATTATGGAAAGTGCTGCCAGGGATGATCTGGGTATGGCAGAATACTTTCTGGCCAAAGGAGGGTTGCCTAAAATAAAAGGAACAGACCTTTGCCCAATGGCAGAGTATATTCAGTATAAGGAAAAGCAGAAAAGTGACCGTAATCTGCCAGACTCTCCTTATTATCAAAAATTATTCGGAATTAAAAAACAGTTGGTTGATCAATATAATGTAGCGTTCCCATATAAGAAAGACACAATAGAAGAAGCAAAACTTAGAATAAGACAGTATGAATCTTTAAGTTCTAAAGATAAGCTATCAGTGAATTTCAAAAAAAATTACGGAGAAAATCTTTATCAGGAAGATTTAAACAGGGTTAAAGGAAAATGACAGTGTTTATAGCATTATTATTCCGGAAGTTTTTTTTGTCTTTGATGTGTGAAATATTTTAATTTCAAAGTTTTTTCTGTTTTTGATGTAACGTATTTATAACTAGTGTGTTAATTTAATATGTAAATCAATTATCGTAGAATTACGACAAGAAATCGTAGAATTACTACACTTTTTCAGATTTATATTCAATTTTTTTTTTAAGCCGTAAAGAGCTTCTATATTTGCTAACACAATCACTGAATAACAATATTAACGATTAAAATTTACAATCATGGCCGAAAGAAATTCAAGAGGAATCTTAAAATTCAACAACGGAGAAGGACAGAAGCTGTTAAAAATGAACTACAGCGTATCAAGATCTACAGACGTTTCAGGACGTGTAGCATCAGATCCTTCCAACGCATTGATCAAAGTGACAGTAGAAGCTACTGAAAAGTCAGACATCCTTGAAAGCTTACTGAACGGTAAATACAAACCGACAGTAGGAGAGATTACTTTCAACAAATCTCACGAAGAAGGAACATTGATCACTTTGAAATGGGAAAACGGATACGTTATCCAGCACGAAGTAGACTTCGATGCTATTGACAGCAACAGCATGCTGATCAGCTTCGTAGTAAGTGCTGAAACCATTGACTACGGTACTTCCCAGTACGCAGGACTATGGCCTTCAGCAGGTAAATAAGCCTATTCATCATCTTAGTAAAAATAAAATTGGTACAGAACAGCGGACAAGAGACGCTGTTCTGTTTTTTATTTAACAGGATCAGAATTTTTAAAATCATATCAAAGTCATATATCTCTTGAAGGTGTAATAATAAATTTCTGTTTATGCCCTTAATATATTTGTTATAAGGTATTTATCTTCTGTTTTTAAATCTAATGTCGTAGAATTACGACAATAAATCGTAGAACTACGACATCAAATCGTACAATTACTACACTTTTTCAGATTTCCTTTCAATTGCTTTTTTTTCAAAACCAGGGGCTTTATCTTTGTTATATAATTATTGAATTACAATTTATTACTAACGATTAAAATTTACAATCATGGCAGAAAGAAACTCAAGAGGAATCTTAAAATTCAACAACGGAGAAGGACAGAAGCTGTTAAAAATGAACTACAGCGTATCAAGATCTACAGACGTTTCAGGACGTGTAGCATCAGATCCTTCCAATGCATTAATCAAGGTGACAGTAGAAGCTACTGAAAAATCAGACATCCTTGAAAGCTTACTAAACGGTAAATACAAGCCGACAGTAGGAGAGATCACTTTCAACAAATCTCACGAAGAAGGAACACTGATCACTTTGAAATGGGAAAACGGATACGTTATCCAGCACGAAGTAGATTTCGATGCAGTAGACAGCAACAGTATGCTGATCAGCTTCGTAGTAAGTGCTGAAACCATTGATTACGGTACTTCTCAGTACGCAGGACTATGGCCTTCTTCAGGTAAATAATCCCATAAACTTAAATAAAAAAAGAAACAGTATGCCTTCGGGTATGCTGTTTTGTTTTTTTAACCCCATCCCGAACCTCGCATCCCGATACCCCGAAACCCTTCCTCAAACTATCAACTTTTACTCCTATTTTCTTATATTTGTTCATTATTCAAAATATGGACGCAACACAAGATAAAAGGCTGTTTCTCATCGATGCTTATGCGATGATTTTCAGAGGATATTACGCATTAATCAGAAATCCGAGACTCACCAGCAAAGGTCTGGATACTTCTGCCATCTTCGGTTTTACCAATTCTCTCATCGAATTGATCAGAAGAGAAAAACCAACACACCTGGCAGTAGTTTTTGATGTTGGACAGGCCAGTGTAAGAACTGATGATTTCTCAGAATATAAAGCCAACAGAAGCGAAACTCCCGAAGCAATCAAAATTGCAATTCCATATATCCACAAAATTCTGGAAGCAATGCACATCCCGATTCTTGGGGTGGAAGGATATGAAGCCGATGATGTCATTGGGACTATTGCATGCAAAGCCGAAAAAGAAGGATACACCACCTTCATGGTGACACCGGATAAAGATTTTGCACAGCTGGTTACGGATAAAATTAAAATTTATAAGCCAGGTTTAAAAGGCGGTGACATTGAAATTTTAGGCGTAGAAGAAGTAAAGGCAAAATATGAGATTGATGATCCTAAGCAGGTGATTGATTTCCTTGCCATGATGGGAGATGCCGTAGATAATATTCCTGGATTGGAAGGAGTAGGAGAGAAAACTGCCATGAAATTCCTGAAAGAATTCGGAAGCATTGAAAATTTACTAGCCAATACGGATAAACTGAAAGGAAAACTGAAAGAAAAAGTAGAAGCTTCCGCAGAACGTGGTATTATGTCTAAAAAATTAGCCACTATCATCTGTGATGCTCCTGTAGAATTCCATCAGGAACAATATGACCTGGAAACTCCGGATTTTGAAAAAGTAAAAGAGGTCTTTGACGAAATAGAATTCAGAAGACTATACGAAAACCTTTACAGGGCTTTCGCTCCTGCAGCTGTAGAAACAGTGGTTGTAAGTGAAGTAGAGGTAAAACAGACTCCGGCCGGAACTGAAGTAAAAGGGCAGGTGATGCAGCTTGATCTTTTTGCTAATTTTGAGGAACTGGAGCAGGCAACTTCTACAAAGTCTACGATTGAGAATAATGATCATCTGTATCAGTTTATTAATAATCCGAAAGCACAGAAAAAGCTGGTTGACAACCTGCTGGAGCAGAAAGTGGTGTGTTTCGATACGGAAACGACATCATTAAACGAACTGGAAGCAGAACTGGTGGGAATGAGCTTCTCTTATAAAAAAGGGCTTGCCTACTACATTCCTCTCTCTGAAAACAGAGAAGAAGTATTGCAGACCCTGGAGATTTTCAGACCGTTTTTCGAAAAAGAAGACCTGCTGAAAGTAGCGCACAACCTTAAATTTGATTACAAAGTTTTAAAACAATACGATATCACCGTGAAAGGCGCCATGTTTGATACAATGATCGCCCACTACCTCCTGAACCCGGACGGAAGACACGGGATGGATTATCTCTCAGAAGTATACCTGAACTATAAACCGGTATCCATTGAAACCATTATCGGAAAAAAAGGAAAAAAACAGGGGAATTTCAGAGATGCTGATCTGAGAATACAAACAGATTATGCAGCGGAAGATGCAGATGTAACTTTCCAGTTGTATGAGCTATTCGCACCACAGCTGAAAAAGGAGAACCTGGAAGAGCTTTTCTTTAACATTGAAATGCCTCTGATGGAAGTACTGGCAAAAATGGAACTTGCAGGAATTTCTCTGGATGAAAAATGGTTGGCGCAGGAAAGTGTTGACCTTGAGAATGATCTGAAACAGCTTGAAACAAAGATTTTTGAACTTTCAGGAGAAGAATTCAATATGAATTCACCGAAGCAGCTGGGAGAGATTCTGTTTGAAAAATTACAGCTCGATCCAAAAGCGAAGAAAACAAAAACAGGGCAATATGCAACATCAGAAGATGTGCTTCAGAAGCTGAATTCAAAACATGAAATCATCAAGCATATCCTGGAATACAGAACATACCAGAAATTAAAATCAACCTATGTAGACGCTCTGCCTTCACAGATCGAGAAAAAAGATAACCGAGTACACACCAACTTCTCACAGACTACAGCAGCTACAGGCCGTTTGGCAAGTGTAAACCCCAACCTGCAGAATATTCCGATCCGAACGTTGAGAGGACAGCAGATTCGTGGTGCTTTTGTTTCCGGAGAAGGAAAAAAGATTATCTCTGCCGATTATTCACAGATTGAACTTCGTTTAATTGCTGAAATTTCAGGAGAAGATAATATGATCAAAGCCTTCCAGGATGGAGAAGATATTCACGCTTCCACAGCGGCAAAACTCTTTAAAATTCCTTTGGCTGAGGTATCCAAAACCCAGAGAAGCCAGGCTAAAACTGTAAACTTTGGAATTATCTACGGACAAGGAGCTTTTGCTTTGGCAGAACAAACCGGATTGTCCCGTACAGAAGCCAAACAGATGATCGAAGCATATTTCGAAACGTATCCGAAACTGAAGGAGTACATGGCTGAGCAGGTGAACAAAGCACGCCAGGTGGGATATGTGGAAACCATATTGGGAAGAAAGCGCCATCTGAAAGATATCAATTCCAACAATTTCGTGGTAAGAGGTCATGCAGAAAGAAATGCGGTAAACGCACCGGTTCAGGGAAGTGCTGCCGATATTGTTAAAATTGCCATGATCAAAATTGCCAGAGAGCTTGAAGAGCAGCAGCTTACAACAAAAATGCTTCTTCAGGTACATGACGAACTGGTGTTTGAATCTCCCATAGACGAGATTGACGCCGCTTCAAAACTGATCAAAACTGAAATGGAAAGTGCCCTGAAAACACAGGTTCCGTTATTGGTAGAGATTGGAGTAGGAAATAACTGGCTTGAAGCACATTAAATACTTAAAATTATACCTTAAATAAAAAACTTCCGTCTTGTAGGCGGAAGTTTTATTTTGTTAGAACTGGACAGCTTACTCTTGTCCTACAGAATTATAAACATTGCTGACAACTTCATCAGGAGAAACATTTTCAAATAAGAATCTTTCTTTTTTTACCTGTATTTTTTTAGTTTCAGACGGCATTTCTTCTTCCATGGTATTTACTGTTTCCAGTGTTACTTTACCTTTCATAGGCTCATAATAGAGGGCAGAGTGGGAACCCGCACTCATATTATACGTTTCAACATAGGTAAGAATCAGGTCGTCATTCACATATTTGAATTTACTGAACTGATTACCATAAGGTCCGATATCATAAAGATTGATATCCAATGTTCCTTTTTCAATACTGATGTCTTCAGGATCGTGTATTTTATAGCCAGATTCATTGTATTCATCGGGAAGAACGGTTTCAGAACTTTTAAATAACCGGTATGTTTTGTCAGGATTCTTTAGAAGGACTATCATGGTTCTCTGTGCTAAAGTGTCGTCTTTTTTTCTAAGAACCAATGCTTTATCAGGAAGTCCGTCCTGGTTGAGATCACCTTCGGTTTCGTATTGAATTTCATATGGATTGGATACAAAATCTGAGACTTGTTTTCCTGCTGTCAACTGCTCCTTCTGAACTGGTGCCGTATCCTTTTTTATAATGCCCGAAGAGTTTTTCGGAGTCTGTGTTTTGGTTTTGTTACATGAATAAGCAATTAAAGAAGCAAAAAGTAAAGAGGAAATGATTTTTTTCAATGGTTTTTGTTTTTAAGATACAAATCTAGCTTTTATTTCCTGATAATGTAAAATTACGACACACAAACATCCCAGTACGGTAACAGGAAGAAAGGAAAGTGAAACTGTATATTGCATTTCCGAATTGAAGTCGTAATTACTCCAGGAAGATTCCCTGTCTACAAATAGGGTGTAGTTCCAAAATAACCAGACAAAGATCAGCAACAGGAATTCGACTGAAACCTTGAAGATAATCTTTTTAACAAAGAAAAGCAGAGAAAAGACAATTGATAAGAACCCACCGGCTATAAGGGATATATACACCGCATCTTCAAAAAATGAACAGTCTATACAGCCGCTTGAAACACGTTCTGAAAGGGTTCCCATTGACCAGTAAAATTGTAAGAATGTAACCACTGAAATAAAGATGGTAATAATGAGCCATCTCTTCAGAAAAGAGTAGAATTGATGAGGTTTGGATTCTTTCATGATGTTCAAATATCTGAATTATTTTATCATTCTTACAATAGCTAAATCATCTGTAGGTTTTACTCCGTACTGATGTTCCAACTGCTTTAGTTTCCTGTTAAGCATTTCTTCAGTTTGGCTATTCTGACGGTCTATCATTAAATATTCAGCAAAATTGATCATTTCTTCAGAATTCGTTTTTTTAATTTTTGAAAAGCTCAAAATACCATCAGTAGCAATGGAAACATCATCCAGACAATCAAAAAATAATTTCTGAGACTGACGGGAATACCATTCTTCAAAGTCTTCATAAAGATGATAAGCTAAATAATCCGGTCTATTATTACGGTCAAATTCCGTGATATTTCCATTGATACAGACAACTCCGTCACCAATGGCTAGGATGAATCCTTCGTCCTTTGTGATGTCGTAAATCAGGATTATAAGAGTAGATAACAACTCTTTTTCGTCCAGCATCAGATGATTTTTTACAAATTTGAGTTCATTGAATAAACCTTTTATGATTTTTTTGAGCTCTTCTTCCAGACTCTGCTGGCTGCCTTTTTCATATAAAGCCTTGTAACCGTTTTCAATAATGATTTTACGTAAAATCTTTCCAGTAAGTGTTGACGCAAAATGACTGTCCATAGCTGTAGAGCATCCATCCATCACAGCACACAAAATCTTATCAGAACTGATTTTTTTGATGAGAAGATCGTCTTCACAATGGTTAATATGATAATCTCCGATTTGTAGAGTAGAATATAAATTCATTACATGCTAAAATAGATTTATTTTTTTTAATGTAACCTTATTTCATCCTCATTATAGATATAAAATAGCAACAAGTGATCACACGTATCATGAAATCACTTGTTGCCGGTGTTGAGAAAGCAGTTTTGCTTTGGTTATTAAATATCGTATTCTATTTCTCCCATATAATGCAGTGAAAAATCATCATTTTCTACAGAAACAGGATTAGGAATAACAAATCTTGTGGCGAAAATAATAGCATTTACGGGCGTATCCAGACTGAGTTCGTTTAATTTATTTTCCAGAACCGGAAGCCATTGGTCAGCATAAGAATACTCTGCAAACTTATCATAAAGACTGAGGCTTTCATCCTCAAAACCATATTCTATAAAATCATCATCAAACCATTTGATGCTCTGTGATTCTGCAAACCTGGAAACATACTGATCATCAGTTTCTTCCTCTATATAGTAATTTTCATCCTCTTCTACAAAGTTGTAAAAGTCTTCTTCACTCTTGAAATATCCTAACCAGAAGTGTGAAATTTCTTTATCCATAATTGTATATAAGTATTATTTTTTTTGATTTTTTTAATAAGTGATATTTTCCCACGTTGATAAATATCCCTTTGATACAAGATAATTCCTGCAATCAAAATGCAACATTACAAAAGTTTTTCGTGAAACAAATTTTTGGGGCAGCAACGCAAAATCTCCTCAGCAAAGATAGTTCCTTAATAGTATTTATTGTAAATTTATTCTCAGTTTAAATTATAAAAGATGGATTTTCTTCAGGACCATTACTTTATTAAAAATGAATTGCTGCTGATCCTTATTTCAGTTATTCTAGGACTGTTTATTGGTGCAGAACGTGAATACCGTAATAAGTCGGCCGGTCTCAGGACCTTTATTCTCGTATGTTTTGGTGCCTGCCTGTTTACCATACTTTCTATAAAAATAGGTGTGGACAATCCGGATCGTCTTGCCGCCAATATTATTACAGGAATCGGATTTCTGGGCGCAGGAGTCATTTTCAAAAGCGATAATAAAATTGAAGGAATTACCACAGCAACTACTATCTGGGCAACTGCTTCTATTGGAATGGCTGTAGGTTCCGGTTATGTTTATATTGCATTGTTGGGAACTACGTTGGTATTACTTATTTTAAGTGCCCTGACTTATCTCCAGAATTTTATTGATAATTATAATAAAGTAAGGGAATACAAAATTGCTGTAACAGACTCGCAGGATATTAAATATTGTGAAAATATATTTAAAGAAAATCATTTAAGATATCAGATGCTTAAACAGCAGTATTCCCAGGAAAGCTTTACCGTTATATGGAGGCTTACCGGAAAAAATAGCCATCATGAGGAAGTCATCGGCCGTCTGGTGGATGATCCGAAAATTAAAGCGTATCAGTTTTAGACGGTAAAAAAGCAAAAAAAGTAAAGGCCGAAGCCTTTACTTTTATTTTTTCTTAAATACATAAAGATCTTTGTTAGGGCCATTGATCTCTTTTCCCTCCATATCCAGTTGGATCAACATATTCTCACCCACTTTATATTTATATTGGGCTGTTTTCCCTTTTAAAGTAATCATGCTTCCTGTAGCATCCCATTCAAAAGAGCCTTTATCCTGATTTTTTGAATTTCTCTCAAGATATTCCTCCGTGATACTGAATGTTTTATCATCATTCAATGTTAAAGATGTCTTGATTCCCGGACAATCTGCACAAGGAACTGTTGCTTCATAAGTTCCGGCCCAGTCCAGAGCATTTTCAGACGTATCACCAGCAGCTGTAGGAGTAGCTTTAGTGATGCTGTCTGCAGCAACAGGTTGTACAGCCGTAGCAGAATCTGTAGTCGCTGTTGTTTCAGTGGTTTCTTTTTTAGAACATGAAGCAAGGAACAGAGCTGATGCCATTCCCAACATGAGCATCTTACTTTTCATCATAATAATTAATTTAAGGATGTTTTTAATAATAAAGTTACTTCCAATCAACAAAAATTGAGCCAGAAGAACATTGAACAGCAGATTGAGCAATGGTGAATAGTCAATTCGCTACGCTTGTCAATTTTTAATGAATTTACTTATTGTTTGATTATAAAAATTCACCATTCACTTGCGAAGCAAATTGACCATTGACGATTCAACTTTTGAATGCATTGTGAATGGTGAATAGCCAATTCGCTTCGCTTGTCAATTTTTAATGAATTTACTTACTGTTTGATTATAAAAATTCACCATTCACTTGCGAAGCAAATTCACTATTGACGATCTCTATTTTCAAAAACGAACTCTTAGTAACTTTTCCCCCCGTTTTATAAAGCATGTTCATATTTTTCTTTGTAAATTGGGGCAAAATTTTGATTATGACAAAAAAGATACTTTTATCTGTATTTCTTTTGCCAGCTGCAATGGCATTTGCGCAACAATATGGAGGAATGTGGATTCCTACAGAGCTGAATGAAAAGGAAATGAAGGATTTAGGAATGAAGATTTCTGCAAAAGATATTTTCAATCCTCAGAAACCAAGCATTAAAGATGCGGTTGTACAGTTTAACGGCGGATGTACTGCAGAAATTATTTCGCCTAAAGGATTGCTTTTAACGAACCATCACTGTGGTTTTGGGCAGATTCAGTCACACTCTACCGTTCAGAATGATCTTCTTTCAAACGGATTCTGGGCAAAAAATACAGATGGTGAACTTCCTAACCCAGGAGTAAAAGTAGATTTTATTGTAGATATAAAAGAAGTTACTGATCCTATTTTAGAAGGTACGGACAATCTTACAGAACCTGAACTTACTAAAAAGATCAACAACAATATTGAGGTGTATAAAAACTCTCAAAAAATTGAATCTTACCAGTCGATCATGGTAAAACCAATGTATTATGGAAACAAATACTATGCTTATACCATCGAAACGTATAAAGATATCCGTCTTGTAGGAGCTCCTCCTCAAAGCATCGGTAAATTCGGAAGCGATACAGACAACTGGGTTTGGCCGAGACACACCGGAGATTTCTCGATGTTCAGGATTTATGCAGACAAGAACAACAAACCTGCAGAATATTCAAAAGACAATGTGCCTTACGTTCCAAAGCACTATTTACCGGTTTCTATCAAAGATAAAAACGAGAACGATTTTACTTTTGTTTTCGGATTCCCGGGAAGAACTACAGAATACCTTCCTGCAATCGCTGTAGAGAAGATCATGAAAGATATTGACCCTGCAAGAATTGCGGTACGTGATGTGGCTCTGAAAACGTTGGACGAAAAAATGCGTGTTGACAATGAAACCCGTATCAAATATGCTTCAAAATATGCTTCAGTAGCCAACTACTGGAAAAAATGGATCGGTGAAGTAGAAGGATTGAAAAAATCCAATGCTGTAGAAAAGAAAGTAATGTATGAAGGTTCTTTGGTCGCTAAAAATCCTGAGATCAAAAATACTTTGGATCAGCTGAATAAATTGTACAATGATCAGGCTCCTTATGCATTAAACAACGCTTACTATACAGAAGTAATCAAAAATGCGGAGACTTTGAAATTAGCTGGTGATTATTATGATTTCGTTGCGTCTGTAGAAGCAGGAAGAATGGATGAAAAAGAACTATCAAAGCTGAAAACGAAATTAACTTCTTTCTATAAAGATTACAGTGCTGAGCTTGATGCAAAAGTAACTGCAAAACTATTGGCTTTGTACGTTAATAAAACGGCACCTCAGTTTTTACCGGCAGGATTCAGCAAATATAAAGATGAGAACGCTAATATTCCTGTTGTAGAAGACATGTCTAAAAACTCTGTCATTACAGGAAGAACTGCCGTAAACGGAGGAACTTTAACTGCTGATATTGATAAAGCATTTTCTAATCAGGATAAACTGATCAGGACTTTAAAGAAAGACCCTATTTATCAATTATATGTTTCTATGAAGGAAACCTATATGAAAACTGCAGATCCGCAATACACTTCAATGCAGGCAAAAATTGATGCTCTGCAGAAAAAATTCATGGCGCAGCAGATGCAGACGGATAAAGACAGAAAATTCTTCCCGGATGCGAACTCAACACTTCGTGTAACTTACGGTAAAGTAAAAGGTTCTACTCCTAGAGATGCCGTTTCTTACGGGTACCAGACTCACCTTGCAGGGGTAATGGAAAAATATGTTCCCGGAGATTATGAATTTGATGTTCCAAAGAAACTGATTGATCTTTACAACAAAAAAGATTTCGGAATCTATAAAGATAAAACGGGTGATGTTCCAGTAGGATTCACTGCTACCAACCATACAACCGGAGGAAACTCGGGAAGCCCGGCTCTTGATGCTAACGGAAACCTTGTCGGATTGAATTTCGACAGACAGTGGGAAGGAACGATGAGTGATATCAATTATGACCCGCGTTTCAGCAGAAACATCATGGTAGATACAAAATATATTCTTTTCATCATTGATAAGTTCGCAGATTCAAAGTGGATTGTTGATGAAATGAAGATCATAAAATAATTTTAAAAGTTATACCTTTAAGAATCTATTTGAATTGAGTTTTGAATAGATTCTTTTTTATTTACAATAGGATGAAAGAAAGGATCATCAATGTTTTGGCAGCTTTTGAAACTGGGAATATCGGAAAATCATTTCCGCTGGACTATTGTCTGCCACTTTATCACAGTGTTTCCGACAAAGAACTTCCTCATTTAAAACATGTGATCCGCTATAAAACGACTCAGCAGTTTGAAGAAGATCTTGATCATATGGCCAGGAATTTTCAGTTTGTGAACTGGCAGGAATTTAAGGATTATAGGGCCGGAAGTTTTAAGCCTTCAAAAAAAATTGCCCTTTTAACTTTTGATGACGGTTTCAGAGAGTTTTATGATATTGCGGCTCCCATTTTGGAACGTAAAGGAATTTATGCCTGTAATTTTATCAATCCTGCTTTCATTGATAATAAAGAGATGATGTTCAGATGTAAGGCAAGCCTGCTTGCCGATGCTGCTGAAAAAATAAAAACCATAGATCCCGAAATTTATTTTATCCTGTCGTTGAAAAATATGGATAGAAGGATTTTACAAAAGAAAATTTTATCCATAAATTATCAGGAAAAAGATATTCTGGATCAGCTTGGTGAAAAACTTGAGGTAGATTTTAAAGCCTATTCAAAACAGTACCAACCTTATTTAAGTACGGATCAATTAAAAGAACTTACCCGAAAAGGCTTCGGAATCTCTTCGCACAGCTGGGATCATCCCAAATATGGCGATTTGTCTTTGAAAGAACAGATGACAACAACTGACAGAACCTTTGCCTATTTAAAAGAAAATGGTTTTTTGTACGAAAGTTTTGCATTCCCGTTTACCGATTTTGAAGTAAAGAAAGATTTTTTTGATGAACTTTATAAAAATGAAGAGATCTACTGCAGCTTTGGGTGTGCCGGTATAAAACTGGACAGTGTGAAGAGAAACTTTCAAAGAATTCCTATGGAAATGGGAGAGAGTGGAGCTCGGATATTGAAAAAAGAAACAGCTTATTTCAGATTGAAAAGCCTGATGAATAAAAATACGATTGTGAGAAAATGATAGCGCTGAAAACATTCAATAGAAAAGAACTGGAAGATTTTATATCCTCCGGAGCTTTCCGGCAGTATGATTTCCTTCCGGTTACCAGACACCGTGCGCTGTCTCATATTCAGAATCCAAAAGCAGCAGACGAAGATACACTTCTTATTCTTGCTTTTTATGAAGAAAAACTGATCGGTTATGTGGGATGTTTTCCGGATTGTTTTATCATTGATGGAAAAGAAATCCGCTATGCCTGGCTCAGTACCCTGTATGTAAACCCGGAATACAGAAAAAAAAGACCGGCGAAAGCATTGCTGAAAAAAGTTTTTGAAGAATACGAAGGCCGGATTGCCATTACAGAATTTACCAAAGAAGCAGAAGCACTCTACAATATTATGGGTGTTTTTGACTATGTTTTTCCCAAAGAAGGCAAACGCTACTACTTCAGAACCGATGCCGCTAAAATGATTCCTGAAAAGAAACCGGAAACACAACCGTTGAAACCTCTTTTTCAAATTCTGGATGCTGCTGCCAATGGAGTGATCTCAATAAAGAACCTGGCCGCACCAAAACCAGATTTTAAATATGAAGTTCTGGATCACATCGACAAAGAAAGTGCAGATTTTATGAATAGGTTTCCCGGGATGCGCAATGCAGACGAAATCAATTCTTTTATAGAAAATCCCTGGGTTTTGGAAGGCAAAAAAGATGAAAAATACCTGTTTTCAAGTTTTGCCGACAGCTTTAAATATTTCTGGATCAAAATTTTAAATAAAAATAACAAGATTACATCCTGTTTTCTGCTGCAGCTCCGTGATGGCTATCTTAAAATACCTTACCTTTTTACGGACGGTAATTTCGATGAGGTTATCCGGTTTTTACAGTATTTCATCGTGAGTCATAAAGTAAAAGGCTTTACTTCTTATCAAACCGTACTAAACAGGGAAATACAACAGTCAAAAGTATTTTCCCCTATCTATGAACGTGATTTTAAAAGGGAGTACCTGTTTCATAAAAATCTTTTGGAATTGCTTCCCGGTCATTTTAACCCAAACTATCAGGATGGTGACGGAGATTGCATGATGACGTAATAGAATGATGAATGATGAATGATGAATGATGAATGATGAGCTACACGTGATCAATTATCATTCATTACTTATAAAAAAACAAACCGCCCGATAGAATGATCAGGCGGTTTGTTTTTTAATGTCCAAAAATATCTTTCAGACTTACTTCTTTAAATATCCCCATTTTGTTGACAGCTTCCATATCAAGATTCTCTTTTTTGCCGATAATAGCGGTGTTAAAATGTATTGATTTGACTTCTGTCTGATAAAAATGCTTGATATCCTCAAATGCCAAGTGCTGGATCTGTTCATAAATATCTTTTCTGAAATCATGATAGATATTTAATTTCTGCAGTCTTAAGGTATTGAAGAATATATTGTTTCGGGTAACCCTTGTTGAAGCAATCTGTTTCAAAGCTGCATTTCTGGCATTCTCAAACTGAATAGGAACTTCCGGAAGCTCGTTCATCAGTTCATTCAGGGTATCTACAGCGATCATAAGCTTGTCAGGCTGGGTTCCGATATAGGTCGTTACATAATTGGGATGGTTCAGTTCCGAGTTCGCGGCATAAGAAACATAAGCAGAGTAGGCAAGACTTTTACTTTCCCGCATCTCCTGGAAAACAATGGAAGATAACCCTCTTCCGAAATATTCATTGAAAACATTGATTTTTCCAAAATGAAGCGGGTTCACCTTGTTTCCTTTACCAATCTTGCTCATTTCCATCTGAACCATATCATAGTTGATGAAATACACGTTTCCTCCGGTTGCCGGTTCCGGATACAGTTTGGCTTCCGGTATCTGAAGGCTTTCAGGTTCTATGTACTCACCAATGTATTTTGTAAAGGTTTCAAAATTTTTACCATAGAAAAATACCTGATAAGGATATTGGAAAAGCTTTTTCATTCTGTCTGTAAAAACTTCAGCACTGCTGTTTTCAAGCTCTTCCTTAGAAATAACATCCGTAAAACGCGAGTTGCTGCCCAGCTTTGTATAATTGTTCAGGGCCGTTATAATACGGTTTTTATCTTTCTTCATGGCCTGGCGGTTTTCCAGTACTGTTCCCACAAACTGATTATAGATTTCCTGATCAGGCTGCACATCGCGCATCCAATGCTGAAGAAGGGCAATTCCTTTTTCTATATTTTCTTCCAGTCCGCTCAGTGAGATGGTCAGCTGATTGTTCGTTGTTTTAAAATCATTGCTGATTCCGATTTTGAAAAATTCCTTTTTTAAATCCTCCGGCGAAAGGGTATCAGTTCCCAAATACTGAAGAAGCTGAGTTGAAACCCCTAAATCTCTGTCATGATCACTTCCAAAAGAGAAAATGAAATGTACCTGAGCAATATCGTTGTATTTATTCTTTACGAAACTTAATTTCTTTCCGTTACGCTCATCTGTAACGATTTCTTTTTGATAATCAATAAATTCAGGCTTGATATCCTCAGTTTTATCCGCTAAAATCTCTTTCAGAAACTCTGACTGCGTATCACGGTTGATCTTAACAGGAGTGATTCCTGGATTTTCAACCCTGATCAGTTTGTCGTTTACCCCTTTTTCTTTATTCACAACCACATAGTTTTCCTTGAAAAACTCATTGGCAAAATTCACTACGTCATCTTTGGTGAAAGAAGCATACTCATCCATTTCATTCAGTTCCTCTTCCCAGGTTCTTCCTTTTATATAAGAATCGTAAAGATTGGTGGCAAGACCTTCGGCGGTTTCAAGACCTTTCATTCTCTGAAGTTTGAAATCATTGATGATGGCTGGCAGCATCCAGTCCGGAAAATCTCCTTTCTTGATCAGTTCAATTTCATCCAGTACCATATTCTTTGCTTCCTCCAGGGTCTGTGTTTCCTTAGGAACCGCAACAATAGAAAAATATCCATACTGTCTTAATCCTACAGAAAAAGCTTGAGCCCAAAGCATCTTCTGAGTCTGGTTAATGTGTAGATCCAATAATCCGGCTTCTCCTCTGTTGCTGAGAATATTGGCAACTATATCAGCCAGCATTGCTTCTCTTGTTCCATAGCTATCTGTTCTCCATGCAAGCTGAGTACGTGGAGTAGTAGGGCTTTTTACTGTTCTGGCTACAACTTCTGTAATAGGCTGTTCAGTAATGGGTGTTTTTGCAGGAAGCTCTTTATAAGGTAAAGTCCCGAAATACTGATCAACTAATTGGATCGTTTCATCGAAATCAAGATCCCCAACCAATACCATAGCATAATTATTAGGAACATAATATTCATCAAAATACTTATGAATAGCCTTCATCGATGGATTTTTCAGGTGTTCCGGTTTTCCCAGCGTTGTTTGCTGCCCGTTGGGATGAGTGGGAAAAAGAGCATCCATCAGTTCGTAGTTCACAAGTCTTGTATCATTGTCTTGCGCCCTGTTGAACTCCTCGTATACCGATTCCAGCTCAGTATGAAAAAGACGAAGGACAATTTCAGAGAACCTTTCCTTTTCTATTTTCAGCCATTTTTCAAGTTCATTATTCGGAATATTGTTTTTGTAAACCGTTTCATCAAACCAGGTATGCGCATTGGTACCACTGGCTCCCAGAGAAGAAATCGCTTTATCATATTCATTGGCAATGGCATATTGGCTGGCTTCCTGGGAAACTTCATCAATCTTTTTGTAGATTTCCCTTTTCTTTTCAGGATTCTGTTCCGCTTTATGTTCTTCATATAAAGCCGAGATCTGATCAAGAAGTTCTTTTTCCTTTTCCCAGTTCTGGGTTCCGATTTTTGAAGTTCCTTTAAACATCATATGCTCAAGATAATGTGCCAGCCCTGTATTATCAGCCGGATCATTATTACTTCCTGTTCTTACCGGAATGAAGGTTTGTATTCTTGGGGCATCAAAATTCTGAGCAAGAAAAACCTTTAATCCATTTTTCAAAGTATAGATTCTGACGTTATTTTCGTCATGGGTTACCGTAATATAGTCGTATTGGTTGTTATCTGTATGTACCGTTTCCTTATATTTTCTGTCTGTCATATATAAAACTCATTTCATCCCTTAGAAACCGGAATGCACTACAAATGTAAGGAATCAAAAAAAATGTTAGCCTCTTTTTATCATTATTACATCTATTATTACAGTTGAGAAGGTGAATCATTCTACAGAAACTGTTTGTCAATCCCGTATACCATTATATACAATCACTATAATTTCATATTCCCAACTCTCCAACTCTCGAACTTTATAAGGAGCTATTTCCTGCTATCCATTCCTACTCCTCGCGCCCGTGCACTCCAACGCTGTCACCCTGAGCGAAGCCGAAGGGCTCCACACCTAAAACCGACCCTCCGACGCAAGCTGCGGGGTAACCATTTCTATCAGGGCTAGGGTAGGAGTCGTTAATGATAAGTGGTTAATGATGAATGATGAATGATGAATGATGAGGTTCTGGTTATTGAGTTTCGA